>JAFGVM010000072.1 GCA_016937995.1 Candidatus Delongbacteria bacterium
GAAAATATTTCGTATAGATGTATATAATGAATACCGCAGTTTTTCAACAAAGCTTATTATATTATTTGAACATATTCATATATTAATACAAGAAAATGGTATTTAAAAAAAAGGCAAACTGCTGTTTGCCTTTTTTGATATTTATCTGATAATTATTTTTTTGTCGGATTTATCGCGACAACGTAATAGAACATTTTATTCGCACCTGGAGTAGGAGTTGTCCACTCTTCTCCATTGAAAACACCTGTCAGATCTAAATTGAATGTTCCATAAGGATCAACTGATGAATATACTTTATAACCGGTTGCTCCGGTTACCGGATCCCAGGTTATAGTAAGATCGCTTCCATTGTTAACAAATGTCACGTTAGAAGGAATCCCCACCGGAATTCTATCTTCCCACTCAAGATAAGGATACCCGTTGTTAAGACTTTCATGAATACTCCATATTGGTGTAGAATAGTCCCAGTTGGTATATGTAGCCTGAAGCTTCATTTCAGAAGTTGTTTTTCCGGTTCCTCCAGCAGATATCAGCTGTCCTGAAGTATCTGTATCCCAGAAACAGTCAGACAGTGTCAGACCGGTTGAATATCCTAACAATCCTCCTACATTTGTTGATCCGCTAACAGCTCCTGATGAATATGAATTTGTAACAGTGGAATTCTCTAAATATGAGATAAAACCACCCGAATAGTTAGTTCCTGTTACAGGACCTGAAGCATAGCAGTCATTAATTACAGTACCTTCTAGAGCTGCACCGGCAAAACCTCCGGTATATTCTGTTCCGTTAATAGTACAGGTGGAATAACACTCTGTAAACTGACTGCTGAAAGTAACTCCTACAAGTCCTCCGACTGTACTGGCTCCATTTACTGTTCCGGATGAAGAACATCCAAATAAGATACTGTTTTTACAATCAGCAATAAGAGCACCCTGTTCCCATCCTCCTGTCAAATCTACATTTTCAAGTATTACATCTGTAAAACTTGCTCCGTCTGTATATGAAAACAATCCGGGATATGCATTGTCGTTTATTGTAAGATTCTGTATCTTGAATCCGTTACCGTTGTAATTACCTGTAAAAGGGTCAAGCTGCTGTACCGCAATTGGTACCCAGCCGTCTCCGTCTGTCCAAGGTGATACTCCAAGATCAATATCTGCAGTCTGAATAAAATAATAATCTAAAAATTCCCTTACTTTATTTAACTCATCTGCGTTTGAAACTTGAAACGGATCTGACTCTGTACCCATACCGCCGGCAAAAGGATTATACATGCAGTTAGCTGTAATTTCTGTACTTATATCGGTTACAACGTATGTAAATGCAGTATCTGTCGACAATATTGCTTTGGTATTATCTGACCAGTTGAGAAGGTCATAATCTTCGTTAAGTTGAACTAAAAGATCTATCCCATATCCAACAGGATAATCACCGTCAATACCGTTGATAGTTCCTGCTTCAACAGGATCGATAACAAAAGATATTGTTGAATTAGGCTGCCAAGCCAGATAAGGATATAGAAGTGTCTCAACGTTTTTCCAGATCGGAGTTGTTACAAAATCCCATCCCGAATATGTTGCCTGCTGTTTCATCTCAACAGTAGTTTTACCAGTTCCTCCATCTGAAGTGGTCTGACCACTCGTCTGCTTATCCCAGTAGCAACTGGTAAAAGTGGAATTTTCTAGGTATCCGCAGAATCCACCATAATAATCCGGTCCGTTAACTGCTCCGATTGAATAACAATTGTTAATATCAGAATCATAACTTTCACCTATAAAACCGCCCACAGACCATATACTACAACTTACTTCAGCATTTGAGTATGAATTGCTTATTGTTGATTGATTGTGTGCAGATCCTATCAGTCCGCCGACAACCCAGTCATCATAAACTGATCCGGAAGAAAAGCAATTAGAGACTACACTGGCATCACATCTTCCAATTAAACCTCCACTCAAACCCCAACCTTTGCCGTTAATGGTTACATCAGTTTTACAGTTTGTCACAGTAGATCCTATTGCTTCACCAACTATACCTCCACACTCGTCACCGTTAATGATGCCTGAAGAATAGCAGTTAGATATTGAATCATTTTGTGATCCACCGATAAGAACACTTGAACGACGTGATCCGTCAATATTACTATTCGCGTTACACTCATTTATGGTTGTATTTGAACTATAACCAATGAGTCCTCCTACATAATAAACTCCTGATACTGTACCGGTAAAATCACTTAGCGAAACAGAGCTGGTGTCGATATTAAAACCTATTAAACCTCCTGCATAATCTCCCGACGAAACAACATTCGAATTTGAGCTGCAATTAATTATCTGTGAAGTTTCAGATGTGCCAACCAAACCCCCAACAGATTGATAACTCGCTGATGTTGATCCGGTGAAGGTACAATTTGATATAATTGACAACTCGATATAACCTGCTATACCGCCAATTTCAGATACTCCACCTGCATCTCCTTCCGCAGTACAATTGGTTATGCTGGAATTGTTAAAGCTATATCCTGCTAATCCTCCTGTAAACGTACCCCCATGAATATCAAAATTAGTTAAATTCAGACCATGGACAGATCCTCCAACTAAATAACCGAATAGTCCTACCAAGTCTGTTGACCTGTCAATGAATAAATTTGATATCGTATAATTATTACCGTTATAGCTTCCTGTGAAAGGTGTTCCGGTATCACCGATCGGCAACCATCCCGCACCCAGATTCCAGGGTGCTGATCCAAGATCAATGTCCCTGGTCTGTATAAAGTAAGAACTCAGATAATGCCTGACTGAATCAAGCTCAGCAGGATTACTTACCTGATAAGGATCTCCACTGGACCCGTTTCCACCCGCGAAAGCGAATAATCCAATATTTATTAACAGCATTAGCAGAAAAGTATTCTTCGGGATCTTCATTTTATATTCTCCGATTTTTTGATATATTTTCTTACAAATTACTTAAATTAAGTATGATTGTCAATTATATAAAAATAAAAAAAGCGGCCATTAAGCCGCTTTTATCTCATGTATCAATTCCTATCTCATCAGGCTGTAGAAATCCTGATCGTTAGCAATACCTTTACCAATATAACCTCCGGTCCATCTATAGTCACGGTTCAAACCGCTTACAGGAGGTCCGTCAGAAGATGGTCCGGGTCCCCATCCAATACCTGCATGAAAATCTTCATCATAGAATCTTTTATCCTGAATGAAACAGAATCCAACTTCACTACTTCCGTTATCGACTGAGTTTGAACCTGTGGTCTCACCCTGTGAATTTATGATAAGACTTCCAATATTATAAAATGACATATCGGTATTACCAGAGCTTACAGCAACATCACCTTCACCCAAGTAATAACCAACTGTTGTGAACGCAAAACCTCTGATGTCTGTAAAATCAAGCTGATTGTCTCTTCCGCCTGCGGCACCCACATAATCTTCAACCGTAGTTTCAGTCAGGTTCAATCCTGAAAATACACTAATCTGGCTGTCAGGATATATGTCATACATTGCCTCATAAAGTTTAGCAAGCATTTCCATTGTTGGATCCGCAAGTTGCTCTGCAGAATATTGCTCATAAAGATCTCTGAGATCCTGCAATTCTGCCAGATACAGATCATCAATGACCCTTACCACATCTTCTTCCGTGATTAGGGTAAAGTAGTCACTGGACACACCGAAAATTGAAACATCACCGTATTGAGTAGGAACTGCGATAGCCTCGACCATACCGTCACCGACCTGGATCTTTTCGACTAATGTGTTACCTGCAGATACGTAAGCGTATGTTATTGTTTGACCATTTGCGTCATCTTCAGTTCTCAATTCAACTGTGATCTCTGATCCTGCAGGATAATTCGCTTCAGACAACATATAAATTGCAGATGATGGTGTCAGGGTGGCTGTTTCTTCTACTGCCTGCCATGACCATGCAAAATCATCTGAATTCATAGCATCAACATGCTCCCAACCGCCCAGAACGGATGAATTAACAGCCGCTGCAGCATCAGCTTCAGTTTTGAATATACCTTCAGCATATAGACCGGTGTCAAAAGCATACGAACCAGGTGTGAAGACAGAAGGGTTTCCTACAGAACCACCATAAAGGGAAGCATCAGTACCGGCACTGACTATTCTACCCCAGAAAGTAGGTCCGGTCGGTCCCTGTCCTGACTGAGTTTTATAGTCAAATCTTACAGTAGATGCAAAATAACTGTGACCGAATCTGTAGTCATAATCTTTATAGACTCCCTTTCTTCCGTTAAATCCTGCTGACCACATTGAGTTTACGATACCCTCATTAAATTGAAGAATTGGCGGAGCTACAGGGTCAAAGTTAAAAAGTTTTGACATTAATATTCTGTAAGAATCACCTGTTTTATCATCTACAGCCCATGTATCCATTACCCACACTGCACTGCCTGACTCATCTACTCTTTCACCTTTGTATCTTAGAAGGTAAAGAGTATAAGTGTCCTGACTGTTAGGGTATTGCAGTACTATCCTCTCAGATGAAGGATGAAGATAGAGTTCATTATTTACTGTAAGACCGTCACATACCTTAGGCAAGTTTCCAAGCCTGGATTCTTCGGTCATCTGAGCTATGTATCCGTTGTTGTCATGATACTCCTGAGGAACCTGTTCCATCCATGCATTTGGATCATTACTTTCCTGGTCAGTGCCGGCATCCCAATCGTAATCAGCAATTATTTCATCACCCGGGTCCGGTCCAGGTATTATATCACCGCCACCACTGTTACCACCACCACTGTTGCCGCCACCTGTACCACCGGAATAAATTACCAGATCTCCACCGTTACCTTCAAGTACTTCTACGAACAGACCTGTCCCTCCGGTGTAGTCACTGTAGGTATAAGATTTATTTTCTTTCGGGTCGAAGTAATACGGCCAGTTGATCCTTGTTGCATCATCCTGTGCCGACCACCAGTTAACTGAGTAATTTGAGCCACTCTCACAAGCCCAGTACAATCTTACCTTCTCAAGTTCTTTCTGAGAAGTGGATGTCATATAGTTGGTGACAATAAAAAATCCTGATGACATCATCAACAGAACTGTCACTATTATGACAGCCATCAAAATACCCACACCCTTTTTATTTATCTTTTTCATAATTCGCCTCCCTGAGGAAAATTTAATTTATTGTTATTGTATTACTTCCTGAGGATCAAAATAGCCTGTCCAATCATGCCTGCAGTAAGATTTCGTTTTAATTTCTTCAAGTGCATATGATCCACCTTCGTTAGTATATATTTGAAAGCTGATATCAGCACTGAAGTATTTGCCTTCATTATTGGGTAGCACCCTAACGATATTGTAATTGTACACTTCAGATATATCACCAATGAACGGAATTACTTGTCCATCACGCATAATTCTGTATACATACTTACCGTTATCCTGAGGTATGTATTTGATTCCCCAAATGTGTTCGGTAGTTCGATCCGGATATTTTATCTTGAAATTATAACTAGGATAAGTTAGTCCCGGGGGCACAGTTTCGATAACTGCACCTTCTCTAATGTCCCTTGCGAGCATATTCAGTATCCTTATCGAATTCGCATAAGCGAAAGACTGCTTTACAGAGGCATCCAGTACTTTGTTGGAATTAGCTATAAAATACATTATCCCTGCGAACATAAAACCGATTACCAAAGAAGTGATAAGTACCTCTAAAAGCGTAAAACCTTTATTTTTCATAATTCCCTCCCTTTATAACGGTTCATTTGTGAACATTACCATGTACAGCGATCTGTCAGAGTCATCGGGTACGTACACTTCATCCCAACTTACTCTTGCTACAACGACCACAAGATCTGATGCGGGATCTGGTGTTACCACAGTTGAAAGATCGAATTCAAGCCAGTAATTATGCATTATCCTTTTTCTGATCAGTCTTTGTTCCGCAATTGGGGCAAACCCTTCAGCACTGACTTCTGCACTACCGATAAGTTCTTCTACATCAGCTAAATTCAACCTTCTCTGTACTCCTTCGAACCATAAATTGATTATTTGTGTTGCATTGATCTTGTGTGTAGCTTCGTTCGTTATTTGTTTGCATACCACAAAACTATACATCATCGGAGCAACTCCCATCATCAGGATCGCAACAGTCACTATGACCTCTATTAATGTAAATCCTTTTTTCATTTTTGCCACCTCACTTTTACGTAAATTGCAATACAACTTTCCGTATTAGTAGTTAATGTAATTTTGCTTTAATCTCTTTCTTAAAAAACTTCAATCGTTGAACCATCGAAGCTATAAAATCAAACTTTTCGTTTTTCATCCTTATATGCTTACCTCCTTAATTCAAATTTTCATCTTCATTTATCGACTAGCCCGACAATAATAATATAGTGTATTTTACCACGCAAGTCAACAGGTAAATAATTTTATTTGTTGTTTAATTCAATATTTCAATTTAAATAGGCATCAAAAAGTACTTCAAGTGATTTTAGCAATTTATCAATATATAACGGAACTGTTTTTGCGTAAATATCCAGACCTATTATCGCATTAACTGTTGAATCGGTCTTAGATGCATCTCTCAGCCTGTTGGCGATCGAACTGTTCATAATACCGACATCTTTGTATATTTTTTTCAGACCTTTTAGATCTGCATCGAATTCACCTGTCTTCTTACTCTTGAAGTATTGAGCTAAGAAGTACATTGATGTAGCTCTGTATATTGTTGAATCTCTGTCGGAAAAAGGAAGATGAAAAAATGCCATAGGCTTAAAATATGCGCTAATAGGACATCCTGAAACAGCAGATACCAATCCCATCATGGACCCGACCGCTTTTTGTACACTTGTATGTTTGGAAATTACTTTTTGATCAAGAGAGACTTCAACGAATACATTTTCAAATGATTTCATCCCGTCAAAATACTTAACCAGATTTACCAGTGAGACCGCCATAGGACAGTGCGTATCTTCATGAACGCTTGAAGGACAGTTCGGACATTGGTGAAAATTTAATAGTGTCCAGTGTGGTAATTTTTCAGGCTTGATACAATTTAATTCAAAACTATCTTTATCCCATTCAAATTCGAATAACTTCTCTCTGCCGTCTTCGAACTTATAATTGTACGTGATCTTTTTCAATTTAAGTCCTTACATAGTGGTTCCGTTCTTACTCAAATGAAAATAGTGAATATTATCGGGAAAGTAAAGGAATAAATTGATTTTATTAACCTATCCTGTCATTCTTTTTTTGTCCTGATATTTTTAAAAAATTCCTGCATAAGTTCACGAATTTCATGTTCCATTACACTGCTTACCACTTCGACTTTTTTATACAGATTCAGTTCTTTGACCCCGTCATACTTTGTTTTTAGAAATCCCATTCTGGGATCTGACACTCCATATACTATCCTGCTTATCCTGCTCAATAAAATACCCCCGGTGCACATCATACAGGGTTCTACTGTTACATACAGAGTACAATCCAGCAGTCTCCAGTTGTCTTCATGGTTCTCAGCTGAGGTGATCGCGATCATTTCAGCATGGGCTGTTGCATCTCTGAGCATTTCCACCTGATTATATCCTTCTGCAATTATTTTACCCTCTTTAACTATGACCGCTCCGATGGGTACTTCACCCTTTTCAAAAGCCTCCAAAGCCAGTATAAAAGCTTTTCTCATAAAATATTCATCATTCTTCTCTATCATACATTAAGACCCTTTTTCTGTTTGTTGGTCATGCTGAATTTATTTCAGCATCTTTTTTTAAAAGAGGGGACAATTATTAGACGTCTCCTACATCAGTTTTAATTATCATCTGGATATTGGACATTCATGCTTTTACAACCGGTATTCTTCCCACAATTTTATCAATGCATCGCTGTTACCAACACTGAACAGGTTCAGATATTCAGGATCATCATAGATCGTTTCTCCGGAAATGAGTTCAAATCCTACGCTTAAAGAATCCTTCAATTCGTTTATTATGTCCTTTTCAATTTTTTTCATAAAATGAATATGAAAATACAGACCCATAGGCTGGTAATCCTTCAACCACATTTTCATAAAGGCAGCGAACCATTTTCTCAATGAAAAGATCAATTCTTCAGCTTTACTGTTTAATTTCAGGCAAGATTCATTATTCCTGTACATCATGTGCAGTTCAACTTTTTTCTGGAGCACAAATGTTTGTTCAACAAATAGCTTAATGTCCGTTTCAAATTCTGATTTATAATCAATGCTGTCAGAAATTGCTCTCAGGTCTTCTATTTTGTCAATAATTTTGGTCAGTTGATCAGCTGACTGAGATGCAAATCCCTTGCCTTTGAAAACATATTCATGGAACATATGCTTTGTAACATATTCTGAGTGACCGTTCACGTTCTCAGCATTTAAATAATCCCCGAAATGTATCTCATCCATAAGGTTGATTATTTCAGACAGCTTGTCCTGGTCATACATTTTACTTTGATTTTTATTTTTGAAGATATTGAATGCAATTTCAAATAGGTCTTCAGTAAATGTAGCCGGATGGATATGCCCTGCATCTCCCCAGTCAGTTACCATAAAACCCCTTGCTGAAATAAGGTCAGCCCTTTCTTTCATCAGTTGAAAATTCTTTATTGCAAAATCATATCTCGGGAAAAAACTTTTCCATGTATTTGTCCCTGGACATACAAGTGTGTTTGCTCCAAGTTCCATATATGTTTCAGGCATTTCTGCAAAACCATAGTTCCAGTAGCATAATACAGCATTTTTACCAAGCTTTTCCATTACTTCGGGATTATTTTCAACCATATCACCCCACAGTATGATATCTCTATTAAAAATTCCGGCTATATCCTTCAATTTCAGGATATGCTCAAGGAATATTTCATCCCTGGTTTTTCCCTGGTCAATAAGATACTTACTCTTACCGGTAGCCATATCATATACCTCATCTCCGCCAATATGTATGTATCCGGACGAGAAAGCTTCTGAAGCAGCTCTATACATGTCTGTTATAAGTTCGTAAGTATCACTGCTGATGCTGACAGACCATTTTTTTTCCGACTCACAAATATTGTTATATTCATGATGCTTCAATATGTGGAACATATGACCGAAAGACTGAATCAGCGGAATTATCTCTATGTTATTTTTCCCGGCATAAATATCAATATCTTTAAATTCTTCAGCCGTATATCCGTCAGCATCACAACCGATCTTCGGGTGCTTCGGCATCTTAAATACATGCTCTATGTTAAAGAATATCGTATCATATCCGATCTCAGAAAGATTTTTGACCATCCTTTTCATTCTGGACACTGTCGGTACTCTGAACCTTGAAATATCGATCATACAGGCTTTAACATTGGTTTTATTCATAACTTTTCCCAATTTAATTAAGTTACGTGAATTAGAATTTTGACCTTAAAATGTCTTTTACTTGAATATCGGGATACCTTTACTCATGAAAGAATTTGTAAAAGCTTCATTATAATCATTTCTCCAGAGCCTTGCTGCGTTAATGTTTAATTTATCAATACACGGCTTATTATCTTTGAAAACTATCTCATTACCAGTTAACACGGAATCCATATTGAAATATTCGTTTATGAACAATTTCTCTCTGCCCTGATAATTAACCGAGCTATTTGAAAATTTATCAAATATATCATTCGCTGAAGCAATGAAAAGGCTGTTCCGCTGCTGTTCAGTTCCGGCTGTGAATAATGTTTTCGTTTGAAATCCCGATTCAACTAATGTTTTATACAAAGATCTGCATGGCAAACCATTTTCACCACTGACAAATCCGTTGAAATTTATCATGATGAAACCACCCTTATTAAGTAAAGAACCTGTTTTGATGAAGCATTCACTGCTCAGTACATGTGCCGGAGGAGTTTCACCTTTGAAAAGATCAAAAATAATAAGGTCATATTTTTTATCAGTGGTTTCAATATAATGTCTGGCATCATCAACAACTGTGTTTACTTTGTCTGACAGATCGAAGTAATCTTTTGCGATCTCCAGCATACGTTCATCTAGTTCGACAGCATCAACTTTATGCTGAAATTGGTTCTCTAGCATATTCGCAATAGTACCTCCCCCCAAACCCAGTAACAGAACATTTGATCTTTCAGGAAGAATTCCAGCTGCTGAGGCTATAAATTCTGTGTAATCCCACCTGGATCTGCCATTTTTCAAATTTATAAATGTCTGACCCATTCTATTCACAAAAAGAACTCTATACTTTACCGGTCTTATCCTTACGTCAGTAGACCTTTTTGTAATATCAGCAACAAGTATTTGTCCGAGAAGACCTTCAGAATAATGACGAACATCAATATCCTTGCTTCGCATAGTATTATTTTTCAGAAATGAAATTCCAAAGAAAAAAGCAATTATGAATATAGCTGAAATATGCTTTTTTTGTATTACCAGAAGAATAAATGGTATCGTACCTGCTATAATTCCGATCACAAATGTAGGTGATGATATACCGAAGTTTGGTATTATCCAGTATCCTGTTAAAATGATACTGAAAATACCACCGACCGAAGATATCGTAAATACATTCCCGGTAGTTTTACCGGATACTTTTATATTCTTTGAATGTATCCTGATCAATAAAGTCGGGGTCATTCCGATCAATCCCAAAGGTATTATCAGCAGAATACTGGACATAATGATAACCGACATAACGGGTGGTGCATTAACGAATAATGATATTAGTATTTCCGCTGTTTTTGGAAGTATCATTATAAAAACAGATGAAACTAAAGTGATCATATAAAGAGTATTCATTCTCGGGTATTTATCCCCCAGATATCCACCTCCGTAATATGCTATTGCCAATCCTATGAATGTGATCCCGATAACACTTCCCCATACATAAAGCCCTGAACCGAAATAAGGTGAGATCATACCTACAACAAGCATTTCGATTGCCATAACAACAGCCCCTTCAATAAAAGCAAACAAATACCAGCTTTTACCTAATGTCCTGTCAAAAGGATCATTAAGATCATTCTCCTGTGTTTCAACAGGAACTGATGGATCAGTCTTGACCGGTTGCTCAGCTTTTGGACCGGATAGGGATTTCTTTGAAAAATATTCTACCAACGATATCAATGGTAGTGCCAACAGTGCAAAAGATGTGTAATAAGCACTCATCTTCATATCGACAATAGGGATCATGAAAAATCCGAATAAGAATGTTGAAACTATACCACCGATTGTGGAAGTGAAGTAAACTAAACCTGCTGTTTTACCCAGAGTTTTTATGTCAACGGACAAGAGAGCAACGACCAGAGGACCAACTATTCCGAAACAAATAAGTGGTGGAGTTATTAAAAAGAAACTTGTGATCAATATACCTGAATGTAAATTCATCTCTCTAGTAATTTGTATAAGAGTTTTTGCTGTATGGGGCAGCATAAAGGTCAAAAATGCTGAAATAGATATGATGATGAACAATAATTTTATCGAAGGAATTTTTTCAGAAAGTATTCCGCCAAAAAAATAACCCAGAGTCAGACTGAAAACTGTTGTCGCAAAAACAGCAGTCCACACATACAACGAATTTCCATAAAACGGTGCGAGCAATTTAGCCCCTAATAATTCAACGGCCATTAATGATCCGCCTTCTATCAGCAGCACAAGAAATAAAAACCAATTTCTTTTAAGGTGACCTTTCATTTCATTCCCACATTAGTTGAGTTAATATAATTTACGTTTTAATCTTTTAATTGTCCATCAGTAGTTAAAAAATAATTGTTCTATTGATTTGGTTGCCCTTATACTTTATATTTCTTTTTCTAAAAGAATAGAACAAAGAAAACTAAAGGAGAAAATTATGGCAAAAGTGGTTCATGAAGCTAACATTAAAGAACTTGAACTTTTTAATAAAGGCAAAGTACGTGAAATATATTCATTTCAGAATGATAAGTTATTGATCGTAACATCTGACAGAATAAGCGCTTTTGACGTTATAATGGGTCAGGGAATTCCTGAAAAGGGAAAAGTTTTAACTAAAATTGCAAATTTCTGGTTCAAAAAATTTGAAAGTATCATTAAGAACCATATAATTTCCACAGACCCTGTTAATGATTTTCCGGAATTAAAACCATTTGAAAACGTTATTGAAGGAAGATCTATAGTCGTTCATAAATGTCAGCCTTTACCTATAGAGGCTATCGTTAGAGGTTATCTGGCCGGTTCTGGACTGAAAGAATATGAAAAGTATGGAACAGTATGTGGAATCAGTCTGCCGGAAGGACTTGTAAATTCATCAAAATTACCCGAACCTATTTTTACTCCGTCAACTAAAGCTGAGCAGGGATTTCACGATGAAAATATTTCATTTGAAAAAATGAAGGAGATAATTGATCCTGAACTCGCTGAGAAAGTTAAAAATGTCAGTCTGGAGCTATATAAAGCCGGTAATGAATATGCTGCAACCAAAGGTATAATAATAGCTGACACAAAATTCGAATTCGGTCTTCTTAACGGTGAGCTTATACTTATAGATGAAGTGTTAACACCTGATTCTTCAAGATTTTGGCCTGCTGATGAATATGCAGAAGGAAAAAATCAGAAAAGTTTTGACAAGCAGTATCTCAGAGATTACCTACAGGGATTGGTTGACGAAGGAAAATGGAACAAGTCCGCTCCTGCACCTGAGCTTCCTGATGAGGTCACAGAAACAACTTCAAAAAAATATAACGAAGTTTTAAACAGGCTTTTGTAAACAATGAAAATTTTAAACGAAAAAAAATATACTGTATTGATCCCTTCAAAAGATCTTTTGGGAGAAGATGGTAAAAATTTTATACTTGAATGTGATATCGAGATCGCGAAGCACAATTCCGAGGTTTACGTATTTGATTTTAAGTCAGTTGATCAGGCAGATTCTTCAGTACTTGCTTTTCTTGTTTCAACATTTTGCAGTCCAAAGAACAGCTACTACTGCATAAATGTTAACCCCTCACTTCTTGATATCTTTCAAATGATGCAACTTCTTCAGTGTATGAAACTACTGGATAAGCTGGAGGATCTAAAAATTTAAAGGCCGGTTCTCCGGCTTTTTTTATAATTTGCTCTTAATAAATTAACTTGACATTGATTTATAGCAATAATAATTTTCAACCTTCATCAATTGTAATTTAGGAGATCATATGAAAAAGATAGGTATTAGATATGAAGATAGATTCACAGCAGAGAGAAGAGTTCCTCTTATTCCTGATCATGTAAAACAATTAAAAGAACAATTTGGCATAGAATTTAATGTGGAACCTTCTGAAAAAAGGATATTTAAGGATGAAGAGTATCTTCAGGCAGGAGCTCAACTGACAGGAGATTTCAGAGATTGTGAAGTTATCATAGGTGTCAAAGAGATTGTGGAAAAATGGTTTGAGAACGAGAAAACCTATATTTTCTTTTCACACACAATTAAGGGACAGTCATACAACATGGGTATCCTGAAAAAAATGATCGAAAAAAAAGTTAATCTGATAGATTATGAAAAGATCACTGATGAAAACGGGAAAAGATTAATATTCTTCGGTAAATTTGCAGGTCTTGCTGGTATGATCGATTCTATCTGGGCCTTGGGTTTAAGACTGAAACATCTGGGAATTGACAATCCTTTTACAAGATTAAATCAATGTTACACCTATAATTCTTTGGATGAGGCAAAAGCGGTCGTGAGAGAGATCGGTGAAGACATCAGAAAGAACGGTCTGCCTAAAGAACTTTCCCCTTTCGTAACTGGGTTCACCGGTTATGGAAATGTTTCCATAGGTGCCCAGGAGATATACGATCTTCTTCCTGTGAAAGAAATTACTCCGGCTGAGCTTCTTGAACTGGAAAGTAAAACTGATCTTCCACAAAACCTTCTGTATAAAGTCGTATTCAAAGAAGAACATTTGTCAGTTCATAAAGACGGAAAAGCTTTTGATTTACAGCATTATTATCACAACCCTTCTGAATACGAAAGCGACTTTGAGCAATATATTCCTAAGATGACAGTACTGATGAACTGTATGTACTGGACAGCAGATTATCCGATGATAGTTACAAAGGATTATCTGGAAAAGAACTACAATAAGGATCATAAACTTAAGGTCATCGGTGATATTACCTGCGATGTTAACGGTTCTATTGAATGTACTGAAAAGGGTGCTCTGGTTGAAAACCCTATCTTTGTTTATGATACTGACAGCAGGACGATAAAAGACGGTCATACCGGTGAAGGGATACAAATGATGACAGTGGATATTCTTCCTAGCGAATTACCGAGAGAATCATCAGAGTTCTTCAGTCATGCATTGCTTCCGTTCATACCTGAGATAGCTAAAGCTGATTATAATGTTCCTTTTGATGAACTTGAGATCCCGGGACCGATCAAGAGAGCTATGATACTTCACAAAGGAAATTTCACACCGGATTTTGAGTATATGAAAAAATTTATCAATAAATAATTAATCAAAGAGCGTGTACTATGAAAAAAGTACTGATACTTGGTGCCGGAATGGTATCAAAACCAATGTTTGAATATCTTCTAAGTAATAATATTCAGATAACCGCAGCCTCAAACACTCCTGAGAACAGTGAAAAAGTGATCAAGGATGATCCTCTGGGCAAAAGTGTCTTTCTTGACTTCAATAAAGACAAAGAGCTTTTGAACGATCTGATCTCGCAACATGATCTTACTGTAAGTCTTTTACCTTATGCTTTTCACGTTGAAGTTGCAAAACTTTGTATCAGGCATAAAAAAAACATGGTAACAACTTCCTACGTGAAACCGGAGATGTTCGACCTTGATACTCAGGCGAAAGAAGCAGGTATTATAATTTTGAATGAACTGGGTCTTGATCCTGGTATTGATCATATGTCTGCAATGAGAATTATCCACAACATCCATGATAAAGGTGGAAATGTTGAGGAATTCTATTCATTCTGTGGTGCTTTAGTCGCTCCTGAAGTATTAAATAACCCGTTCCATTATAATTTTACATGGGCACCAAAAGGTGTTGTAATGGCAGGGAATAACGATGGAAATATACTTCATCACGGAAAGGAGAAATATATTCCGACAAAAGATCTGTTTAAAAATCCTATTTCAATAGATTTCCCGACTTTGGGAGCACTTGAAGTTTACCCTAACAGGGATTCTGTTCCTTATATAAAACTTTACGGTATTCCTGAAACACAAACTATTTATAGAGGAACATTTAGATACAGCAGATGGTGTGAGAATATTGATGCTATGAAAGCATGTGATCTTTTAAGTTATGATAAGATAAACCTTGAAAATAAAAGTTATGCTGATATGATCGCTTCACTGATAGGGTCTCCTGATTCTGAAAATATTCGTTCAAAAGTTGCAGAACATTTGAATATTAAACCTAATAATCAGATCTTGGATGCTTTGGAGTGGCTTGGTCTTTTCAGTAATGAATCTATTGGAAGAACGGAAGACTCTCCATTTGAAGTTGTTTCTGACCTTATGATAGATAAGATGATGGTTCACGGTGATGAGAGGGACATGGTGGTTATGCAGCATACTTTCCTTGCATCTTATGCTGACGGAACAAAAGAAGTTATTAAATCAAGAATGCTTGATTTCGGTATTGTAGGTGAAAATACTTCTATTGCCAGAACCGTTGCACTACCTGCTGCGGTTGGAGTTAAAATGATCCTTGAAGGTGAGATACATGTAAAGGGTGTTCATATTCCTGTTATCCCTGAGATATACAATCCTATACTTGACGCTCTTGAAGAGATGGATATAAAAATGGTTGAGGAATACGGACTACCTGAATCTGAGAATATACAATAAGAACCACATTGATTTCGAGATATAGACTTCCGACTGTAAAGGGTGAAATAATTTTCACCCTTTTTTCATGTTTTCCTTTTTTAAGCGCTTCTATTCAGAAGTAAAACCCATTTCTTCCAATTTCTCTTTGTCAACTTATTAATACCAGTTGTAGGTCAACATTCCTCTGATCTCATGATTAAATACCTCAACATCGGGAAATGATAAATATATACCTTCCCTATCGTAAAACACATACGAAGCTGCAAGACCTATACCTTTATAGATATTCTTCTGTATCTCAAATCTACCTACACCTACCGACTCAACACCTTCTGCTCCTGATAATGTCCTGAGCCAGAACCTGTCAATGTTAATTGATAACTTAGCGAAATCATCTTTATAGAAAACAAAGTTCATTTTTACGACAGCACCCGGACCAAAATTATAATCTCTTTCCACTTCTAGAAAATATTCTGTGCTTGCTCCACCTAAAACGATAAGTCCTGCCTGATGATTGTGCAAAAAATGCCAATCCGTAAAAAATATCCTTTCAGCCATCAATTCGAGCCCTAAACTGCTTGCGGCAATTTTATATGTCTGACTTGTAATATAATCAAAATTTTGAACTAAACCCAAAGCACTATGAACATACTTTTCTGAACGAATTTTCTTTCTCCAGATCAATCCCCTGGACATTACATTTCCAATAATATCCTTTTTAAATGAAAATCCAAAATTCAATGTAAAATTATCGAAAGGTTTTCTAGAAGTGAATGGGTCACCGTAAACCATTTGAAAATTATAGTTCGCGAACGGTACAGTTGTTGTCGAATCCGCTTTAGCTTCATCCATTCCCTTTGAATTTAAAAAAGAAATTATTTTTTTCTCAGCAGATATTTCGAATTTGACTTTCTTTTTATTGCTCTCTTCTTTAGAACTTACAACGAACATGCTTCCGTCCATCATCCGGTTCACTGCTTTCATCGGGTTGATGATAAATGCTCCGGTCTCTCTTGTAAATCTCAGTATTCCATCCGAAGAATTATCCAGAATATTATTTGACAATCTTTCAGTAATCTCTCCGAGCATAGCTCCACCAAGACTGGTAGTTACCAGGTCATTTATCGCCGGTCTTTCTGTCTCCATAAAATATTCCCATTGCATACTTCCGAATGCTGTGAATGCCAGACTTTCAAAATAATTATGACCATAGTGACTCGCTATAGAATAATACAAACTTCCCTGATACGGATGACCGATCTGATTAACAGCAAAATTATCATCATCCCATACCCATGGACTTTTCAAATTTGTTTCAATAGTACTGAAACTTATCTTGGCATAATCAGCATTACGGATATACCTGTTAGTGGCAGCAATCCCACAGTTCAGAGCAAATATCTGTCCTATAGGTTGCAAAAAAGACTTCCAGGTATTTTTCCTTTCAATTAAAGACTGTCCATTGACGAAAAAAAAATGTAATAGAATCGTCAATAAAGAAATATGCGGTATTTTTGTCATAACTATCCTAATCATGCTTAAAGTCTAAATCTAAAACTTTTAAATACTTTTCACAAATAATATATTATTCCTCTATGTCCGTATTAGGAACGCATTCCTGAGTTCCCTAAGGTCTTATACCTTATACGTAAAATATTCCTTGCCAAATTCAAACTTTGAACATAAAATATGGTATAAGCAATTAAATTGAGGTAAACATGATATCAGCTGTAAAAGATTCACTGAGTTTTATTTATTTTCTCAAAGGAGCTTCATTTCTTCTCAGTAATAAGAAATTATTAAAATACGCTGTTTTTCAAATAATCATAGCTACGATATTACTTATAATTGCTTTCTTTTTCATATTCTCCAATGGAATGGACTGGTATGATTCTATGCTCGGAAGCTGGATAACGGAAAGTGCAGCATGGTGGCTGAAAACTTTTTATTACATTCTGGTGTTACCATTCTTTCTTATTGTAGTAGTACTGTCTTTATTCATTATAATGATACTCTCTCAGGTTATCAATGCTCCTTTCAATACCTTACTCTCAGAGAAAGTTGAAGAAGTTTACACTGGTAAAAAATTCAAGAGTCCACTATCATTTTTTGGACAAATCTGGCATGATATTTTATATGAATTGAGAAAATTAGTATTTTTTATCATTCTGTTGATAATTCCATTACCATTACTACTGATACCTTTTATCGGAAGTATAGGTTACACGATAATATCTTCTCTTATTTTAATGTACACATTAACTTTTGATTTCCTGGATTATCCTATGGAAAGAGATCTTCTTGATCTGAAACACCGGAAGGTCATGCTTTTTAAAAGACCCGGGATATGGCTTGGATACGGAGGATTGATGTTCCTGATCTTCCTTATACCTCTGGTAAATGTTATAGTCTGGCCTATTCTGATCACTTCAGGTACATTGTTATATATTGACAAACTGAAGATCGATCAGGATGTAACTGAAATGTAGTATAGCCTTTCAATTAATTCTAAAATATATAATTTTGAAACTAAATGAATAAATGACGAAGAAGTTAAAAATTTAATCCAAAAAAGAAAAAGGGTGGTCTGCTTTCTGCGCAAACCACCCTTCTTCTTTGTGTGTGTGTGTTGAGGAGTAATTATTTTACATCTTTAGAAGAAGTGGATATACGGGGTCTTATTTTTAAAGATCGATCTTCTCATTTCAAATTTTACTTCAGTACCCATCACTTCTTTCAATTCCTGCTGTGAGATCTTTTTGTTTTCAAATTTCTCAATAATTTTTTTTAATCTTAAACCTTTCATTTTATTCTCCTATTTTATCAGTTTCGAATTACAACTGTAATATGCTAAAATATCATATATCTTCAAATATCTAACCGATGAAGTGTTTAAATCGTGGAATAAAATGTAATAACCCAGTGTAGAACGAATAAAAAAAAGATGCTATATCTGCATCTTATTAAAATATTGGTTTTAAATTATACATTATCTATTGATTCAGATCCATTTTCTGTAAACAAAAAGAACGATACCCATGATCGCAGCCACAGCTGAAATTATCAGGGTAATTACAAAAGCATGAGGTGATTGCTGGAACGGAAGAACAACGTTCATACCGTAAAGACTTGCGACCAGTGTTGGAATAGCTATAATGATCGTAACTGCAGTGAGAAATCTCATGACAATGTTAAGATTGTTTGAGATCAGTGATGAAAAGAAATTCATCATCTCGTTCAAGATAGTGCTGTAAATTTCTGCCATCTCGATCGCCTGTTTGATATCAATTATCACATCTTCAAGTATATCCTCTTTGCTCTCATCCATCTTGAACAACTTACTTCTTTGAAGTTTCTGGATCATTCTGTTGTTTGATTTTAAAGATGCTTCGAACTGGATAAGGGATTTATCAAGCTTAAAGATCTCAACAAGTTCTTCATTTTTCATTGATCGCTGAATGTCTTCCTCTATCTCTCCGGCCTTGTGCCTCAGCTGCTTTAAATATCTGATATATAACTGATTTGTTCTGTTAAATATCTGAAGAATAGATTTACCTCTGTCAGTTGTATCAAAGTTCTTGATCCTCTGCTGAATAAAGTCGTTTATAAGATCATTCTCCCTTGAACATACTGTTATCATAAGTTTATCTTTGAGTATTATTATTCCAAGAGGAATAGTCTGATAATGTGATCCCTCGCTGTCAATATCCAGAACAGGTATCCTGGTCAAAAGAATAAAATCATCATCATCTATCTCCAGACGTGCAACTTCATCAATATCTAAGGGGTCAGTCAGAAAATCACGGGGAATATCGAACTTATTAATTATTGAATCGATCTCCTCTTTTGAAGGATGAACAATATTTACCCATGAATTGTCCTCATAAGTATCAATATTTATTAAACCTGTATCTGAACTCTTAAATATTTCAATCATAATGATTCCTTAAATATTTCATTTAATAAAACTACGTAAAATTACAAAATTGAGCAAGTGAAAAACAAATTCCTTTAATTTAACAATTTTCCAATATCAATTTGTGATAACTT
Source organism: Candidatus Delongbacteria bacterium (assembly GCA_016937995.1). Lineage (GTDB taxonomy): Bacteria > UBA4055 > UBA4055 > UBA4055 > UBA4055 > WTAK01. The sequence goes on from JAFGVM010000072.1 coordinate 19,856, forward strand.
TTCATATATTCCGCTTGTAATTAAAAAGGATCACAATAATGCCTTTCTGGGATAAATTAGAAGACCTCTTACCACTGAACATAATTTCCTACTCACAGGAAGAAAAATATGTTTACAGAACCGATTCTACCAAGTTCAACGGTGATCCTGATATTATAATTAACGTGACAAATCAGAAAGAAGTTATCATTGCTGTTAATTTTGCAGCCAAGAATGACATACCGGTCATTCCAAGGGGTGCAGGTTCGGGTATGAGTGGTGGTGCAGTTCCTATTAAAGGAGGCATCGTTTTAAATTTTGAAAAAATGAACCAGATACTTAAGATAGATAAAAAAAAACGAATTGCATATGTCCAGCCGGGAGTTGTTGTTTCTGATCTTCAGGATAAAGTGAAAGAATTAGGGTTATATTATCCTCCAGACCCCTCGAGCAATAAAGTTGCGACCATTGGAGGGACAGTCGCTGAAAATGCAGGCGGACTTCATTGTGTCAGGTATGGTGTTACATCAAGATATGTCAAAGGTTTAAAATTCGTCGACAGTAAAGGTTACCTTTATTCTACAGGGATTTACAATAATAAGTATTTGCCTGGAGCATCTTTGCTTGTTGGTTCAGAGGGAACTTTAGGTGTAATAACTGAGATAGCACTGGAATTGCTGGAAGAACCTATTCTGAAAGACACTTTTTTGACTTATCATGAAAGTTTTATGGATGCTGTTAATACAGTGATCAAGATTAAAAAAACTGACATAGATCCTTCCGTTATGGAAATTATTGACAGTAATTCTTTGAAAGCTGTAACTCAATTTAAAGATATAAATTTAAAGACCGGTACTGATACTGTTTTAATAATTCAACTTGATTCAAATCTTCTGACAGACCTTTTGGACAGATCTTCCAAACTGGAAAATCTATTTAAAAAATTGAATATTCTCGGGTATAAAAAAGCTGAATCCTCTCTGGAAGCAGAGGATATATGGAGCCTGAGGAGAGCAATATCTTCCTCAATAAAAAGAATTTCCCCCAATAAACTTAATGAGGATATTTCTATTCCGATAAGTGAGTTTCCAAGAATAGTTGAAATTGTAAGGAACATTGAAAACAAGTATGGTCTTAAAATAGTGATTTACGGGCATGCGGGAGATGGTAACCTTCACATTAACATACTCTATGACAGAAACAACAAAAGTGAAACTGACAATACAATATTTGCAGCAGAGGATATTTTCAAGAATACTGTACAGCTTGGAGGCAGCATAACAGGTGAGCATGGAATTGGACTTTCAAAGAAAAATTTTTTAAGTTTGCAATATTCAAAAAATGAAATTGGTTTTATGAAAAAATTAAAAAAAGCATTTGATCCTGCTTTGATCATAAATCCTGATAAGATATTTAACGTACAAAAGGATAATTAATGTTAACATTAGTTTCGTTCATCATATTATTGGGAATAATTGTTTTTATTCATGAGAGCGGTCATTTTCTCGCAGCAAAATTATTCGGTATAAGAGTGGAAATTTTTTCTCTCGGTTTTGGAAAAGCTATTTTCAAAAAGAAAATTGGAGATACTGAATACAGATTAGCATGGATCCCGTTAGGTGGGTATGTAAAGATATCCGGAATGGTCGATGAAAGTTTCGACGAAAAAAATGTTTCAAAAGAACCTCAGTCTGATGAATTTGAATCGAAAAATTTCTTTCAGAAAGCTTTTGTTATTTCTGCTGGTGTTATGATGAACATGATACTTGCGGTATTTATTTACACTTTAATAACGTTCTTTAACGGTATCGCCGAACCGAATTCTACAATAATTCAAGGTTTTACAGAAGACTCTCCCGCTGAAAAATCCGGAGTACTGCCATTTGATAAAATTATTTCTATTGATGAGGTTGAGCTTGAAGACTGGGACCATCTGTCAAATATCGTCCACGCTAATCCTGATAAAGAATTACATTTTAAAATATTAAGATCAGACACACTGATAAACCTGAATATAAAAACTATCTCAACAGATGCATTTGAGGATAATGAGCTTAAAAAAATTGGTGTGGTGGGAATTTATCCTGATTACAGCATCAGAGACGCGGGTCTAGTTGAATCTTTGGGGATCGGTTTTAAAACAACATGGTACTGGCTCGACATTGGGGTTTATTCTATAAAAATGCTTGTAACAGGACAGGCTTCTATGAAAGATCTTGGCGGTCCTGTTATGATAGCACAAATGACAGGTGAAAGTGCCAGAGCAGGTTTCTGGGCATTCCTGAATTTTTTAGCTTTTATAAGTATAAATATTGGATTTTTAAATATTCTTCCAATTCCTATTCTGGACGGAGGTCATCTGGTATTCCTGTCTATAGAGGCTGTAATGAGAAAAAAAATACCGACTAATATAAAATTCAGGATCTTACAGGTCGGAATGATATTACTTCTATTTTTTACGATGTTAGTGATGTACAATGATATAGGCAGAGTGATAAACGGTGATGAAATTTCAGGTTCTCCCGAAATTGAAAACAGTGTTGAAAAATAACTTTTTTACCTGAGGTATTATTGAAATTCAAACTGGAATATACGAGTAAGAACTCTAAAGCAAGAGCAGGTACAATAAAGACCGATCATGGTGTTATTGAAACACCTGTATTCATGCCTGTAGGAACTCTTGGGAATGTTAAGGCAATGACTAACAGAGATCTTGAAGAGTCAGGAGCTGACATAATACTCGGCAACACCTATCATCTCAATCTAAGACCGGGAATGGAACTGATGGAGAAAGCCGGTGGATTGCATAAATTTATGAATTACCATAAGAACATATTAACCGACAGTGGCGGATTTCAAGTGTTCAGTCTTGCAGGATTAGCTAAGATAACAGATGAAGGTGTTAAAATACAGTCACACCTTGACGGTTCCAAATGGTTCTTCACTCCGGAATTCGTTATAGATGTTCAAAGACAGATCGGTTCGGATATTATGATGGTACTGGACGAATGTGCTCCATACCCATGCACGGAAGAATATGCGGAAAAAGCTGTAGACAGAACAACAAGGTGGGCAAAAAGATCTATTGAACATTTTAAAAATACAAAACCTCTATACGGACATGATCAGACTATGTTCGCAATTGTTCAGGGTTCAACTTTTAAGCATCTCAGAAAAAAGAGTTGCGAGGATCTGGAAGAGCTTGATTTTGAAGGTTATGCCATTGGAGGAGTTTCAGTAGGTGAACCTCCAGAATTTATTCCTGAGATAAGTGACTTCTGTACTGATTTTCTACCTGAGAATAAACCCAGATATTTAATGGGTGTAGGCACACCGAAGGATATTCTCGAATGTATTTCAGCCGGCATTGATATGTTCGACTGCGTTATGCCTACTCGGAATGCAAGGAACGGTACGGTTTTTACAAAAAGAGGTAAGATCATAATTAAAGGTGCAAAAATTAAAGAGGATTTTGAACCTATCGACAAAGAGTGCGGATGTTATACCTGTCGTAATTATTCCAGGGCTTATGTTAGGCACCTTTTTAACGCAGGCGAAAAACTGGGTGGCCAATTAGCCACAATACATAATATTTATTTTTATTTGTGGTTGACAAAAGAGGCAAGAAAAGCAATATTTAACAATAGATTCACTGAATTTAAGAACGAAATATTACAATACTATTAATAATTAGGAAACTGATCTCATGGATTCTTTCACTAAAAAAACTATTATCAGACATGCACTTGTATTTCTAGCTGTTCTTATTATTCTAACTCTGATGATATTATTTACAGAAGATAAATACCAACTCTGGATCTTTTTTGCATTGTATTCCCTATTAATAATAATATTACATTATATGTACGTCTCTGTTCAGAAGGAAAAATTAAATCAGATGCTCGTTAAAGAAAAAGATATGATCAAGCAGAGAGCAGAGGCTGAATCTAAATCAGAATACCTTAGATCATTGAGAAAGAAGAAAATAATGGAAGAACAGGTTAAGGCTATCCATTCATTACTGGTCATGCAGAACCATAAGATAAATTCACCTTTGAACGGAATAATCGGTTATTCCGATATTTTGAAAAGTAAGATAAACAAGTCCGATCTTGATGATAAGAACAGTATTAATTCCATTTTGGAAAAGATCAAGAAAAGCGGTGAGAAAATTCACGGGATCATTAACAATCTTGATGATATCGAGAACCCTATTTTTAAGGATGTTTTTAACTCAAAGGTCATTAAAGATCTTGAAAAAGCAGATATCAAGCTCGATGCTTGATAATTTTCAATTCACTCAATTCTTATGATACTTTCGTTCAGTTAATTTGCATGAAATAGAAGAATACTGAGCTATATACTCACATAACGAAGAAAGAAATGGACAAGATAACAAGTCCGTTAGACAACCTGAAAGTACAGGAAATAAATACGGTACTCGTACCATATATCCGGAATTTTTACGCACTAACTATTTCCGCACATTGTCTGTTAAAGCAACCAGTGGTGTGGACTAAAAAAAACCAAATAGCAAATTGATAAAAGATTTAGTTAATAATTTTGTGGATTTTGAACTTTTTATGAATTATAATTGACTTAAATTTGCATTTTGGTATAGAAATTAGATGTATATTGAATAAAAATAGGAGAGTCATAATGAAAAAAATGCTAGTAGCTATGCTCTTAATTGGAGCAACATTCAGTTCGCTAATCGCACAAACAGAATGGGAGCTTATATTTCATTCAACAAGCATTCCAACTTTGGAAAAGGAAATGGGTGAAATGCTTGCAGCAGGATATGAACCTGTTGGTATTGAATTAGTACGAGATGGTGTTAAAAAAGGTGTACTAACGATGTACGAAAAAGTCGAAGATCAGAGTATTCAAAGTATGAAGATCGTAGAAATTTTTGACTTTAATACCATAAAAGAGACAATAACGAAAGAGGCAAAAAATGGTTACTTACCTTTAGATCTCACATACTACACTCAAAGTATTATTGTTCTGTTTGTTAAATATGAGGATTCACCCATAACAGAATGGGCTTTTGATGCAGCCGAAGCTTCATATGCTGATATTGGAAAATCACTTGAAAAATTTTCAAATAAAAGTAGAGAATGGATACCAGTTGGTATTATGGGGCATGAAATATTTAAAAAATACTTGTTAATGTACCTGAAAGTACCTGGCTTAGAACTACAAGATTACAATGTTTATACATTTGAAGGTCTTGAAAACTTTCAACAAGGTATAGACCAACTTTACTCAGAGGGTTGGTCAATCTGTGGTTTCTCTATTTATGGAAATGAATGGGATGTTGTAGTTGTGAAAGTTGATATTAATGAGAATTACATTGATAAGGCACAGAGTAATGCTTGTTGGACTGGCAATTGGGAAGGAAGTATGTCATTCGAAGGTGAAGGATTTTTGACAGTACAAAATGTTACCGACGAAAGTTTCTATTTCAAACTTGAAGCAGTAAATTCAAGAGGAAATATGGGTATGATTGAAAAAGGTATAGCATTCTTTAATCCTGATGCACCCACATTGGCAGTCTTTTATGATGAAAATTATCCAAACTATTCAATTGTATTCAGCATGATTGATAATAATATTTGGATAAACGAAATTGATCCAAATACAAGAACTCAAAATCTCAACTCTCCATACTGTGGTGCTGGTGTTAACTTTACAGGCACTTATTACTCTAAATAAATATTTAATCTTTTGACAACTGGGGTCGTTTTGAAATTCGATCCCAGTTCCTAATTATGCCAATGCTTGTGCTTGCCAATATTAAACATTATACGACTTTTGGGTCTATTTGGTTTTTTCTATATTTGAGCTGGATACTGCAGACACACAACATTGACAAAATCACACTGACTTTATCATCTATGGGTCCGAAGGTCACGCTTTGTGTCAACAAAGATGTCGCCTCTGTTAATTAATTTCACTGTTTGATCTCCGGATTCAAAACCACTTTTTCCGGCGCAC
>JAFGVM010000073.1 GCA_016937995.1 Candidatus Delongbacteria bacterium
AGATCAAAATCCTCTTTGCTAAGGTCGAACAGATCAAATTCTTCAAATTCATTCGTATAGTCTATGTAAAACCTGAGCTTCTGAAAGTTTGAAGTTATGACATATTTACAACCATCCTGATTATTCTTATACCCGAAAGCCTGTTCAGTGATAAGCTTCAAATCCTTCGTCTTAGTAGATTTAAGCTCAATAACAGCAACAGCTTTCTCATCCTTCAAAATTGCACCGTCAGCTTTCCTACCATCAGACTGATTCTTATGCTCACGAACAAGGTTGAAATTATCAGCAGGCTTCAAAGTATAACCCAGAACATCCACGAATAAGTCACGCAGAAAACCGTCCTGATACTCCTCTTCCTTAAGCTCCTTTATCTGCTCTATCTTAGAATGTGAGAAGTTTTTCTGAAATACCTCGTAGGCTTCGCTGACCTTGGTTTTATCAAGATGTTTAAGGAACTGCTTAATTACCGATTTTTGAAACAATGGCATTGTATTATTTCCTTATTGTCTAGAGACTCACAGGCAATTAGCCTGACAAGGGGATATATCCCCTTGTTGAGTCTCGATTGTTTTGTCATTGCGAGGATTTCAATGAAATCCGTGGCAATCTTGTTTTGCGTAAAAGCCGTTGCGGGGCAACGTCTTTACTTCATTCCCCTCCCCTGGAGGTGTGTCAGCCACAGGCTGACGGGGTGGTCACGTGTGCCGCGTTGTCCGGGGACGAATGGGAATCGTCCCCTACTTGCCACTTATCACTTACAACGTACCACTGTATTTTTATACTTTTCAATACTTATAAAGAATATATCTATGATATAATGTTTGTGCAAATGATTTTATTATAAAAAGAGTCTCGGGTTGCGGGTTGTGCATCTTTTGACTTACCCGGCACTAAAAGTGGTTTCAACCTTCGGGATAAAAAAAAAGCGAGTCTCTCAACTCGCTTTAACGTGCGGGTAAAGGGATTCGAACCCCCACACCCAAAGGCACCAGATCCTAAGTCTGGCGTGTCTGCCAATTCCACCATACCCGCAGCAGAGGCAAATATATATTTTTGAAATTTTATTGTCAAGGTTTTTTTTGACAATATAATACTCCGGTTAACAATACGGATTTATTCATCAACTATGTTGATAAATTCAAAAATTGAAATTTTATTGTCAAGGTTTTTTTTGACAAATAGGATCTTTTGACTTTCACTTGAGAATTGGACATTCCTGCCTGTCCCGATTTATCGGGAGATATTCAAAACAGATTCTGAATCAAGTCCGAGTATAAATTTTTATTCCTTTATCTCTTAGCGGCTTTGTGATAAACTGTTTTGCATGGTTTTCTGCGAATAAATATAATTTGCTTTTAACATATCATTATAATAAATTATCCGTGGAAATTAACAGAAAACTATTAAGTATTTTGGAGCAAACATGCTTGAAAAGATAAAACAACTTGCAGAAAAAATAGGTATTCTTAAAAAGGGCGGTGGACAGGAAAAATTAGAAAAAAGAAGAGAAAAGGGCCTTTTGACCGCACGTGACAGGATCGAGCAACTTTTAGATAAGGGAACATTTAATGAAATAGATCTTTTCGTGGAACATCAGGGAAGAGATTTTGGACTGGACAAGCAAACTCTGGCAGGTGACGGAGTAATTACAGGTTACGGAAAAATAGAAGGAAGACCTGTTTGTGTATTCGCACAGGATTTTACTGTGGCAGGTGGTTCACTCGGCAGAATGCATGCTGCTAAGATAACAAAAGTAATGGATATCGCTTCTAATATGGGCGTACCTATTATAGGAATAAATGACTCCGGTGGTGCAAGGATCCAGGAAGGTGTGGACTCTTTAGCGGGATACGGAGAAATATTTTACAGAAATACTCTGAACAGTGGAAAAATACCTCAAATATCAGTAATAATGGGACCTTGTGCCGGTGGTGCTGTTTATTCACCTGCGATCACCGACTTTGTGTTCATGACAGATAAATTATCAAAGATGTTCATAACCGGACCAAAAGTTATCGAATCTGTACTTAACGAAAAGATCGATGCTGAAACACTTGGCGGTGCAAGAGTTCATAACGAGCTTACAGGTAACGCTCACTTCTTCTCAAGCACAGAACATGAAACTCTTGATCAGATAAAAAAATTACTGAGATTCTTACCGTCAGCCTGGGATAAACCTGTTCCTGCAGTTGCACCAAAACCTCCGAAAACACATAAGAAAATTCATGATATAGTACCTGAAGACTCTAAGATAGGTTTTGATGTAAAAGAACTGATAGCTTATCTTGTAGATGATTCCTATTTCATGGAAGTTCAGGAGTTATTCGCTCCCAATATCGTAACAGGATTCGCTCATATGGACGGGAAATCGATCGGTATCGTTGCAAATAATCCTGCAAAAATGGCCGGTGTTCTTGATGTTGACTCCAGTGATAAGGCAGCAAGATTCGTAAGATTCTGTGACTGCTTCAATATCCCTATTCTAACTCTTGTTGACCTTCCTGGATATTTACCTGGTATCGATCAGGAGCATTTTGGAGTTATCAGACACGGTGCCAAATTACTTTACGCATACTCTGAAGCGACAGTTCCTACTGTTACAGTCGTGATCAGAAAAGCATTTGGTGGCGGATATATTGCAATGGCTTCAAAGCACTTGAGAACGGATTTTGTTTACGCATGGCCTACTGCTGAGATAGCAGTTATGGGCGCTGAAGGTGCTTGTAATGTAGTTTTTGCTAAAGAGATCGCAGAGGCAAAAAATCCTGAAGCTGTAAGACAACAGAAGATCAAAGAGTATAAAGACAAGTATTCAAATCCTTACAATGCAGCTTCAAAAGCTTATATTGACGCTATTATTAATCCTGAGGATACAAGAAAACAGATCATTACTTCCTTTGAACTGGCTCAGAACAAAGAATACGTCAAGAAAAAGCATAAGCATGGTTCAATACCGTTATAACAATCTATTGTAATGAAAAAAGAAACTCAGGGATACTATATGTCAGATCACTTAGAAATAAACGGTATTAAATATAAAACTGAATTAACTCAGAAATATTTAGACCGCAAAGGTTATAAGTTAAAGAAAAATAATGATATTAGAGCTTTTATACCGGGATTGATCCACAAGATATTCTGCAAACCCGGAGACCGTATAAAACCAAATACACCGATAATATCACTTGAAGCTATGAAAATGTATAATAATATCACTTTGATAGATGAGATTATTATTCAGGATGTTCTGGTAAAGATCGGGGATTCGGTTGAGAAAGATCAGATACTGGTCACTTACAAACCTGTTTAAAATAAAAGATCCCTGATTCTATCAGGGATTTTTTTTAATTTTCTTAATCCTTTAGATGCTTTTCAATATTTTTCAATTTTTTTGAAATATCATTTACTCTGAATTCGATCGAATTCAATATCCAGAATTGAAAATGCTCAACCTTAGTCTGTTTATGGATCATCCATATTATCTTGATCGATACCAGCAGCAGCCCAATTTCGAGAGAAAATAACGGTGGTAGAGCTGTTTCAACATTAAAAAAATGTCTTAGAACATCCAGAACAAAAAATACAATCAAAAATACAATGAACAGAACGTTGAAGATTCGGTCATACTGATTTAATGTCTTCCCTCCGATAGTTCCGATAATATTTTTAATTTTTTCCTTTTCTTTCTTATACTGCTCAAGTTCTTCCTGTAAGGCTTTCATTTCTTTTTCACTCAAAATAACTCCCTCTATTGTTTGAAATTGATCGACCTATACAATATACGAAATTTCAACTGATGAATTAATGTAAAATTTTAGTTATATTTATCTTGTATAAGTGTACTTAATAGAGATCTACTATGGAATTAATGTCACCTGCAGGAAATTATTCATCTTTTAAAGCCGCAATAAAGTCCGGTGCAGACGCTGTATATATGGGATTAAGCCTGTTCAATGCAAGAAGACCTGCCAAAAATTTTGGATTTACCGAATTAGAGGAAATTATTCATGAAGCCCATGAAAATAATACAAAAGTATATATTACATTAAATATAGACTTAAAATCCAATGAACTCACAGATGCCGTAAAAATCCTTCTGCTTCTTGTTAAAGTTAAAGTTGATGCTGTAATAGTCAAAGATACGGCTGTAATTTATCTGATAAATAAATATTTCCCTGAACTGGAAATTCACTTAAGTACTCAGTTCGGGATCGCTAACTCAAAGGCAATGACAGCTGCCGGTAAATTACTGAAAGCTCAGAGAGTTGTTCTTGCAAGAGAGTTGAATTTCAATGAATTAAAAGCACTCAATAACGATGATTATCCTGAAAGAGAGATATTTATTCAGGGATCAATGTGTTATTCTTTTTCCGGAAGATGCCTGATGTCCAGCTGGAATGGCGGAAGGTCAGCTAACCGAGGTGCCTGCCAGGCTCCCTGCAGATTTTTATATAAAAAAAATGATGAGAATATCCCTGAAAGTTATTTTTCAATGAAAGACCTTTCTCTTGCTGATAAAATTGATGTATTGAACGAACTTAATATATCAGCTTTGAAAATCGAAGGAAGATTGAAAAGCAGTGACTGGGTCGGAGAAATTACTTCCATATACAGGGCTATACTTGATCACAGCACAGAACCAGATCTGGACGTATTACAAAAGTTCTCCGGTAGAGAACTGGCTCATGGTTTCTATGGCGGTCTTGATGACCTGACTTCAGAACAGAAGATCAAACAGGGACAGTTCTCAGATAATAAGACCGGAGATACTTCTGTAGGTAAAGGTAAATACGATCTTTCGATCATGCTTCAGAATAATAAAATAATAATCAATATTTTCTCAGATTACGGTAACATAATTGTTACTGTTCCTCATAAATGGATCATAAAGGAGAACAGAGCTATCTATTTCAGTGAGCTGGAACAGAGGATCTCAAATACTTCTTTCGGAGGTTTATTTTTAAATAAATTCACAATTAAAGATGATTTCCTTGTCACAAAATCTCAAATGAAAAATATTATTTCCGAGATCGGATCCAATATCGCTCCTCTAATGAACAGAGAGAGAAAGTTTTTAAAAAGTATAAACGTCCCCGCCGAGATCGAATCCGAGCTGAAAATAAGTTCTTCTGATATTTTTAACAGAATACCGGTAGATTTCAGGAATGCTACTACTTTACGGATCAATGCGAAAGATATAAATGGCATTTTAAAAAGCATCGGTTCCTCCTCGGTAAAAAAAGTAGTGATAGATCAGGCAGGACCTGATGATCTGGATAAAATCGTTGAGCTTTCTGAAATTATCAAAGTGGAGATTTCTTTATTTCCTGTTCAGTTCGAGAATGATATACATGAACTTGAAGAACTGATATCGAAATTAGAACATACAAAGATAAGATCATTTGAGATCAATGATATCGGACATTTGATGTTATTGAAGAACAGCAAAAAGCCGGTCAATGGCGGTCCTTTTATCGCTCCATATAATCATGTTGCAGCTAAATTCATGAATTCTCTGGGAATGGAAAAAGTACACATGCCAATGGAGTCGGATATAGAATGTTTAAAAGGACTTTCAGGTTCGGAAGTGAAACTGAGGTTCACTCTTTATTCAAAAATACCTTTGTTCTACACCAGAGCTCAAAATAATGATATTCATACCGGTGATAAATTTACAGACTTTCAGGAAATAAGTTCAGTGGTAAATAAGTATAAAGACATTTCTATTTACTATTCAGATGAATATTTCACTACTAACGGGATAGATCTGAACGATCTGAACGTAAATGAACTGATAATTGACCTTTCAGATGAAACTGATATAATCAAAAAATTTGAACAGCTGAAAATACATCCTGAAAAATTCAAAGGAAATAGTTTCAATCTTAAAAGAAGACTCTCATAGTGCAAAAATTTGACAGATTAAACAGGATCGGGGATCACTGGAAAAAAAAGTACGGTGCAAAAACCTATAAGCTTATATTCAGAGGTGAATTTACCTGTCCGAACATCGACGGTAGTCTGAGCAATAAAGGCTGTATTTACTGTAATATGAGATCCCTGGAACCTTTGATAGACAGTAAAAATATCGAAGGACATATAAAATATCTGGAAGATAGGAATAATGCAGAACTTTTTATAGCTTTCTTTCAGGATTTTTCATCGACCTATCCGGTTCATTCCATTGAAAATAAACATGACTATCTTAAAAAATTGTACACGAGTTCTATTGATAATGATAAAGTTGTCGGCATTTCAATTTCCACAAGACCTGACTGCATAAACACTGAAGTTCTTGATATCCTGGCAGAATTGCAAAAGGACGTAATAATTGAACTCGGATTACAGACAACCTGTGAAAAAGATATTAAATGGATAAACCGGGGATATGCAAACGATCAATTTATTGAAAGTGTCGAAATGATAAGATCTTACGGTTTTAATACCGTAGTGCACATTATATTAGGACTGCCAAATGAAACTGACCGGACGATATTAGAAAATGTAAAATTCATCAATGCTCTTAAAATTCACGGAATTAAATTTCACCAGTTGATGGTTTTAAAGAACACTGAATTGGAAAATATTTTCAATAAAGGTGAGGTGAACGTATTAGATATTCAGGAGTATTTCCGGAGAGTTTCGCTGTTCTTAGCCCATCTTGATAAGAATATCATTATTCACAGACTTTATGGTGACGCACCGAAAAAAGATCTAATTGAGCCTCTATGGTGTCTAAATAAAACAGGTATTCAGGATAAATTATTCGATTATCTTGAAGAGCATAATATATGGCAGGGAATGCACCCAAGACCCACAACCCATAACCCATAACCCACAACCCACAACCCATAACCCATAACCCACAACCCATAACCCATAACCCACAACTATCTTTTAACTATGTTAATCCAATTATTTCACATATATTTCATAATATCTAACTGAAAAAAATAAAAATATACATATATTGACATCTGTCAATTTTTGTTTTATATTACTTTCAAACTTTAAAAGGAGAAACACAATGAGCGAATTCCCTGTTACTAAAAAACAAATAAAAGTATTTGTTACAATTTTTATTGTACTGATTCTTCTAATTTTCGGTAAAAGATTCTTCATTAGCATTGAAGCGGGACATGTGGGTGTTGCAACCCTTTTCGGTGATGTTCAGGAAAAAATCTACGATGAAGGTCTGCATATTCCTGTTAATCCCCTCTACAAATGGCATATATACGATGTCAGACAGAAGACACATCTTGAGCAG
>JAFGVM010000074.1 GCA_016937995.1 Candidatus Delongbacteria bacterium
AACGTGCGGCAAAACGCCATATGGCGTTTTGCTACCAAGTTTGTGCCTGGTTAAAACGGCAAAGCGCCATATGGCGTTTTTTTCTACTGTGTCTGCATAATTGTACATTTTTATATCACTACATTGTAGTGAAAATTATTGACTTCTGCAAGTGGAAATTAAAGTCAGAAATTAGAGGGAAGAATATTAACAGTAAAATAAGTTCAGTTCGATAGATGAGATCTATATCATTACAAAAAGATCATTCACTGAAACAATAGAACTTTTTAAAACTTTTGCAAACAGAAAGAACTTGGGTAGCGGACACTCGTCTTTTTCTTTCCCGATGGGACAGAACTTATGGCAGTTCATTCCGATCTGAGTGATCTCAATTTCAGCACTCTCACCGATCTTAAAAATATCCCCGACAGAAATATTGGATAGATCTATTCCTTCGAGAGTAAGCGTTTCGGAAAAGTCTCCCGGAATCAGATCACCTTCATTTCTAACTCTCGGGCAAAATACCTGATCTTTTATCAGCTCCTTAGAAGTAATTGATATTTGACGGTCACCGGGTTTGTTATAAGCATCACCTTTTAAACCGATATCCTTAACTAATTCACCCGTTTGAGTCCGGGTCTTACCACCTTTTTTCTCTGCGATATTTATTGAATATATTCTTCCTTTCATTAAAACCTCAGGAATTGAGTTTCTTCCCCCACATTTATAACTGAAATTTCCTCATCTGCAATCAGAAAACCATTAGCTTTAGCGAGAGAAAGAATATCGGCTGAACCGTTGGATTTTACCGGGGTTATAAAGAACTGATCATCGTCCTCATTTATTACAGCGGGAAAAAAGTTTTTCCTGCCAGGTCTTTGCTTAAACTCTTCAGTCATAAAACCTGTTTCGAATACCGGAAGTACAGGATCATAGTTCATCATTTTTTTCACAGCTGTAGTTACGAATAAAGTAAAACCTACAAAGTTTGATAAAGGGTTCCCAGGAAGTCCGAATACAATACCTTTTGAATGCTTTCCAAAGAACAAAGGTTTTCCCGGTTTTATCTTAACTTTGTGAAATATTTTCTCAACTCCGGCTTTTTGCAGCATATCAGGGACAAGATCGAATTTGCCCATTGAAACACCCCCTGAGATTAGAAGGATATCGTACTTTAAACCTTCAATTAGAGATCTTGACAAACTATCTTCGTTATCCTTTGCGATACCGATGTACTCTACAGGTAAATTAAGAGCTTTACACATAGCCTGCAACATTTGCCCGTTACTGTTATATATTTGACCAGTCCTAAGCTGATCTCCAGGTTCGATAATTTCGCTTCCGGTGTTTAAAATAGCGATCCGGGGTTTTGAAATAACTTTGATCTTATTGTAACCGCAGGCTGAAATAACTGCAATATGAGAAGTCTTTATCCTGGTCCCTTTTATTAAAACAAGCTGACCTTTAGCAATATCCTCACCCTGAAAACAAACATTAGCACCTGATTTGAGGTTCTTGTCAAATACTATTTTCCCGTCTTCTTTATATGTATTTTCGACTGCTATCACAGTGTCAGTAGAATCAGGTAAAGGTGCTCCTGTCATAATGCTTATGCATTCATTATTTTTTAACTCGCCAGTAAAAATATCACCCGCAGCAACCATTCCTATATTAAAAAATTCTTTTTCATGTGTTTCATTTCCATCATGCTTAAAAGCATATCCATCCATGGCGGATTTATCGAACGGTGGCATATCCGTTGGAGAATAAATATCCTCATCAAGGATATATCCGACAGAATCTGTGACTTTCACAGAAAGCGTGTTCAATGTATTTGAATTTTCTAATATTAATTCCCAGGCTGTTTTAAGGTCTATCATATGTAACTCCTATTGATTTATGCACCTTTTGTTTTAAGAAATAAATTTAAAGTGAACGATCCTGCAATGACCATTAAAAAACAAATAATGTTATTCAGAGTAACGTTTAAAATTGCTGCAGCAATTCCATTTTGTTTGAACAGGACAACGGTTTCAAGTGAAAATGTTGAAAAGGTGGTAAATGCTCCAAGAATACCGATAGTAAGAAATACTTTCAGCTCGGAAGATACTGAATAGTAATTGAATAGAGAATAGAGTAGGCCTATCAGAAAACCACCGATGATATTCACAGTTAAAGTTCCCAAAGGAATATATGAAACAGAATTTAAACTTTGAAAGTACCTTAAGATCAAATATCTTGAAACTGATCCTATGCTTCCGCCCATAGCTATGAATAAAAGATGCTTCATCCTTGTACTCCGAATTTATTCAATTTAAACCGCAGTTATTTTGCAGGTTATCAAATATAGTCCTAAATTATGTAAAAATAAATAAATTATTCTTTGTTTTTAAATGTTCAGTATGTGTATATTATGAAAAATTATTGTATCAGGATAAACTTATGACAAAAGCGGATATTGAATATTATTTTTCTGATTTCGAGGATACCGATTATGATGAACTTGTCAATTTCTGGGAAGATACCGGAGTTGGGGGTAAACATAGAGGTGACAATGTAAAGATCATAAATGAAACTGTGAAGAACGGTGGAAAGCTGATCCTGATGAAAATGAAACCGGACGGTATTATAATAGGAAGTGCCTGGGTAACTACTGATAAACGAAGATCTTATCTTCATTATTTCGCTATTGCGGAAGACCTTAGAGGAAAAGGATTGGCAAAAAAATTAATGAACGAAGTAATGGTCCATGCTGAAAAACTGGGCTTGCAGTTCAGACTGGAAGTACATATTGACAATGCTGCTGCGATAAGTTTGTATGAAAGATATGGTTTTGGATATCTTGGTGATTATGATATTTATATCAATAGAAGTGTACAAAAAAAATAAATTTGGATGTGAGCTATGAAAAGGATAATTCAAACAATTAAAGCACCAAAAGCTATTGGTCCATACAGTCAGGCCGTGGAAATTAACGGAACGGTTTATGTTGCAGGGCAAATAGGTAATCTACCCGACAACGGTGTAGTTGTGGAAGGCGGTATAAGAGAACAGACCAGACAGACCCTGGATAATATTCGCGAAATTTTAAATGAAGCCGGTTATACATTCGAAGATGTTGTAAAATGTACTTGTTTTTTAACAGATTTCAGGGAATACAAGGATTTTAACGAAATATTTGGTGAATATTTTCAGGTGGACCCACCTGCAAGGTCAACTATCGGTATAAGCACATTGCCTATCGGTGTTAAAATAAAAATTGACTGTATAGCTACAAAATAGTCGGACTTAAGAGTGTAATGTTAGAATATAGAATAACTGAGAATAAAGTTTACAGGATCGAAAACTTAGTTTTGGATTTTAACGGAACTATAGCTGTCGATGGTAAGTTGATCCCGGGAGTTAGAGAACTTCTGAATAAAATTTCTGAAAGTATTGAAGTTCACATTATTACTGCGGATACTTTCGGAAGTGTAAGGAATGAGTTGTTAGGGATCAGCTGTAAACTTAAAATATTAGTGGACAAAGATCAGATCTCTCAGAAAAAAACTTTTATCACAGAGCTTGGAAAAGAGAGAACTGTCAGCATAGGTAACGGAAGAAATGATTCTGATATGGTAAAAGAAAGTGCGATCGGAATTTGTCTGGTCCAGAATGAATGTGCAGCTACAGAGACATTATTAAATTCAGATATCGTATCAACGAACATTATTGATGCCCTGGAAACATTACTGAAACCTGATAGGATCAAAGCGACTTTAAGATACTGATCATTGCAGAAAAGGATTAAAGAGTTTTTCCTCTTTTAAAGTAGTGCTCCTACCGTGACCGGGGAGAATAATAAGTTCATCATCCAGAGGAAGGATCTTCTTATTTATTGATCTCAGGATAGTTTCTGTGTTCCCACCATAAAGGTCTGTTCTTCCTATCGATCCTGCGAATAAGGTATCTCCGGCGATCATGACATTTTCATAGATAAAACAACAGCTTCCCAATGTATGACCCGGAGTATGAATGATTTTAAACTCCAAAGTTCCAACAACTATTTTATCTTTTTCTGTAAAAAGTTTATCCGGTCTTATTGAGATCTGTTTTCCAGATAAAGAGGAGTAATTTTTGGAAGGATCTAAAAAATACTCCTCTTCATTTTCATGAATCCACAAAGGAATGTTGAATATTCTTTTAAGTTCAATGATGGCACCGATATGATCATAATGTCCATGAGTATTCACAATCAGCTGAGGAACGGCCTGAATGCTATCTAAGTATTTTATGATTTTACCTGCTTCTTCTCCCGGATCGAAGATTATTACCTTAGATGTTTCCGGACATTTAGCGATGATGCAGTTTTCTTCAATACCGCCAACTGTAAGAATATGGAATATATCGTTTATTTTCATTACTTTATAAGTTTGTATTTTTTTAGTACATTGGTCAATATATCCACCTTATCCTGAGACAACTCTGTTAACGGAAGTCTGGTAGGACCGGTTTCCAATCCCAGAAGCTCCATAGCTTTTTTTACAGGAATAGGATTTGTGTCGATGAACATGGTGTGACATAATTCATTTGTATACTTGGCAAGCTGTAAACCTTTCTCGTAGTCTCCCTCAAGCATCGCTTTTACCAGCATGCTCATCTGTTTCGGGATTATGTTGGAGGTAACACTGATACCGCCTTTTCCGCCAAGTGCCATCATTGAATAGATAAGATCGTCCTCTCCGGATAATATGGAAATTTTATCTTCCACAGCAAATATTATTTTTTGAACCTGTGACATTGAACCGCTGGCTTCCTTTAACGCTATAATGTTCTCATTAATTGATAATTTCTCTACTGTTTCAGGAAGTAGATTTACTCCGGTCCTCGAAGGGACATTGTACATTACAATAGGAATGGGTGAGTGGTTTGCAACTTCTGAAAAATGCCTATAAAGTCCTTCCTGATTCGGTTTGTTGTAGTAAGGGGTTATAACAAGAGCTGAATCAGCTCCAACCTGTGATGCCATTTTACACAAACTGATAGCTTTATTAGTGTCGTTACTTCCGCATCCTGCAATGACTTTTATGTTGTGAAAATCAGCAAATTCTGTACATAATTCAAAGATCTCACGGAATTCATTTTCCGAGAATGTTGGATTTTCTCCTGTAGTTCCCCCGGGTACGATCCCGCTAACTCCGCCTGCTGCTTGAAAAGCTATCAATTCCTTTAATTTTTCTTTATTTAAACTTCCGTCTTTTTTAAAAGGCGTTACGATCGCAGTGTACAAACCTTGCATTTTATATCTCCTTCACTTTTTAGTCAGATTTATACAAATATACTCGAATTTGGTAAAAAATAAAAAACAAATATTTGTTATTGAATTATTGAAATCGATTATATAGGTTACATATTAAAATTTTAATATTCATGAGAAGGTGATCATGTTCTCTGTGATAAAAAGAGAGACTATACTTATCGTATTGTTCCTTGTGACTTCAAGTTTAGTGATGTTAGCGGTATTTTATTATCATTATTATTCAAAATTGTCTGAGATCGAAAACATGAATTTAGAAGAGATCAGCAAAGAGTATAGTATTGTTATCCAAAATTATGAAAATATGGCAAAATTTCTCTATGCTCACGTCGATGGACGTGATGACATAAAAAAAATATTTTATGAATCCTCACTTGAAAAGAATGCTGAGAGGATTAAGAGTTTTGAGGATAAATTTAGAGACTTAATAGAACCTTTTTACAATGAGATCAAAAGATATGGATTTAGTGATATTCAATTAAATTTTAAAAACAGTTCTGCATTTTTGTCAATGAAAAATGATAAAGAGTCTAATTTTGAGGTTAATAAATCCAGACAGACGATAATCAACTCAAATAAACACACAAAATACACATCGGGATTAGAATATAGCGATAATGAATTTTCATACAGGTTTGTTTTTCCTGTATTTTACAGAGACGAACATATTGGCTCAATAGAATTTTCAGTTACACTTTCAATGATCAGCAGTAGTTTAGAAAGCTTATTCGGGAACAGATATCAAGTGATACTTAGTGGGAAAAAACATGGCGGTCCAATCCCCAATCTCGACATCTATAAATGGTGTGAGAATGAAAGATTTTATGTAACCGGTCACAGAGACAAGGAAATAGAACGTGTAATTTTAGCAAGTGATCAAAAAAATGTCATTTTTGATAAACTTAGCCAATGCAGATCTTTTAACAACCGTGTTGTAAATACTGACAAAGAATACCTCGCAGGTTTTTATTCACTGGTAGCTTATGAGGGTAAAAAGATCGGATATCTTGTCAGACTGAATGAGAACAGATTGATAAGTGATGCCCAATATACATATAAGCTTAATTCGATTATCAATGTTCTCATTTCAATTATTTTAATAGTATTCATACTTTCTTATAACCGGATCCAGGGAAGAATAAAAGAAGTTAAAATGTTCGATGCTATGGTGGTTACAGCGAATCATCAGATCAAACAACCGCTTTCAATTATATCATCATATCTGGAAATTATGATCCATGATGAAAGTTTAGATGAGAATTCAAAAATTAAACTTAAAAAAATTTGGGCCAATGCGGATAAAATAAATCATATTCTGGAAAAGTTAAAACAGATAGATGATCCCTCTTATGTTGATTACGCAAACTTTACCAAAATGATAGATATTGATAAGAGATCCAAGAATTAATATCAGGCACTTTCAGCCCGGTAAATCTTGCTAAAAAAAATCCTTTATTACATAAAGACCAAAAAAAGAATTTTTTTTTTGCTTATTCATTATTAATGGCATAATTTTCCTACTCAAAAAATTGTGAAGCTGTTATTTAATGAAAGATGTTACTATATATACCGATGGAGCATGCAGCAATAACCCGGGACCAGGAGGATGGGGAGCGATAATAATGTATGGGAACATCAGACGTGAATTATCGGGTTACGAACCGGATACAACGAATAATTCTATGGAGCTGAGAGCTGTTATCGAGTCGCTGAAATTGCTTAAAGAGAGTTGTAATGTAAAATTGTACACAGATTCAAAATATATCGTTGACTCTGTAACAAAATGGGTACATAACTGGAAGAGTAACGGTTGGAGAACTTCAAAAAAAGAACCGGTTAAGAATAAGCATCTTCTCGAAGAAGTATTAAAATTGTCGGAAGTGCATAAAATAGAGTGGCATTGGGTCAAAGGACACGATGGAAATCAGTTTAATGAAGAATGTGATCTGCTTGCTAAAAACCAAATAAAGATACATTCATCTAACTAAAGAAGAAATTTAAACATGTCCGATTTTAAACTGAGTAACAGAAGGAAAACAAGAGAATTTCTGCTTATGTTTTTCTACAGCAAAGAAATAGAGAACTATAATTTTTCGGAAATAGAACCTAACATATATGATCACTTTAAAGCTGTTAACGCTCTGCTTGAAGAAGATGATTATGAAATAGTAAGAGAGCATATTTTAGATATATTTAACTCTGTTAAGATAACAAAATTAGAGAAGTATTCTTTAGTTGAGTTCAAACTACCGGGTACTGGTAAAGACCATTCAATGGAATTCGGTGAGATGGACAGGGAGAACATTAAGGATGGATTCCTTTCATATTCTTTCAAACTTACCGATTCAAAAATGGATAAAGCTCATATTGATATCCCGAAAGGAAAAAAAGAAAATGACGAATCGGGGAATTTGAGATTTTTCAAACAATACTTTGAATATTACGAGAAAAATATAGATGAAATAGACTCATTCATAGATAAAAAATTAGAGAACTGGGATTTTTCCAGGATCTCGATAATTGATAAATTGATCATCAGAATGGGAATCGTTGAATTTATATATTTCCCGGAAATACCCGAAAAAGTAGTTATAAATGAAGCTATTGAACTGGGAAAAAAATATAGTTCAGAGAAAAGTAATGTTTTTATAAACGGAATATTGAATAAGTTCAAAAACGAGCTTAGATTGGATAAGAAATAATTATAAGGTAATTTATGAAAATTGCGATCATATCAGATATTCATTCAAATTATGAAGCTTTAACAGAAGTGCTGAAAGAGATCGAACGTATAAAGGTAGATGATATTTACTGTCTGGGTGATATTGTCGGATACGGACCTAATCCAAATGAATGTATCGATCTGATCAAATCTGTTACAGAGAAGGTTGTAGTCGGAAATCATGATAGTGCCGTAATTAATCAAACTGATATGATGCTGTTCAATTCATATGCAAGAGAGTCAACTGAGTGGACAAGAAGGATGATCTCAGATGAAAACTATGAATATCTTTTAAAATTACCTTTGAAGATATCAGAGAACGATCTTTTGTTCGTTCATTCAACTCCTTTGATACCAGAGGATTGGAATTACATTCTTACACAACACAGTGCGGAAAAGCACTTCAATTATTTTACAGAACAGGCTTGCTTTATCGGGCATTCTCACAGACCTGAAATGTTCAGGTCCATTGATGACAGACTTATCATAAATGTTGGATCGGTCGGACAGCCAAGGGACGGGAATTCCAAATCCAGTTTTGTTATTTACGGAACTGAGGAAGGTGAATACGAGTTAGTTAGAAAAGAGTATGATATCAAAAGCGTATATAAAAGCATTGTAAAAGCAGGTCTGAACGAATTCCTTGGCGAAAGACTGATGGTAGGAAGGTAAAAAACCTGATTACCGAATAAATTTAAATTTTAGTCAATAATTAAAATAAAGATGATATTTATGTTAGGTTTCCTGTTAAATAAAATATTCGGTACAAAGCAAGACAGAGATGCAAAAATTTATAAGCCCATGGTTGATAAGGTCAATGAATATTATGATGCTTTCAATCAACTTTCTGAAGATGAGCTTAAAAATAAAACTGTTGAATTTAGAGAAAGATTAAAGAACGGTGAAACTGAAGAAGATATTATGCTTGAAGCATTTGGTGTTGTTAAAGAAGCCTGCAGAAGGATGATCGGTAATTCCTGGTCTATTGACGGAAGAATGCAGGAATGGAATATGATCCCTTACGATGTTCAGATCATGGGTGGTATTATACTAGCGAGAGGTTCGATTACTGAAATGGCTACAGGAGAAGGTAAAACACTTGTTGCTTTGTTCCCTGCTTATTTAAATGCTTTATCAGGTAAAGGTGTTCATATAGTCACAGTAAATGATTATCTGGCAAAAAGAGATAAAGACTGGATGGGTCATGTGCTTGAATACCTAGGTCTGACAGTAGGTGTTATTACTTCAGAAACAAAAGATCCTTCTCTTAGAAAACTTGAATATCAGAAAGATGTTCTTTATGGAGTTAATCATGAATTCGGATTTGATTATTTGAAAGATAATATGGTCCTCGATGTAGAGGATATGGTTCAGAGAGGATTTAATTATTGTTTGATCGATGAGGTCGATTCAATACTTATAGATGAAGCAAGAACACCTTTAGTGATCTCAGGATCTGTTCAAAAACAAAATGATCAGAGGTTCGATGTTTTAAAACCAAAAATATTTGATCTGGTGAGAGAGCAGACAAAATTAGTGAACAAATATCTATCTGAAGCTGAAGAAATAATGAAAAGTGATGAAGATAATAATCAGGCATCATTTTTAATCTTAAAAGCTTCAAAAGGTGCTCCAAAAAATAAAAAGTTACTGAAATTATTATCTTTACCCGGTGTCAAAACGAAAGTATTAAAAATGGAGAACGAACTTCTCCGTGATAAGAACTTTCAGCAGGTGACCGAGGAATTATTTTACACTATCGAAGAAAGGTCACATAGCGTTGATCTATTCGTAAACGGTCATGAATTCCTGGCAGGATCAGCTGAAGATATTAATATGTTCATCATACCCGATATGTCCACTGAATTACAAGAAATTGAAAAAATGGATATTTCCCGCATTGAAAAAGAGTCAAAAATAGAAGCCCTTCATACGGACTATGCTGAAAAAAGTGATAAAATCCATACGATCCATCAGTTGCTCAGAGCTTATGCAATGTTCGAGAGGGATGTCGATTACGTAGTTCAGGACGGAAGAGTGATCATTGTTGACCAATCCACAGGTCGTTTAAAATACGACAGTCGTTTCAGTAACGGAATGCATCAGGCAATCGAGGCGAAAGAAGGAGTTAAAATTGGTGAAGATACACAAACTGTCGCATCGATAACGTATCAGAATTATTTTAGAATGTACCGAAAATTAAGCGGTATGACCGGTACAGCTGTAACGGAGGAAGGGGAATTTTACGAGATATACAGTTTGCCGGTTTCCGTTGTTCCTACTAATCTTCCTGTGGTAAGAGAAGATTACGAAGATTACATTTACATGACGAAAAAAGAGAAATATGAAGCTGTGATCGATCAGGTCATTAAACTTAGAAATGAAGGAAGGCCGATACTTTTAGGTACACCTGATGTCGATGTCAGTGAAATTATGCATAGACTGTTAAATCAGAGAAAAATACCTCACAATCTACTTAATGCTAAAAATCATGCTAGAGAAGCACAGATAATAAGAGATGCCGGAGTTTCAGGTACGATAACCATAGCTACAAATATGGCTGGTAGGGGAACAGATATCAAATTAGGTGATGGCGTCAAAGAAAAAGGCGGACTGGCTATTATTGGATGTGAAAGGCATGACTCGAGACGTATTGACAGACAGTTAAGAGGAAGAGCAGGAAGGCAGGGAGATCCAGGATCATCCAGGTTCTATGTGTCACTTGAAGATAATTTGATGAGAATATTCGGTTCTGAAAGGATCTCAGGTATAATGGACAGGTTCGGAAGAAAAGACGGAGAACCTATTGCTCATCCTTGGATAACAAAGTCAATCGAGAGAGCTCAAAAAAGGGTTGAGATGCATAATTTTGCGATGAGAAAGCATATCATCCAGTATGACGATGTAATGAACAAAAAAAGGGATGTTGTATACAGAAGAAGAAGAGCTGCTCTGATAAAAGGTGCTATTAGCGATGGTATAGAAGTTCCGTTCGCAGAAGAATATGGTATAGATCCTGGCGAAAGTATTTTCAAAGAGGTTGAAGATATGGTGGAGGATTATCTAAAGGAGATCATATTCATAGCAACTTCGTCTTCAAGATCAGCCGAGAACTGGGATCTAGAATATTTGAACACAAATTTAATGAAAACAATGTTGATAAACGTTGATAAAGATAGTGGAGAATTTAATTCTCCGGATGAGCTTTTTGATAAATTATATGATCTGTCGATCGAGAAATTAAAAAGAAAGCAGGAAAAGATCGGCAACAATCTTTTTGATCTTTTGGCGAAGATAGCTATTGTAAAAATTATGGATAAAAACTGGCAGGAGCATTTAAGAGAAGATGATGATCTTAGAAGTGGAATAAGTTTGATGGCTCATGCGCAGAAAGATCCATTGATCGAGTATAAAAGGAAATCTTTTGAATCGTTCAGAGATATGCTTTTAAAAGTCAACCAGGAAGCGCTGGAATTTATTTTTAAAGCAAATGTAGAGATCCAGAGGAGCGAGGAAGAGGAACGAAGAATGAAGGAGAAAGAGAGGGTTTCATCCCTGAAACTAGATAACAGCATTCAAAAAAAACAACCAACGGTCAAGAAGAGTGAAGAGAAAATTGGCAGAAATGATCCATGTCCGTGCGGAAGTGGGGAAAAATATAAAAATTGTCATGGTAAATAATTTAACAGGGAACTAAGGGAAAATAAATGAGCAAAGAGTTAGTTATTCTGGAGTCTCCAGGTAAAGTAAAAGCTATAAGTAAATATTTAGGACCATCATATCATGTAATAGCAAGTAATGGACATGTTATTGACTTACCATCCAAGGAATTGGGTGTTGATATAGAAAATAATTTTAAGCCAACCTACAAAGTAATAAACAATTCGGGACAAGCTCAAAAGATATTGAAAAAGATAGAATCTCTTGCAAAGACGAGCAGTAGAATCCTAATAGCAACTGACCCTGACCGTGAGGGAGAGGCTATTGGCTGGCATATTGCTAACCGTCTCAAAGATTCAAATGACAAGATATTCAGAGTCACTTTCAATGAGATCACAAAAAAAGGGATCCAGAACGGATTGCAGAACGAGGGGAAGATAGACCAGAACCTGGTAGATTCTCAGCAGGCAAGAAGAATAATGGACCGTTTGGTTGGCTATAAAATAAGTCCTTTTTTATGGAAAACAGTCACTAACGGATTAAGTGCAGGAAGAGTTCAATCTGTTGCTCTGAGAATTATTTGTGAGAGAGATAATGATATCCAAAAGTTCAACCCTGAAGAGTATTGGACGATAAAAGCACAATTCAGTAATAAGGAAGAATTTTTTAATGCTGAACTTTTTAAAATAGACAATAAAGATTTCAAAGTTTCTAACTCAGATCAAGCTAAGAAAATTGAAAGTGAAATTAAAAAACAGTCGTTTAAAATTTCCAATATTTCAAAGAAAAAGATAAAAAAATCTCCAATGCCACCATTTATTACCTCCACATTATTGCAGTCAGGAGTAAATAAACTCGGTTTTTCATCAAAAAAAGTAATGCAGATAGCACAACAGCTGTATGAAGGTATAGAATTAGGCAGTAAAGGTGTTGTAGGTTTGATCACATATATGCGTACAGATTCAACCAGAATATCAACTGAAGCAATTGATGAGTTGAGAGATTTTGTTACAAAAAAATTTGGTGTGGATTACGTAGCAAATAAAACAAGGAAATTTAAATCCAAGAAGAACATTCAGGATGCTCATGAGGCAATCAGACCCACAAGTGTAAATTATGAGCCCAAAAAGATCCAGAATTATTTGTCGAAAGAGCAATTTAAAGTATATCAACTGATATGGTCACGATTTGTAGCAACTCAAATGAAAGATGCATTATACGACCAGACAGTTGTTGATATAGATAGTGAGAACTATAAGTTTAGAATTAGTGGCAGAGTAATTGTTTTCAAAGGTTTTACTCAAGTGCAGAATTATAGCGATAATTTAGTAGATAAGGATGCAGAAGTTACATTGAAGCTACCAAAAAATATTGATGTAGGTAAGGAAGTTTATATTGATAAAGTATTTCCGGAAGAACATTTTACTAAGCCTCCACCCAGATTTAATGAGGCATCTATTACCAAAGAACTTGAAGATGATGGTATAGGACGTCCGTCTACTTATGCGACCATAATTGAAAGATTGCTGGTGCAAAAATATATAGAAAAAAAAGACAAAAAACTGATTTCCACAGAATTGGGAAATATAGTCAACAATATACTGGTTGAAAATTTTTCAGAAATATTCAATATCAAATTCACCAAGAAAATGGAAAAGAATTTAGACAAAATAGAATTTGGAGAAATTGAGATCCTTGATCTTCTCAATAAATTTTACAAACCTTTTGAAAAAACCCTTGAACTTGTGAACCAGAAAAGGTCAGAGATCAAGAAAACCGCACAGGTCCTAACAGGTGAAAAGTGTCCTTCATGTAAAACAGGTGATCTAGTTATCAAATGGGGTAAAAACGGGAAATTTATTGCATGTAATAATTTCCCTAAGTGCAAGTATACTTCCTCTTTAGTTGATGAGAATGAAACAGTTAAAAAAGAGACCGAAATAGTTGGAAAATGCGAAAAATGCGGTAAGGGTTCCCTGGTTGTTAAATTTGGTAAATTCGGAAAATTTATAGCATGTGACAATTACCCTGAATGCAAAAATATTATTTCAGAGCAGATCGAAGTAAACTGTCCGGTTGAGGGCTGTGACGGACACATAAAAAACAAGATAACAAAGAAAGGCAAAAAATTCTTTGGCTGCAGTAATTTTCCAAAATGTTCTTTTGCGACCTGGAATAAACCGATCAGTAAAACATGTGATAACTGCAAATATCCAATGCTCGAGGAAATAAACAACATAAAGACTAAAGAAAGTTATTATGTCTGTCCGAGTTGTAAAAAAAAGTATGATGCTCTATAATCGGCAAGTACTGCACCAAATTAGGCTATCATGTGTATCACGATTTAATCATTTGAAGTCCTGAACTTACGGCATATCAGTTCTCAAAAACAAAAAAATAAATCTTGACAAGTTAACAGCTTTAGGTTTATATTCAGAACTGATAGTTTTTTAATAATGAAAACAGGTATGATTATGCGTAAAATTGCAGTTCTGTCATCAAAGGGCGGAACAGGTAAAACAACAACATCGATAAATCTGGCTCATGGTTTAGCTCTAATGGGTAGAAGTGTGCTTTTAGTTGACAGTGATCCTCAAAACACAATCGGTATCGTTTTCAACGTAAATCCTGAGAAAAATTTATGTGATCTTCTTCTGAAGAGAAGAACAAGTATCACCAAAGTGCGTGAAAAACTTCATATTATAACTTCTGGAGGGAAGCAGTTAGTTGACACAGAAGTTAAGCTGACTAAAAAATTCGGAAAAGAATACAAGCTTAAAAAGAATCTGTCTCATTTGGAAGGTGTGGATTATATCATTCTGGATTGCGCTCCATCAATTAACCTGATCAATGTGAACGTACTTACTTACTGTGATGAAGTGATCATCCCGATTGCAATGGATTTCTTATCTCAAATTGGGGCAAATCAAATATTAGGAATGATCGATAATATCAGCAAATCGTATAATAAAAATCTTGACATATTAGGTGTTCTGCCGGTCTATTACAATGAGAAGAGAAAAATATCTTTGGAGACCGTTTCTATACTGAAAGAATTTTTTAAAGAAAAGTTATTCAATACATATATCAGAGAAGATGTGAATTTGAAAGAAGCACCAAGTTTTATGAAAACGATCTATGAATATGCTCCTGATTCTATGGGTGCACAAGATTATTTTAAATTAGCTCAAGAAGTTGACAGTAGATAAACTTAGTTTTTAAGGTATGATTTTATGACTGATGATCCTCAAAATGAATCAAAAAGCTTAGGTAGGAATATTTTCGCAGAAAATAAACCTCCAATTAGTGAAAAAAAAGTTGAAATTAAAACTAATGAAGATCAACAACCTTCTGAATCGAGAAGTATAGGAAGGAATATGTTCTCAGAACCTTTAAAAGAACAAAGTTCTGCTGCTGGTGAATCAGGTGAATTTGAAATAAGGGAAAGTTCTTCCCTTCTTGATAAAACATCTAAAAAATCAAAGCCCGTTAAGAGTTCAGGAAAATCAAAACTCATAAATGCTCTTCATATCACGGATGAAAACGTTGTGTTTGCTCAAACATTTTATGATGGTGCGAACTATAAATTATCCAATTTGCAAGTAGTTCCTATTGAACTGCCTAAGTTAACTGAAGAAAATGTGTTCAAAGATAAAGAAGATCCTATTATAGCCAGAAAAAGACTTCAGTTAGAAGCTATTAACAGAGTATTTTCAAATGCAGGGGTCTCAAAAAACGATCCGCATATAGTTTCGGCTCTAACCGGCAACAAAATTATCATAAAGGAAGTATTCTTAAAAAATACACCTGAAGAAAATATTGAAATTGAACTTCCGAAGGTTTTGCAATCTCCTTTTGATGCATTCAGCAGGTATGAGTATCTGAAACTCAGTTCAACAGGGACGGATCACAGGATTCTGGCTTCTATAGTTGACAGTAAAATATTTTTTGGGTATCAGTCTTTTCTTAACTCAGCAGAAGTTGAATGTAAGATACTGGATATTGACAAAATGGCTCTAATAAATCTGTATAATGAGTCAGTAAACCCGCCGATCGGGACTGTTGCCTGTATAATTGATATTGGAGAGGACAGTTCGAACATTATAATTGTTCCAAACGGTAACGAGGAACTTTATATCAGAAGTATAGATTTTACAGGTTCTCAATTTAGAAAGATGCTACAAAAGAACAGGGATATTTCTTCTGAAGAAACCGAAGAAATGTTAAGAACAAGAAATTTTTATGATTACATTACCAAGGCTTTTGAGGCAGAAACTACTGAAAATCTAAACCAGCATTACGGTGTAAAAAAATATATCAGGATGCAGTTGTTAAGAGAATTACAAAAGACATTCCAATATTATTCAGGTCAAAATCACAATAAAATACCTACAAAAATTTACGTTACAGGTAAAGCTGTTGGAATGAATAAATTCCCTCAATTTATTACAAAGAATACAGATATACCTTGTGAATATTTAGATGTTGCAGGTTTTTTTGAGGGAGATGGAAATATGATCAAGTATGCAAATGAAACACAGGATGTCTGCTATACTTGTCTTGGATTAGCTTTAAGGTATGAATAATATTTTTATAATAAAGGACGATCATAAAACATGTACAAATTTAATTTCTTACAAAAAATAAACATTGAGAAGATAGAAACTAACAAAAGAAGTAAATTTATTACGACTGTCTTTACGATATCACTTTCTGCACAGTTATTGCTATTATCTCTACTATATTTAAAATCTTTGAACGTGAATTCCAGCTACGATACCGCAATACAGGAAAAGGAAAAACTTGAAGTTCAAACTAAAGAATTCAGAAAAAAAGATTTTATTAGCTATAAAAATCTTCAGCATATTTATAACGTACAAACATCGAGGCGTCAGT
Source organism: Candidatus Delongbacteria bacterium (assembly GCA_016937995.1). Classification (GTDB taxonomy): domain Bacteria; phylum UBA4055; class UBA4055; order UBA4055; family UBA4055; genus WTAK01. The sequence goes on from JAFGVM010000074.1 coordinate 16,554, forward strand.
TATCATACATATTTAAGTCCTTTGAAAATTCAGTTGATTCTACTGTGATCATTGAGAGAGCTGATTATGAATCCTCTGAAATCAGGCTGGATATTATTTCAAGGTCAAGTGGTAGTAAGTCTAAGCTTATGAGTGAAATGAATATAATAAAGAGCAGACTGAGTGAAGAACTGATATCTGAAAATTTTATTTCTAAAGCATCTGACATAGATCTGATCAGAGGTCCTGATCTAAAAAGTAAAGAAAAGAACAGTGACGGAACTCAATATTGGTCATTCAGTTATTTGATCAAAATGCAAAAGAATGCAGTTAACACTGTAAAGAAAAAACCTGTTGTACCGGAAGTCAAAATTTAAAATAACTTAGGTTAACCGTATATATATGAAAAGAGAATATTTATTTATACTTGTCACAATAGTTGTAGCTATCTTAGGATTGATCTACAAGGGAATGTTCGTTGCTGATAAACTGGATGAGACACAGAACATAATAATTGAGAATAATGATAGGTTGGCCAAATTCAAAAGAGATACACTAGTTCAGAGCAATGCCAAAAACCTTGTTTTAATGAGGGAATTAAACAAAAGAGATAACAGAAGTTATGGCGAAGTCATAGCGGAATTGTTAAAAACTACTGAAGATATCCTGAAAGAATCAAATATCAAATATAATGTGAATGACATAAATCAGGAACAGGAATCAGCAAGTAATAAAAACTGGCCACAAATGAAAGAAAGTTTTTATATAAATGTTAATTTCACTACAAGCTACGAGAACTTAATGGTACTAATGAACACGATAGAAAGACATAAGTTATTAGTAAGTGTATCTTCTTTGTCTTATTTTCGTGCAAAACCAGTCAGAGATTCGAAAGAGAAAGGTCCCGGAGTACATGTTGACGAATATGCAATAAAAGCTCCACTTATTGTTACCATGAGATTAGAGTACATAAAATTCTTATAACTTAGGATGATCATTAAAAATGAAAGACTTTGATAAATTACAGATAGTAGTTATAATAATATCACTCATAGCAATTGCAGTAACTGCTATTCAGGTGATCACTATGAACACAGAGATAAAAGATGAAGGTATGAGCAGATATCAGGCAAGTGTGGATAGTGTAAAGCAGTCAGACAGTATTTATTTTAAATTCAAAACCAGTGAATTATTCACAGACAGAGATGCCAGTAATTTTAAGATCAAAGAGGTCAAAAAGGTTATTCAAGATAACAAACCTGTAGAAAAAAAGGTTGAAACTTATTGGGTCAATACAGGTATAGAATTATTCCCCAAAGATAAAGTCACATTTACGATGTTCTTTAACGACCAGGCTACTTTTAATATTGACGGGAAAAATCAAAAACTTAAGGTAGGTGAGAAGTTAACGGTCGGAAATCTGATAATGAAACAGAAATATAAAGAATCTAATCAGTTTACAGGAAATTCTAAGCTTGGGAATGAATACTCTGGAAAAATATTGGCAATAGCAGCAAGATATGTGTATGTAGAACATTATAAATCAAATTTAGCGATTAAATATAAACCTAACCAAGACCCTACTGTTGTATCAAAGGATCTTGTTCCAACAGAGTCTTCTAATCAGGAAACATCTGACGAAAAAGACAATTCCGGTGATCAGGATGATAAAAGTGGAAGAAGAAGAAGGTAAGGTTGTAATCAGTCAGTTAAAAATAGTATCTTCATAATTGTATATAAAGAAAATAATTAATTTAATAGGGAGACGGATAATGAAGAAGTTAATCGGAATGTTCCTGATGTTCTGTGTCAGTGCTTATTCTTTTGGCTCAACACTACTGTATGATACAACATCAGATAATTTCAAAACTCCAATTTCTTTAACAGCTCTTGACCAGTCAGTTGCTCAAGTCTTAGATGCTCTTGCTGAAAGAGCTGGGGTCAATTTAGTTCAGAGTTCCGAAACAGTTGATAAGAAAGTTACACTCACTTTGAATGAAATACCCATCAAAGACGCTTTGGACCTTGTAGTAAGAGCTACAGATCTGAGCTATCAGATAATTGATAACTCTATTATTGTTGCAACTCAAGCTAAAATTGACAGAGAGATTGGTTTAACAACATCAGTATTTGACCTGCAATATGCAGATGCAACATCTGTTAAAAAAATGTTAGCCGACATTTCACAAAAAATACAGGTCGATGATCTGGGTAACAGAATAATTTATCAGGCCTCACCAAAAGTATCAAAAGAAATTGAAAAAGTATTGATCAGAATTGACAGACCGCTTCAGCAGGTATTATTCAAAGCAAGGATTAAAGAAGTTGGTAACGAATCCGGTGAACGATATGGTATTGAGTGGGAAAAGATCAATAATTATTCAACCACTATCAGAGAAGGTGCATTTCAGGATTATGGTGTATGGAAATATGATGAAGCTGCAAATACTTACTCATTTGAATATGACGAGGCAGATTGGCCTGTAAGAAATCTTTTCGGAAATTATACTGCAACTGAAGATTATAATTACTTCAGCCGTTCACCTTCATTTGCCAATGAAACAAATGCCGGATTTGCTAACCCTTGGCATAGAGTGATCGGTCAGGAATACGTTCTAAGTCTGGATTTTAAAAATAGAGATAACGATGCAACTATTCTTGCTGAACCTGAAATTGCGACTTTGAATAATAAAGAAGCTTATGTTCACATTGGAGATATTGTACCTTACACTGTAACTTCTGTAGAACAGGGAACAACAAAACAATCAGTTCAAAAAGAAGAGGTTGGTATTAAATTACGTGTTAGACCTATCATTAATGAAGAGAACGATATAACTGTTGAATTATCAACTGAAGTATCTTCAATTTTTGGATGGGTTGGTCCTAATTCAGAAATTCCTTGGGTAAAAGTTAGAAAAGCAAATACAACAGTTCGTGTCAGAGATGGACAAACTATTAGGATCGCCGGTATGTTATTAGAAGATGATACTTATACTGTTAATAAAGTTCCTTTATTGGGCGATATTCCTTTCTTGGGATATTTATTCCAGCATCAAGTAAGAACTAAGAAGATCACAAATCTGATAATCGAAGTAACTCCTTACATTATGATCGACGGAGAAATCGTAGTTGATGAAGAAGAGGAATTTGAATAGATCCAGAATAATTAGAAGCAGAATGAAAATTCTGCTTCTTTTTTTTATATCATCATTATTTTTTAATTGCGCTCACACTTCTAGTGTGAGTTTTATTTATACTGGAAAAAGTAACGGTATTCTTGAAAATTGTAATTGTCCTAAGAATATGTACGGTGGATTATTAAATCGCCTTTATTTTTTTAAACAGAATAAAGATTCAGTAGACCTGTTCATAGATGCTGGAGATATCTTTTCCTATAGAAAAGATGAAAACATAAATAATATTATATGTGAAATATTACCGGAATTTAATTATTCTGCGATTACACCAGGAGAGCTAGATCTGGATAAAATAAGCTCCATTACCGATCTTGCAATATCACAAAATATCAGTAATTTGAAAAAGGAAATATTTCTTGATGTGAATGGTGTTAAAATATGTGTCACAGGAGCAATAGATCCATCATTTATAAAATACGATAAGAACCATAAAATAATTGAAAATGTTGATCTGAACAGCATAATAAATTACAATAAATCATTGAAAATCAGATCTGATATTTTAATTTTTCTTTCCCATATGGAAGTTGAAAATGAAAGAATATTATTTATGGAAAGCACTGATATAGATGTAATGGTATCGGGTCATAGCGGTATAAGAACTTATGAAACTTTTGATAACAGAGTATATGTTTCTCCCGGAAGAAATTCAGAGTATGTCGGTATACTTAAACTTATTATGAACAAGAATTCTAAAGGAATGTATAATATTGAAGAACTTAGGAACAGATTCCATTCAATGCATATTGATTCAATTCCTGAAGACATTGGTGCCAGAATGCTGGTCGACAGTATGAAAAGTATAAATAAGATAGATATGAAAACAGAGAAAGATAATGATTATGAATAAAATATTATCAGTTATTCTGCTACTGACAATGTTCTTGTCACTCAATAGTAAGATATTGACAAATATTGAAGGTGTTGGTATCGCAGACAATAAACTGGAAGCTTTGTTTCAGGCTAAAAGAGATGTATTGGAAAAAAGTTTTGGCTTGATCCTTTCTTCAAAGAGTATTGCTAAAAATAATATGATAATTAATGACAGGCTTTTAATCAAATCAGAAGGCTATATAAAAAAGTATGATATTGTTAAAGAATCTTTTGATGAGGGAATTTATCATACCACAATTAAGGCTGAAGTCACAGATCTTTTGGACGACATACTTAAAGATGAATTTGCAAAAAAGTTCCTTATCTTAGAAATGGGTTTCCCTAAATTCGGAGTAATTATTACTACGAAAGATAGTCTAAGAGAGAACTTTGCTGAAAATATCATCATTGATAATTTTATGAGATCATATTTTGATGTTCATAAGATAAATGATGAAAATTCAGATGAGCCTGATAAAGTAGATTTTATAATTGAGGGATCTGTGGATTACTCTACCAGTAAAATAAGCTCTTATAATATTGAGAATATGTATTCAGTACATACTCAAATAGAATGTCAAATCAGAGCAGCAGGCAACGATAAAATTATCTCATCTGAAATATTTAAAACGAAGAAAGCTCATTTTGATTCGGTCGAAGCTAAAAGACAATCAATAGCATTGTGTTCGGATATGATATCCAAATATTTAATTGAGGATTCAATTGAGAAATGGAGTAAATATTTTAATGAAGAGACAAGAAAATTAGATATTGTAATAAAAAATATTTCTTATGAAACTTCTGAAAGATTACTGGCGGAACTGAATTATTTATTCAGTGGTACAGAATCAGTTTGTGCCAATGATTATCATGAACGCCACAGAACAATTATTATCAATTCATTTATGAACGGGAACGATATCCTTGAAACTATTAAAAAATTTCTGTTAAAACATGATCATAAGGTCAGAGTAGAATCAGTAAATGAAAGTTGTATAAATCTAGAACTGATCTAAATCTAATATTTAATAAAAATTCACTAAAATATTCTGAAAAATTATTTGTTATTTCGTAATAATTGCCATATTATTATCAGGTAATAAATCACGAACTACAGGAGCAAATCCAATGGAAGATAAATTGATATTTGAAAAATCAAAAACAGGTAGAAAAGCTTATACTTTACCTAAATGGAACGGTGAAAAGGCCTTTGATGTTCCTGAGAAGTATTGTAGATCTGAAAAGATCGGTCTGCCGGAAGAAAGTGAATCAGAAATAATAAGGCATTATATAAATCTATCAACAAAAAATCATCATGTTGATAAAGGATTTTATCCTCTTGGCAGTTGTACGATGAAATATAATCCTAAGATAAATGAAAAATTATCAAACCTGGAAGGCTTTACAGAAATACACCCTTATCAAAACGAAGATTCAATTCAGGGTGTGTTAGAAGTATATCATGAACTTGATTCAATGCTTTCAGAAGTATCCGGAATGAGCAAAGTTTCATTGCAACCTGTAGCAGGAGCTCACGGAGAGTGGACGGCACTTAAAGTTATTAGAGCATATCACGAGAGTAACGGAAATCCGAGAAAAAAGGTTATTATTCCTGATACCGCACATGGAACAAATCCTGCTTCTATTATTATGGCGGGATATGAAGTTGTTCAACTTGACTCAACAGCCGAAGGATTAGTGGATATTGATGAGCTGAGAGAATATTTTGATGAAGAAACAGCTGCTTTTATGATAACAAATCCTAATACATTGGGATTGTTTGAAAAGAACATAAAAGAAATAGCTGATATAGTTCATTCAAAAGGTGGTCTTCTTTACATGGATGGAGCGAATTTCAATGCTCTTCTAGGAATAGTGAAACCCGGTGAATTGGGTTTTGATATCATGCACTTCAATTTACACAAAACTTTTTCCACACCTCACGGTGGTGGTGGTCCGGGGGCAGGACCTATCGGAGTTGTTGAAAAATTGATACCATTCTTACCGGTACCTGATGTTAGTAAAGAGAATGGAAAATATAAGCTAAACTATAACATCCCTCAAACTATTGGTAAAGTACATTCATTCTACGGTAATTATTTGATACTCGTCAGAGCCTATATTTACATGAAAGTACTTGGAAGTAACGGATTACACCGTGTTTCAGAGAATGCAATAATAAATGCCAATTACGTTAAAAAGATGTTAGATGGTTATTATGACCTTCCGTATAAGCAGCATTGTATGCACGAAGTGGTTTTTAGTGGTGAAAATTTAGCAAAGTATGGAATAAAGACTCTTGATGTTGCTAAAAGATTACTGGATTTTAATATGCATGCCCCTACGATCTATTTCCCACTTTTAGTACATGAAGCGATCATGATAGAACCTACAGAAACAGAAGGGAAAGAGGTATTGGATAATTTCATAAACATTATGAAACAAATAGCAAAAGAAGCAGAAGAAAATCCTGAAAAATTAAAAATGGCTCCCGAGACAACACCGGTTAAAAGGCTTAATGAATCTTTAGCTGCAAAAAACCTTAATTTGAAATATGAGAAAGGGTCAAATTAGATAAGTTTTCTTTAGTAATAAATAATAATGAAAGAGGACCGTGTCCTCTTTTATTTTTTACGGATATCAATGAAAAAGTTATACAAAGAATTAAAATTAGAAAATTATGTAGTGTTTGACATTGAGACTACCGGAACGGACTGTTTTTCTGATAAAATTATTGAAATAGCCGGTGTTAAGTATAAGAACGGTGAAGTTCAGAAGATATTTAATAATCTGGTAGATCCGGGACTGATGATCAGTGAGCAGATCACAAATTTAACCGGTATAGAAAATTCTGATCTTATCGGTAAACCGGGAATAGAAGAAATCTTACCTGATTTTTTGGATTTTATAGAGGATCTGCCGCTCGTAGCCCATAATATTGATTTTGATCTGAGTTTTATCAGATATCAGATCCAAATGACCGGAATGCCTGAACTGGCAACTGATGAATTTCATGACACATTGCTTCTGAGTCAGATATTTTATCCGATAGGTCCGGCAAATCACAAATTATCCACTCTGGCGGAATTTCTCAATATCGATACTGAAGGTTTCCACAGAGCATTAAATGATTGTATGGCAACCGGTAAGTTGTTCGAAAAGCTGATTGAAAAGTCCGTTACACTGACAGAGAACACTGTAAAAAAAATAACCAAAGTTGCTGGTAAATCAAAATATGTGAAATATTATTTTGTGAATTTGGCAAATTATTATTTGAAATCAGCGTTCGATAGAAAGATCAGTAAGAAAGAGAAACGAGTTTCTATACCTAATATTCTTGAAAGATCTAATGAATTAGATTATGATGACCTGAGAAAATTGCAGGAGAATGATATTGCTGAAAAGGTATTTGCTGAAGGCGGATTATTAAGTAAGATCATACCGAATTATGAATACCGCGAGGAACAATATTTGCTTTCAAAGAAATGCGATGAAGTATATACCACTGATAAGTTCCTTGTATCTGAGGCAGGTACCGGTATCGGAAAATCTTTTGCATATCTGGTCCCGTCAATAGTCCATTCTCTGATGAATGATTCGAAAGTCGTAATATCAACAAATACAAAGAATCTTCAGGAGCAGATTTTTTTTAAAGACCTTCCGGTACTTCACGAAATGTTCAATGAATCTTTTAAAGCGATCCTGCTGAAGGGCAGAAATAACTATTTGTGTATGAAAAGATTTGAAAATATCTGTCAGCATCCACTGGATAATCTTTCAGAAATAGAAATAATTCAATTTCTTCCACTTATTTACTGGGCTGAAATTACAAGTACTGGAGATATTGAGGAAAACAGCGGATTCAAGATCGGTTTTGCCAGAAGTGCATGGAGTAAAACTGTTTCAGACAAGGGTTACTGTTCAGGTAAAAAGTGTAAATATAATAAGCAGTGTTTTTTGCAGAATGTGAGGAAGAATTCATTTAAATCGAATCTGGTTATCGTTAATCATTCACTGCTATTTTCAGATCTGGCATCAGGAAATGCAGTTCTGGGGAACTTTGAAAATCTTGTAATGGATGAAGCTCATAATATAGAAGCAGCTGCAACAAAATATTTAGGTGTGGAATACAGTCTTTATCAGTTAAAAGGTTTAATTTATAAAATTTATAATTCGAGACAAAAAAATAATTTTTGCAAAAAGATAGAGAACTATTCTGATAAATTCCAGATCGATAAAGACGGTATATTAGAGCTTTCGGAGAGAATAAAGGATAAAGTTGACAGCTTTTATGAAAAAGGTATTGAGCTGTTCGAACTTGCTGCAGAACAATTAAATAAGAGATTAAATGATTCGAACAGGTTTAGAGGAGTTGTAAAGAACAGATACAAAGATACTTCTGAAATATTTAACGATATTGTTGATATACAGATATTCAAAAAATTGAACGAGGAGTTGATAGGTCTTATAAAAAGAGTTAGTATTGCCCTGAAACAGGAATCAGAAAAAAATATAGACCATGAAGAATTATTCCTTGAAAGTCAGTCAATTCTTGAGCAGGCACAATCAAGTTATGATTCTTTTTTATTCCTTACACAGGCCCAGAGAGAAAATGATGTATTCTGGTATGAGCTTACTCAAAAAGATTCAAATATGTATTTATCATTATTCAGTGCTCCTTTAAATGTTTCAAAGATACTTCATGATAACCTGTACAGTGTAATGAAAAGTATTATTTTTACAAGTGCCACACTTACTATAGAAAATAGATTCAAGTATATGATCAGAAAATTAGGTCTGGACCTGATAGACGAAAATAAAATTGAAACTTTAATGCTCGGATCGCCTTTTGACCTTGAAAATCAATTGAAGATCGTGATACCATCCTATTTTGCTATTCCGAGGAACAGTATTGTTTTCGATAATGATATAACAGAATTTCTAAGCCATCTGGCTTCAGAAAACGATGATGGTACTCTTGCATTGTTTACGAGTTATAAACAAATGCGGGACATTGCAGGAAAGATCAGAGAAATATTTGTGAATAAAAAAAGACTTTTCGCAGTTCAAGGTTCTGACGGGAACAGATCAGAACTGATAAAGCAGTTTAAGAGTGTAACGAATTCATTTCTTTTTGGAACTGACAGTTTCTGGGAGGGAATAGATGTGCCCGGTGATGCATTACACACACTTATTATAATTAAGTTACCGTTTGCTGTTCCAAGTGAACCTGTTATACAGGCCAGGATAGAAGAGATCGAAAAGAAGGGTAATGATGCCTTCATGTTCTATTCAGTTCCTGAAGCTATCCTTAAGTTAAAGCAGGGGGTAGGCAGATTGATAAGGCATAATTCAGATCAGGGAATAGTATATATTTGTGACAGCAGATTAAGTAATACACGATGGGGAAAAGCGTTCGTTAACTCTTTGCCGGTAGAACCGGTCATTGCTGATTCTTTAAGTGTCCTCAAGAGCATATCAAAAAAATATTAAACTTAAAGCTCAAAAAATTTCCTTGCAGAGATGAGTATCTTTGGAATATATTCTATTGTAAATAACTAAAAAATCAGGTCAAATATGTTTCAGTATCTATCTTATTTATCAGTGGATCATAAATTCTTATCTTTTTTAAGATTATTCGATTCCATAATGTTCAGATCGATGGCGGCAATGATAACAGCGCTATTATTTTCACTGATAGTAGGAAATAAGATCATTATATTGCTATATAAGAAAGGAATGAGAGATATTGTCAGAGATTACGGTAATATAGGCGTAAGTGATAAGAACGGTACTCCTGTGATGGGTGGATTGATAATAATTTCATCACTTGTATTTTCTATTTTGCTCTGGTCAAATCTTCGTTCAACTTTTGTTCTTTTATCCCTGTCCGCGATTCTCTGGTACGGATATATAGGGGCACTTGACGATATTAAGAAAGTTAAGTACCGTAACAGTGATAAAGGAATGAAGCAGCTTACAAAGATAATTCTGCAGGGTATTTTCGCGTTGGTAATCGCTTTGATATTCTATTTAAAAGAAACGACCCCGTTCCCTGACGGGCTTGTTTCAAATATGACAATTCCATTTATAAAAGGAAATTTCTTCATAGATCTTGGATGGTTCTATATTCCATTTGCCACATTTACAATGCTTGCTATTTCCAATGCTGTTAATTTTGCAGACGGACTGGATGGACTTGTTATTGTTCCGTCAATAGTGACAGGAATAGTGTATGGTGTGTTCGCATACATAATCGGGAATATTAAATTTTCGGAATATTTATTGTTTAACTATACTCCGGGAACAGGTGAATTAACCATTATAATGTCAGCTTTATTCGGAGCGGGTCTGGGATTTTTATGGTATAATTGTTATCCTGCAACTGTATTCATGGGAGATACCGGTTCAATGGCGATCGGAGGGCTGTTAGGAGTTACGGTTCTGGCGACAAAGCAGGAATTGATATTCCTTATTGCAGGAGGTATTTTTGTAGCCGAAGCAGCGTCTGTATTGATCCAGGAGAAGATAGGGATCAACTGGCTGGGGAAAAGAATATTCTTTAGAGCACCACTTCATCATACTTTCCAGTTCAGAGGTATTTCAGAGACAAAAATAGTTCAGCGTTTCTGGATAGTAAGTATTATTCTGGCAATGATAAGTTTGATATCGATAAAAGTAAGATAAAAAAAGCGGGATTACCCGCTTTTTTTAAGAACTAAAATTATTTTATACATAATCTATAGGTTCGATCTCTTTGTTAAGAACCATTAAACCGTTCATCGCAAGTGCTTCCATTTCGTCTTCACCAGGGTAAACAGTTATCGGAGCGATCCAGTCACATATTTCTCTCATTTTTACTATGAAAGGTTTGTTATAAGCGATACCGCCGGTGATTATGATCTGATCTACTTTTCCGTAAAGAACGGTTGCCATTGCTCCAATAGACTTAGCTATCTGATAAGCCATTGCACAATGAATAAGCTTAGCTTTTTCATCACCGTCAGCGACCCTTAATTCAACTTCATAAGCATCGTTAGTTCCCAAATATGCAGCAAATCCACCCTGTCCAGTGACCATTTTTTTCATTTCGTCCTGAGTATACTTTCCGCTGAAAGCCATTGCAATTACATCTCCCACAGGTAATGTACCACTTCTTTCAGGTGAGAAAGGGCCTTCTCCGTCAATTGCCTGATTTACATCGATAACTTTTCCGTTCTTGTGACCACCGATAGATATTCCACCACCAAGGTGTACAACTATAAGGTTAAGTTCTTCATATGGTCTGTCAATGCTTTTTGCATATTTTCTTGCAACGGCTTTCTGATTTAGAGCATGAAATATAGATACTCTTTCAAAAAGAGGATGTCCGGTTATTCTTGCAAGATCATGCATTTCATCCACAACAACAGGATCAGCAATATATGCAACCGCATCAGGAAGGGATCTTGCGATATCATCAGCGATAAGTCCACCTAAATTACTTGCATGTTTTTTAATTCCATTTTTCAGATCATACTTCATCTTATCATTTACTTTAAATACCCCTGAAGGAACAGGCTTTAGAATTCCGCCTCTTCCAACAATGATCTTCAGCTTGTCAAGATCGATCTCAGCTTCTTTAAGCTCTTTAAGTATTACGTTCTTTCTGAAATCAAACTGATCAGTGATCTCTTTGAACGGAGCAAGATCTTCTACAGAATGTTTGATGTTTTTCAAAAATATCAGTTTTGATCCGGCATAAACTGCTATCTTTGTAGATGTTGATCCGGGATTGATAGCCAATATTCTTTGTTCTTCCATTTTAGTCCTTCTTTTTATATTTATAAGTTTTTAAGCCATTAAACACGACATAGCAATGCAATAGAACTTGGATTTCTCACTTTCACTTCTTGACATAACGACAACAGGTTTATCAGTTCCCTGGATCAACCCGCCAAGCTCTGCATTGGCAAAGAGCATCAAGCCTTTATAAAATGAATTACATGCTTCCAGTGTCGGAAATATTAAAACATCCGCATCTCCGTTTATTGGTGTAGCAACACCTTTAATATCAATACTTTCTGTATCGCATGCCAGGAAAATATCCAATGGGCCATCAATGATACAATCCTGTAACTGACCTCTTTCACACATTTTGCAGATAGCTGAATAATCTATAGAGTTCGGTAAACTGAGACTTACTTTTTCAGTTGCTCCGATCAATGCTACTTTAGGTTTCGTTATACCAAAAGCTCTGGTCATATTTATTGCGTAATTCAGCATTGCGATCTTTTGATTCAGGTCGGGATTCAATAATACTGCTGTATCTGTTATGAAGAGCAATTTGTGATAAGCCGGGATCTCCAGAGCTGCTACGTAACTCATTGTGGATTTAGGATGAAGCAGACCCTTTTTTTTATCCAGAACTGCTTTAAGAAAAATATCTGTGCCGACAAGACCTTTCATCAAAACATCAGCTTCATCACTTTTTACAAGCTCTAAAGCTTTATCTACAGCTTGAATTGGATTATGTATGTCAATTATCTCAAATATTTCCGGATCGATATTCTCTTCTTTAGCTCTTGCAATGATCTTATCTTTATTCCCAACCATCACAGCAGAAGCAAAACCTTTTTCGATAGCCTCGGCTAGTGCTCCTATCGTATTCTGATCTTCACCGCAAGCAACAGCGATCTTTTTCTTTATACCAGAAGAAATTACATGTTCCACCATTTGATCAAGTGATCTTATCGGTTCCATTAGGCGTTCATTGCCCCCAGTGCGATAGAATATAATTTTGTTTTAACACTGTCTCCGCGTGAAGATAGAACAGCCGGAACTTTTGCTCCACACACTATAGCTCCCAGTTCACCGCCTGTAAGTTTAGTATGAAATTTATAGAAAACATTGCCCGATTCAATGTTAGGAAAAACAAGACAGTCTGCATCTCCTGCAACTTCACTTTTTAATTTTTTTATCTCAGCGCTTTCTTTGTCAATTGCAACATCCAGTGCTAAAGGACCATCAACATAAGCACCTTTTATCTGCCCTCTGTCAGCCATTTTTGAAATTATTGCAGCATCGGCACATGCAGGTATCTTGTGGGATGTTTGTTCAGTTGCTGCTATTAAAGCGACTTTAGGCATTTCAACACCTAAAGATTTTGCGATTTTTATTACATAGTTTGTAATAGCAATCTTCTGGTCCATATCAGGTGCAGGTATAAATGCAACATCACTGACCACAAGTAATTTATGATAACCTGAATTCTCTATCACGGTGACATGAGTAAGAATTGCTTTCGGCGTCATCAGCCCTTTTTCCTTGTTGAGGATAACTCTTAAATATTTGTCAGTAGTAACAAGACCTTTCATGATGAAATCAGCTTTACCTTCATTGATGATGTCCACTGCTTTCTGAGTTGCTTTTATCTCATCAGATTCTTCAACTATACTGAACTTGTTAATATCTATTCCCTCTTCAAAACAAACCTTTTCAATTTCAGATCTGTCACCGACGAGGATACCTTCAATAATTCCAAGGTCGATCGCTTTGCTTACAGCATCGATAGTATGTGAATCGTTTGCATAAGCTGCTACCATTTTCTTTTTTTCTTTCGATTTCAGTACTTCAAACATTTCTTCAAGTTTCGTAATAGGCATGATAAACTCCATTAATATATCTTTGACATAGGGAAAAGAAATTACTTTAAATCTATAGTTTAGTCAAGAAATTATTTTAGAAAGGATGAGGAAAAAATTGGGGTGTTGTGGGTTGTGGGTTCTGGGTTGAGAAAAAAAGAGAGACGCAAAAATGCGTCTCAGACTGTAAGATACTGAAATAAATTCAGCATGACTTAAGAAGTTTAGCTTACTCTTCAGGATCGGGCATAATGAATATGAGCAGTATATAAACAAGTATTCCCGGGAAAGCAGCACTGAATATCGATGCAAGTACATATCCGATTCTAACTACTGTAGGATCCCATTCCAACCAGTCTGCTATACCTCCGCATATACCGAAAAGCATAGAATTACTTTTTGATTTTGTAAGTCTCATCATTATCTCCATTTTTTTATTTATGGACAATTAAATGCTCAAATAGTTGTCATTAATGACGATAATAAATAAAAATTATTTTTTAGTATCTCCAATATTCATAAGAGGAAGAGGATTCGGACTGTCACCATTAAGGAAATAAATCTTTGCATTATCGTCTTTTGAAATGGCCTTCAAGGCCTCGAGAGCCTGCAGTTTTATGTAGTTTGTATTGTTAGCAATTGATTTATTTATCGCTGAAATTCTGTAAGCTTCAGCATCTGCGAGAAGCTTGATCTTATCCGCATCCATTGCCGCAGCTGTTTTTTCGGCCTCAGCCTGAGCGATCTTCTGCTGCTGTTCTGTTTTGAATCTTTCAAGTTCAGCCTTTTGCTTTTCTACTTCCTGTTCTCTTTCCTTCTTTTTTTCAATGGCGAGAGTTATGAATTTAGGCAGAGTGATATCCCTTATAAGAACCGCACTCACCTCGACTCCCTTAGGAGCCAGATATTCCTGAAGTCCGGAAAGTAAAGACATTTCAAGTACGGTCTGAGTTTCATCTGTAAAGAAATCTTCCGCTCTTTTTATTGATTTACCCTGCTCTCTGATAATAGACCGGAGTTTAGGAACTATCTGTACTCTCAAGACATCCTCGAACTTGCCTGTAGATCTCAATATCTCGGGAGTTGCTTCGGCAACAAGTCTGAACTGCACACTTACATCAACGCTGGTCTGAAGCTGATCCTGGGTCGGTACCTGAGCCTGCTCAAGATGTGTCTTCTGTCTGACATCGTATATATGCCATTTGTAGAGGGGATTAACAGGAATATGCAGACCT
>JAFGVM010000075.1 GCA_016937995.1 Candidatus Delongbacteria bacterium
ATAATGACCATGTTCAGTCTGGGTGTATTACTGAATATTTCATACAAATCTAATCAGTTGAAGCATAATAATGACCAGAAAAATAAATAAAAAGATACATTTTATAGGTATAGGCGGGGCAGGGATGATGCCTTTGGCTATACATTGTAAAAAGATAGGTTATGAAGTTACAGGTTCTGATATACTCAGTGATTCTTTCAGTATACTGGAAAGAGAAAATATATTTCCAGTTAAAGGGCATATAAGTGATCTTGAAGGTGTAGATATTGTAATTTACACTTCGGCAGTAAAAAGTGACAATAATGAATATAATCTGGCTTTGGAGAAAGGATTAAAATTATACAAAAGGGCAGAATTTCTCGGGGAAATAACCAAAGCGTCACATTCTATACTAATAGCAGGATCTCACGGAAAATCAACTACTTCTGTAATGCTTGCAGATATGCTTTACAGAGACCCGGATTTTAATATATCAGCGATTATCGGAGCTGAATCTGTCAGGTTGAATTCGAACTACTATAGAGGTGAGGATAATTATCTGATAGTAGAAGCTGATGAATATGATAGAAGCTTCCTTAGTATGTATCCAAAAGACCTGATCATTTTAAATATTGATAATGATCATCTGGATATTTATGGTGATATCAAGGGTGTAATTTACGGTTTTAAAACTCTGGTCTATAAGCTTGGAGTAGAGTCTATATTAGTCTATAATTCGGACGATAAAAATGTAATTAATGCTGTAGAAGGCTCATGTGCAAAATTAGTGCCTGTAGGATTATCAAACGGTGCAAAATACAAGGCCAGGAATATAAGCTATGATAAATTTTATACAGAGTTCGATCTTATGAAGTCTGATATCCATTTATCAAAGGTCAGATACTACTATTCGGGTCTTCATAATGTTTATAATATGCTTTCTTGTCTTGCATTGCTGTCTGAATATGGATTTACCGGGGAAGAACTGATCGATAAAGCTACAAAGTTCATGGGTCTTAAAAGAAGACAGGAAATTATTTACAGTGACGAAAATATCGTTCTTATGGATGATTATGCACATCATCCTACAGAAATTAAAAGCTCTCTGTCAAATATCAGGGAAAATCATAGCGGCAGGATTATTGTGATGTTCCAACCTCATCTTTATTCAAGGACCAAAGAACATTTAAATGAATTTTCTCAAAGCTTTAACAAAGCGGATCTGATATTCATATCTCAAATCTATCCGGCCAGAGAGAAGCATGATCCTACAATAAGCAGTGAAATGATATATGATCTTATGGATGAAAATTTAAAAAATAAGACCAGAGTACTTTCTACTTTCGATGAGATCTTTGATCAGGTGAATAAAATAAAAAAGAGGGGTGATATTATCGTGAGTATGGGGGCAGGTGAGATAAATAAAGTGATCTATAAATTAAGGAATTCGTTAACTGAATGATAGAAAAGATAAAAAATATTATTGATGCGGATGATATTAAGTTAGATGAATACTTGAAGGATCATACCAGCTACAGGATCGGTGGACCTGCGGAGATCTATGTATATCCAAAGAATAAAGATCAGCTGGTAAAATTAATAAAATTGTTAAAAGGTTCAAATTATCAATATTTTGTGATTGGCAAGGGATCTAATATTCTGGTTTCGGACGATGGTTTTAAAGGTTGTATCATAGATCTGACAAAACATTTCTCTGGGATAAGAGTTGATGGAGAAATTATGACAGTTGGTTCCGGAGCATTATTGACAGCAATAGCTTTCGAAGCTATCAAACAATCATTATCTGGATTTGAAGAGCTAGCAGGAATTCCGGGAACTATTGGAGGAGCTGTTCTGATGAATGCCGGTTGTTACGGTAATGAAATTTCGGATCATATTGTAAGTGTAACTGTGATCGATCCGCAAAATGAGGTTAAAGAATTATCTGTTGATAATATTCAGTTCGCTTACAGGAAGACAAGTATAAAAAATAACATTGTAGTTGAAGTAAAATTAAAACTTAAATTCGATGAGCAGGCAAGGATCAGAAATAAGACAGATGAGCATTTGATTAAAAGAAGAGAATCTCAACCGTTAGACCTTCCATCATGCGGTTCAGTGTTTAAAAGACCTGTAAATAACTTTGCCGGTAAACTCATAGAAGATGCGGGATTGAAGGGTAAAATTATCGGAGGTGCTAAGATCTCTGAAAAACATGCGGGATTCATAGTGAATTTTTCAAATGCCACATCAAAAGATGTCAGAGAAGTAATAAAATTAGTCAAAGAGACTGTTAATAATAAATTCAATATTATGCTTGAAGAGGAAGTAATTTATCTGGGGTGAAATATGAAATTAAAAAATATATTGAACAAAATATTTAGAATACTGAAAGTAACATTTGCAGTGATAATCATAATAACAACAGCTTTCAGCTCTTATGAAATGTTCAAATTATACAACAGTACAGACAAATTCAATCTGTCCAAGATCATTGTAAATAATGAATTCATGCTTACTAAAGGTGAAATTATAGAACTGTCAGAAGCAAAAAGAGGAATAAGGGTCATGGACGTTGATACTGAGCTTCTGAGAAAAAATCTGAAGAGGTCACCATTTATCGTGGATGCAGATGTCAGGGTCGTATATCCTTCAGCAATGGTGATTAGAGTTACAGAAAATAAACCTATCGCCTATGTTAATGAAAATAATATATTAAAATATGTCGGAAATAACGGAGAAATACTGGGTAAGGTCATTCCTGATAAAAGCTATGATCTGCCGATCATTACTGATAATGAAATTAATGTAAAAGTGATAGACTATCTTAATACTGCCTACAATATGAGTCAGTTTGTTTATCATCAGATATCAGAAATTAAATATACTGTCCGAGGTGTTGAGATAAATCTGATAAAGGCAAGTGCAAATGTGGTGATCGGACGAAATGATTTTGAAAAAAAGATAGTTCTGCTTGAAAATTTCATTAGAGAGGAATATGATAATATTACCTTCAGTAAGGTTGATTATATTGATTTCAGGTTCGATAAGCAGGTCATATTAAAAGAACGTCAGACAAGTGAAAATAAAATGTAGTAAAATGGAGATGTCTTCAGTATGTATATACTAGGAATTGATTTTGGAAGTAGATATATCAAAGCTGCTTTAAGTATAGTTGACCAGGATAACAAGATCACTATTATTGATACTTTCAGTGAAACTCATAAAGCTTCCAGAAAAGGTACTATCACAGATCTTGTAAGGGCAAAAGAGGCATTCAAATCTATCGTTGAAAAGGTAAAAATGAAGCATGAGGAAGAAATTGATTTTTATCTGATCACGATCTCGGGTGAAGGGATCAGTACATTCACCGGTACTACAAAAATACCTTTGTGGAAGCAGGAAAATGAGGAAAGAAGAATTAAGATAACCAAAGCACACGTAAATGAAGTGATAAAAACGGCTAAATTATCATATATGACAGATAATAAAGTTGAACTGCATTCGATACCTCAGGAATATACAATAGATGATCAGCAACCGACTCAGAATCCGATCGATATGAGTGGTGTTAAACTTAAAGGCAGTGTTTATGTAATTCAGGCTGAAAAAACACAGAAAGAGAATCTTGTGAATATATTAAGTGATTGCGGGATTGAAAATTACAGGATCATTTATTCTCCACTGGCTACATCTGAAGCTGTATTGGATGAAGATGACAAAGAAACAGGTATGATAATGTTATCAGTTGGTGATCAGACGACCGAACTTGTTATCTATCACGGTGGAATATTGAGAATGGCAAAAGTAATTCCGTTCGGTTCTTACAACATTACAAAAGATCTGAAAATATTATTAAAGACAGACTATAAAACTGCTAATGAAATAAAGAAGGAAAAAGCTACAGCTTTTATAGAGGATGCTGATCCGGAGAAAGAGATAGAAGTAGAAAATTCAGGAATTCAAAATAAATTACCAACAGAAGAATATGTATCCAAGATAGTTTCAGCCAGACTGAAAGAAGTATATGATTTCGCGATACATGAGATATATAAAGGTTCGTACCAGAGGATCATACATTCTCCTGTTATGTTAACTGGACCGGGCAGCAGATTGAAAGGTGCGGACAAATTATTTTCTCAGATGAATAATTCAAAAACAGTGAATGGTAAAATTTGCGGTATAAATACAAAAGATAAAGAAATACATGAAGAAATGTTCACTGTTGTAGGTTTAATCAAGTACGCAGTTAATAACGACCTGATCGTATCTGAGCATGATGAAAATGAGGAATCAAAAGGAATGCTTTTCAAAATGAAAAGATTCTTTGCAGATATATTTTAAAAAATTATATATAAACTTGGCATGGAGGAAATTATGTCATCAATGATATTCGAATTTGATAATGAAATAAAGGGCAGTGCAAAGATCAAGGTCCTGGGCGTAGGCGGAGGCGGTTGTAATGCTCTGGACAGTATGATAGATTTCGGTGTAAAAGGTGTTGAATTCATTGCTTTAAATACAGATGCTCAGGCCCTGGAAAACTCTAAAGCTGATATCAGGATCCAGATAGGTACCGAAACCACAAAAGGTTTAGGGGCAGGGGCAGATCCGGATATTGGGAAAAAAGCTATGGAGGAATCCAGAGAGAAGGTCACAAATATTCTTTCTGATGCTGATATGGTATTTATTGCTGCAGGAATGGGTGGTGGTACAGGAACTGGTGCTGCCGGTGTAATAGCTGAGATAGCGAATGAGTTGGGAGCTTTAACTGTAGCTATCGTTACAAAACCTTTTAAATTTGAAGGCAATAAAAGAATGAATAATGCCGGGGAAGGTATCAAAAAATTAAAAGATAATGTTGATGCTCTTATTATAATAAACAATCAAAGGCTTCTTCAGTCAGCTTCAGATTCCAACACGACCATTAAAAATGCATTCCTTCAAGTGGACCAGGTATTATATAAAGCTGTTAGAGGTATTTCAGACCTGATCACTGTCAGAGGTATTGTTAATCTTGATTTTGCTGATATTAAAACAGTGATGAAAGGTATGGGAGATGCAATGATGGGTGTTGGTGAGGCAGAAGGTGAACATGCATGTGTGGAGGCAGCTCAAACAGCAATTCAAAGCACATTATTGGAGAATATTGATATTAAAGGAGCTAAAGGTATACTGGTAAACATTAGTGCAAGTGATAATATGTCATTATTTGAAGTTGAACAGGCTATGGATATCATTTATGATGCCGCTGGAACAAATGATGTAAATGTTATCTTTGGAGTTGTTACAGAGGAAGATATGGGTGATAAGATCAGAGTTACAGTTATAGCTACAGGATTTGAAAGTGACAGCCAGCCGAAATTCAAGAGCAGTAATATAGTTGAAAGACATATATTTGGTAATGAAAACAAGAAGAGGGAAGAAGCTGAAGAGATCGAAGCTGAAGAAGTTAAACCAGCGTTGAACGTAGTTTCATCAGTTGATACAGATTTTGAGATACCTGCATTTTTACGAAATCAAAAGGATTGATATAAGTTGATAATCAAAAAATAGGAATAAAATGCTATATCTAAATGAAAAAGAAATAATTAAAGGATTCCTGGATCACTTTGTCAAAAGATCATCTGAAACTATGAACCTTAAGTTGCAGATAAAGAAACTGCACATAGAAGATCCGAGGCCAAATGAATTATATAAAGATTTTCAGGATGGAAAAAGTTCATCGGAGACAAATGTCGAGATAGAAATAATAGGATGGAAAAGTTATTCAGATGACGGTTTAAAACAATTTATGATATCACTTTTAGATGATTCAGATGTTTTTGCTCCTATAGTTGAACTTGAGGTCTTTGAAATATCTGCAAAAGGTAAACTGACAGTTAATTTGATCTTCAAGATAGTTTATGCAAGATATGAGATCGAAACAGGTCAAAAAATAGTTAATGATCTTTCAACAGGAAAGATGAATAAAAATGATGTGATAAGAGAAGTTGAGATCAGATTGTCAGAAATATATTCTTTACTAAATAAGCTTAAGGATTGATCATGTATGAAATATTTATAAAACATCATTTTTCATCAGCTCACAAATTAATAGATTATGATGGTGAATGTAAAAAACTTCACGGACATAACTGGAAAGTAGAAGTACATGCCAGATCAACTGTGCTTAATGATATAGGTATCTCACTGGATTTTAAAGAATTTAAGAAGATAGCCAGAGAAGAGATAGATAAGTTCGACCATGTATATCTGAATGAACATCCAGTTTTTGAAAATATTAATCCAACTGCGGAAAATATTGCCAGAATACTATATGAAATACTTTCTAAAAAAATAAATAATGATGATCTCAAAATATATATGATCGAAGTATGGGAAAGTGAAAATCACGGTGTAAGATATTTTAAGGAATAAAAAAAAGTTATACCTGAAAAATTATAGATGTTGTAAATGTTGAAATAGATAGAAAAAAGATGGTGTTTTATACTTGGGAAATCGTTGGTGTGGATTTTACCTAGGGATTACCTATAAAAATATGTGAAAAAATACCATTTTTTATTTGAAATATAAAAGAGTATTAGCTAAATTAACTTGTTATATACAACATATTGTGTTTGATAAATTCTTTTAACGCTATATGTTGTGTGTCGCTCTAAGTTAACTAAACATATTTCTAAGGCTTTTCAATGTCATTTGTACATTTACATAATCATTCTCACTATTCTACCCTGGATGGTCTCTCAAAACCAAAAAATATGATCCAAAAAGCAGTTGAACTTAAGCAAACTGCAATGGCTATTACTGATCATGGTAACATGATGGGTGTTATTGATTTTTATAAAAATGCTAAAAAGCAGAATGTTAAACCTATTATAGGTATAGAAGCCTATCTTGTCAATAACAGAAAGGTTAAAGAAAAGGGTGAAAAGAGAAATCATCTTGTACTCCTTGCAAAAAATACAACCGGGTACAAGAACCTTATCTATATGTCGACTCAGGCCAGTTTGACCGGCTTTTATCATAAACCAAGGATAGATTATAAATTACTTGAAGAGCATAGTGAAGGTTTGATCGGTCTCTCAGCTTGTTTGGCAGGAGAGATACCAAGATTAATTATCGATAATAAGACCGAAGAAGCAAGAAAAGCAGCATTAAAATATCAGAATATATTCGGGAAGGGTAATTTTTATCTTGAGGTCCAGTATCATCCCGAAATTGCAGAACAGGAAAAGGTCAATAGAGAATTGCTCCGTATCTCAAAAGAGACGGGTATTGGTTTAGTCGCTACAAATGACACACACTATGTTGAAAAAGATGATGACATAATTCAGGACGTACTTGTTTGTGTTAACACGGGTAAGATACTCAGTGAGCAGAATAATAGACTATGTATGATGGGGGGTAATTATTCTATTCTTTCAACTCAGGAAATGGAAAAGAACTTTAAAGACTATCCAGGAGCAATTGAAAATACAGTTAAGATCGCGGACATGTGTAATTTAGAGATAGAGTTCGATCAATCATTATTACCTAAGTACGAGTGCCCCGACGGTATGACAGAAGATGCATATTTGACAAAATTATGTGATATAGGTCTTAATAAAAGGTACGGAATCGATAAAGATAAAAACGGAAAGTATATTCTAAGCAGTGACAGGCAGTTGAGCGAATTACCGATCCCTTTCGAAGAAATAATTGAAAGACTGGAGTTTGAGCTTAAAACAGTGAACAACATGGAATTCCCGGGTTATTTTCTGATCGTTCAGGATTTTGTTAACTGGGCAAAGGAGAATGGCATACTGGTAGGTCCCGGAAGAGGTTCTGCAGCAGGTTCGGTCATTTCGTATCTGACAGGAATTACAAATGTCGATCCTTTGAAATATGGATTACTGTTTGAGAGATTTTTAAATCCTGAAAGAATTTCTATGCCTGATATTGATATCGATATTCAGGATGATGAGAGAGACAAAGTTCTTGATTACGTTAAAGATAAATACGGAAGAGATAATGTTTGTCAGGTTGTAACCTACCAGACAATGGCAGCAAAAAATTCTATCAGAGATATTGGTAGAGTAATGGATATACCATTAGACCAGGTGAACAAAATAACTGAAAAGATATCAGGAAAACCGGGCACTACGATAAGTTCCAGCCTGAAGGAAAAAGATTTTAAAAGTATTTATGATGCAAATAAATTAAACAAGGAACTGATCGATAAAGCCAATAGAATTGAAGGTACTATCCGTGGTACAGGAACTCATGCATGTGCAGTTATAATCAGTGATAAACCTGTCCATGAGTATGTCCCGTTACAATATCCGCCGAAGGACAGTAAAACTGTGATAACACAGTATGAAGGTCCGCAATTGGATGATCTTGGTCTGTTGAAAATGGATTTTCTAGGTTTAAGAACACTGTCCATCATTGCAAATGCTTTAAAATATATTAAGAAACAAACAGGTAAATCAATTGATATTGATAATATCCCTTTCAACGATAAAAAAGTTTATGATCTTTTTTCACAAGGAAATACTAACGGGATCTTTCAGTTTGAATCTGCAGGTATGAAAAAACATCTCAGGGAACTTAAACCTGATAAATTTGAATATCTATACGCAATGAATGCTTTATACAGACCGGGACCGATGGATTATATCCCTTCATTCATTGCAAGAAAACACGGAAAGGAAAAAGTAGAGTATGATCATCCTTTAATGGAAAAATATCTGAAGGATACTTACGGAATTACTGTTTATCAGGAACAGGTCATGATCCTTTCCAGAGAGCTTGCAGGATTTACAAGAGGTGAATCTGATATGCTCAGGAAAGCAATGGGTAAAAAGATCAAAAAATTACTTGCTGACCTGAAGAAAAAATTCGTTAAAGGCTGTAATAATAATCAAAAATTCATTGATGGCTGCAAAGAGTATAAAGTTGATATTAATAAAACTGTTGAGAAGATCTGGAGTGACTGGGAAGCTTTCGGAAATTATGCATTTAACCGTTCACATTCTGTCTGTTATGCCTATGTTGCATATCAGAGTGCGTATTTAAAAGTTAATTACCCCATTCAATTTATGACAGCAATGCTTAACAGTGTTAAGAACAATTCTGATAAAGTTCTTGAGTATATTGATGAATGTGAGAACATGAATATTGAGATCGTAAGGCCTGATGTGAATTACAGTGGTATGGAGTTTGAGCCTACTGAAGACGGCAAGATATCATTCGGACTTCTTGCTATAAAAAATGTGGGTGAGAAGGCGATCGAATCGATCATAAACACGAGAGAAGGATCCGGTATTTATAAAAATATCTATGATTTTCTGGACAGGATCGATATTTCTAAAGCTAATAAAAGAACTATCGAGCATTTATCAAGAGCAGGAGCACTGGACTCTCTGGGACATAAAAGGTCACAGATAGTGAATTCTCTTGAAGACCTTCTTCCTCATTTTCAAAAGATAGCATCAAGAAAGCTGGACTGGGACAACAGTTTATTTGGAGATGAGACAGAACATGACATCGTAATTGATCATCCTCCGCTGCTGGATATTGATGAATATGATAAGAATAGCATGCTGGAACAGGAAAAAGAACTGATAGGTCTTTATGTTTCCGGTCATCCTCTTGATAAATACAAGGACCTTATTAAAGCTTTGTCCATCAATCAGAAAGTTCTGACAACATCTTTTACAGACAACTATACCTTTACTCTTGGTGGTATGCTTAGAAATAAAAGGATCAGGTCCACAAAGACAAATAACCTGATGGCAAATCTTACAGTTACGACTTACTATGGTGATGAGGAGCTGGTACTCTTTCCAAAAAAATTTGAAGAATACAATGAAAAACTATTAGAAAATGAAGTTTATTTTTTTAAACTGAGATTTCAGAGACAGGGTGAGTATTTCAGCCTGATAGTCGATGAAGTCTACGATTACGAAAGGGCAAAGCAAATGTTCGGAGAAAAAACAAATACTGTGAAGATCAATTTTAATCCCCAGGATCTTAATGAGATCATTGTTGAGAATTTTATTCAACATCTTCAAAACCACAAAGGTAACAAAGAACTTTATTTTAAGGTCAGTGGTCAGAAGGAGAAGGAAATTTTGTTAAAATCCTCTTCATACAAGGTTTCAGGGTCACTTCAGTTTGTGAAAGGGGTTAAGCAGATCCTGGGTGAAAATTCCATCGATTTTTGATCTGAAAAAATCACAAAGTAATTAAGGTTTTTATTAAATGGTCACTCGGAGCTTATTTCCGGGTCTTAAAAACCAAATCAGATACATACTGAAAAGAAAGCATTTATTTATGATCAAAAACTATATAATACGGATTTTTTTATTTCTGTTCCTGAATGCATTATTTGCTGAACCGATTCTTTATTTTAGAGATCTGAGCAAAACACCTAAGTTATTATATCAGGTGGAGGAAGAGCTTATTGCCAGCCGGTCTGACAGTCTTCGAAATAGAATTTCTGAAATTCCTATAGGGGAAAGGCTATTAAATCAACTTGTGAAAAAGATATATGTTTCATCTGCGAAATATCTAAATTTTAAATACACACCCTCAGAGTATGTTGATACATTGACATTCGTAGAAAGCATTTTGGAGGATCTTAGTAATTCAAACTATTTTCAGAAGAGAAAAACGTCATGGGATGACACTTCTCTGATCAATTATTTAACATTTAAGATAGAGTTGCATTTTCTTGAAGAATATCTGAATAGATTTGATATTAAAAAATTTAAAGACTCAGATATTTATAATGACATAATCGATCAAGCGAGAAAAGATTCTTTAGAAATAAACAAGATCGATACTTTATTGTCACAAATTAAAACACTTAAATTCGACCCGTTGCATTTTTATTATAAACCCAATTCTATCAAAGAACAACAATGGGTTGATAAATTCGATATTAATAAATTCAATTTTGAAAGACTTGAGAAGTTCTATAACGATCATGCAGATGTTCTTGAAAGAACAGAGGATGAATACAAAGTGAACAAAGAGATCATTATTGCAATTTTAAGAAAAGAGACAAATCTTGGAGAATATAAACTTTCATATAATCCTTTTCAGGTATTATTAGGCCAAGCACAATTTGGTATATTGAACCCCATGTTGAATGATTCTGATAAAGATAAACAGAAAAAGAGGATCGAGAGATTAAAACGTTCCGCACAGAGAAGTTTGTATCATATTATCAAATATTCAATTGAGAACGGTTTTAAAGCTGATGATATTAAGAGTAATTTTGTAGGTGCTGTAGGTCACACACAGTTCATGCCGTTCAACCTATATCTTGCAAGAGACGGGGATTATGACGGGAAAGCTGATCTGTCAAATATGGATGATGCGATCATAAGTATCGGTAATTTTCTTAATCATAACGGCTGGAAGACCTATATTCCTTTGAATAAGCAGAATAAGGACAGGATCATTAAACAGATCCTGAAATATAATACAAGTGACAGTTATGCTGACGCTGTTTTTCAAATAGCATTAAGACTTTCAGAAAGACTTAAGTAAGATTTGCTCACTTTACACAGTCACCTTGAATTTTTTCAGGGTCTATTTATACATAACTAAATATTACTAATAAATAATGTTGCATATAATTTATACTTTTGATAGTTTTATCTTGATAAATGAAAAAAAAATTACAAAATATTTCACTAGGTCACTATTTGACCCGGCAGTTGGTTTATATTACAAATGTGTGAATAAAAGAGGTTTAAAATGAAATTAAAAACTACGGTAGTGTTATTACCCGATTTAAAGATCAAGCGCTCTGAGCTGCATAAAGTAAGAGGATTTTTCTCTTCGAAATATAATGAAAATAATCTGATACATAATCACGATGGCGATAAGTTCATCCACAGATATCCTGCAGTTCAATTTAAAACAATAGATAATATTTTGTATATTTATTCTTTCTCTTCAGATACTGAAGATGTTTTTAAGGATATCTTTCTAACAGACTATGAACTTGATATAGAAGGGAAGAAGTATAGTATTAATGAAAAGCAGATCGAAGTCAAAGATCTTGAACTGAATGATAGTGAAGATTATTTCAAATATGAATTTTATTCTCATTGGATAGCCTTAAATCAAAAGAACTTTGAAGAATACATGAAATTAAAATTTCAGGATGAAAAAGACGCAAAATTAAAATCAATTATAATCCAGAATATAATCTCAGTCTGTAAATTTGCAGGATATACGATACAAAATAAGCTTGAAGTTAAAGAATTGAATTTAAAACCCGTAATGACTAATTTAAAAGGAATGGAAATTCTTGCATTCAAAGGTGATTTTGAGATTAATTTTATATTACCGGATTACATAGGACTAGGCAAAAGTGTATCAAGAGGATTTGGGAATGTCAGGAGAGTGAAATGAATGAAAACGAACTAAAAAATTATTTAATTCAGAATTATCCTGTCGAAGATGAGACCTGTGAATGGAAAGAGTTTTATTCTTTGAAGCACAGCACTTCCGGTGACGAAGGGAAAGATATTGTTTCTTATATATCCGCAATCTCAAACATGAACGGCGGGCAATTAGTTGTAGGCGTAGAAGATCAAACTATGAATATTAGTGGTATTAAGGATTTTAACAAATTCAATAAAATCAGGATTAAGCTTAAAATACTTCTTGATTGCACAAATTTAAGTTCGGAAAAATTTGAAATTGAAGAATTTATTACAGATGATACTCATAAAATCGTTTGGATTTTTCATATTCCAAAGCACACATACAGACTTCCTGTTTATGCGCACAGAAAAGCTTGGCAAAGAATTGGTGACAGTCTTGTTGAAATGACCCGCGTTAGATTAAATACAATTCTTTCCGAAGTCAGACCATCAGAGGATTGGTCAGCTGAAATAATAAATGAAGCTTCTTTAGAAGATCTTGACCCTCAGGCAATTGAAAAGGCAAGAATTGAATTTAAAAAGAGAAATTCAAAGTATAGAGATGAAGTTGACAAATGGGATGATAAAAAATTTCTTAACAAGGCTAAAATTACAAAGAAAGGGAAAATTACCCGTACCGCTATGATTTTACTGGGAAAAGATGAGGAGGAGCATTTCCTTGGTTCATGTGTAAAAATAAGGTGGAATCTCAAAACTATTGATAATCAGGATAAAGACTTTGAAATATTCTCAATCCCCTTTCTGCTAACCGTGGATGATGTATGCAAAAAGATCAGAAATTTAAAATATCGTTATTTACGAAAAGGTTCGATGTTCCCTGACGAATTTTTGAAATACGAACCGTTTTCTATCAGGGAAAGCATTCACAACGCTTTAGCGCATCAGGATTATTCTTACGGTGCCAGAATAAATGTAGTTGAAATTGAAGACGATCATTTGATTTTTTCAAATTACGGATCGTTTCTACCAAAGTCTGTTGAAGATGTGGTTTTAAAAGATTCTCCCGAAGAATTATACAGAAATCCGTTCCTTGTCGAAGCCATGAAAAACCTTGATATGATTGAAACTCAGGGTGGCGGTCTAAGGAAAATATTCAATTTCCAAAAACAACGATTTTTCCCGATGCCAGATTTTGATTTCTCAGATAACAAGGTAAAGGTAATTATTACCGGAAAAGTAATTGACGATGAATTTGCGGATATTCTTATTCAAAATCCAAATATTTCAATGAGTGATATTCTTTTACTGGACAAAGTTCAAAAGAAAAAATATATGTCGGACGATGAATTTAAATACCTGAAAAAAATGAAATATGTTGAGGGTCGAAAACCGAATATTTACATTTCAAAGGATGTACTTGAGCCAGTCAAAGATGAAACGATGAAAGCTGATTACATTAGAAATAAAGGTTTCGATGATACTTACTGCAAAGATTTAATTCTTAATTACATTAAAGAATGGGGGAGCATCACCAGAAATCAGGCTGAAAAATTGTTATGGGATAAACTATCGGATGTTCTGTCTGATGAATCAAAGAAGAATAAAGTACAAAATTTATTCCAAAAACTTAAGAGTGAGAATCGAATATCATTGGGTAAAAGAAAAAAATGGGAATTAAAAAAGTAATTATGAGAACTTATACGAAGTCATGCGTAATTTTATACGAACTTACGAGAACTTATACGAAGTCATGCGTAATTTTATACGAACTTATGAGAACTTATACGAAGTCATGCGTAATTTTATACGAACTTATGAGAACTTATACGAAGTCATGCGTAAAAATGTGCGAGCGGTTTGGAATGCGACCGAACATAAGTCGGTTACAAATTTGAACCAGTAGAAATAAAAAAGGAAAAGTGAAATGGATAAACAACTCTTCGTTTCGTATTATCTTGTTTCATTACCGGACATTGAAGAACTTAAAGAATTTATGCGTAAAGAAATGACCATGAAGGAAGCTGATGTGACAAGCAGGAAGAGGATAAAAGGAAAAATAGGAAGTATTGGGATTTCAACCCGTGAAATTTGACAGGTTAAGAATATTAAGATGGTAAATAGAAAAGAAAAAAGAGGTAATCTATGATAGAAAAAATATACCAAATAGGTAAATGTTTATCAGGCAACCAAGAACCAATTGATAAATACGTGCAAAAAGTGAAAATAAAAAAAAATACAAAGATCGACGAAAGCTTTGAATCAGAAACGAAATTATTTATTGCAAAAGTTGTTTACAACATTCCTGAATTAAGAATTGAATTTGAGCTACAAAAAGAATATGAACTCGGTGATGAAAAAAGATATAATTTTCTTGATACACCTAGAGCTCGAAGTAGAAAATTTCATTTGGTATGGTTAAGTAAAGATTTTAAAAATCTTGTTAAATATCCATTTAAAGAAATAAAGACTCAGATTAGTTTAGAACGAGATAAAATAAAGGATTTTGACGAGAAGTTTGCATATCTATGCAAGATGATAAACATGGTTATTGAAAGTAAAATTGACGGTAACAAAATTTATACACCAGATAATGTCTTAGAATCAGAAAAATTTAAGGTTTACTTAAGAAAAAAAACTGGAAATTTGTCTGATAATATTGAAGATCAAATTAATGAACTTCACACTGATTTGACCGAAGAGTACATTAAGAAATTTTTACTCGAACTTAAACCAAAACAAGACATTGCTTTTTATATCCCAGTTATTAAATATCTTGACGAAACAGAAACACTAAAAGAAGCGTATATAACAGAACATAGAGAGTATCGCAATTTTTATTTGCTAACCAAAAATGATACGAGTGTTACTTCAGCTAATATTGACAACAGCACAGTAACAGAATATTGTTATCTATGTAAACAAAAAGCTGAATCCGTAAAAGTTCCAACTTTTGAAAGAGGAGCAATAACTCAGATCTTTGTAACAACTACCATAAATTCAGCTAGGAATATATCAGATAATAAATACAAAGAAAATTTCTCCATCTGTAATGATTGCTTAGAAGCAATTAAAGTTGGTGAAAAATATATCCGTGAGCATTATAGATTTAAGTTTGCAGAGTTAAATACTTATCTCATACCATATTTTTACGATATAAAAGATGATTTTGATTATCAATTAGTATCAAATGAAATAAAAAAAGATACAGAACTTTTATTTCAAGGGGCGGAAGTAAAGAATTTTATAAACTCAATTAAAGACGAGCTCGATGATACAAGTGATAAATTCCAATTTTGGAAAAACAATATATTTTCTCTTACATTTATTAGCTACCAATCTGATGGTAATAGCTTTAAAATCACAAATATTATTGAAGAGGTTTCCAAATCACGATTTGAGATTATCATTAAAGCTTTTGCTGAGGAATTTGCAAAATTAACAGATTATGTACGCAAATTTTCGATTGAAAGTATATACAGTTTAATTCCTGTAAAAAATAACAGCAAAGCTAAAAATGAAGCAATGGAATTTTTCAACGCTTTATTTAAACTCAATATTATTGAGAGGAAAAACATTATAAAGCATTTTTGTCAATCCATGCATTACTTATTCCATTTAAAACCTGACAAATTTTATACAAGCAGTGACATTTATAAAAATCTAAAAAAAGGTGAAATATTTGATTTTACAATCAAGGATTATGTCTTTAGATATTTGATTATAATCAATGCGCTAGAAAAACTTAATATTTTAAAACAGGAGGTAAAATCTATGTCGGAAGATCTGTTAAAATGCGAAGAAGAAGCTTTCATTAATACGCAAAAACTAGGTGAACAGGAGAGGTCACTTTTTTATCTTGGCTTGATTTTAAGAAAGATTGCGGTAAAACAACAGAGTAAAGGGCACTACTCTGCTCCTATTCTACAAAAAATCCAATTCCAGGGCATGAACAGCAAAGATATTCAAAGGCTATATCTTGATATCATGGAGAAGGTAAAGCAGTACGAAATTGAGAAATGGACAAATGACCGTGAAGAACTTCATCGTTATATGAAAGGATTTCACAACTATTTTGATCGTAACCTGAAAAATTGGCAGCTAAGCGAGGAGGAGAATGTATTTTATCTTTTAAGCGGATACGCATATTTAGTTGCCGATAGTACCATTAATAAAGATGAGGCACTTGAAAACAAAACTAACGAATTAGAAGGAGATAATAAAAATGGAAACTAAAAATGAAAAGAAAGATAACACCGTTATCAATAACTCGGACTTTATTTTTCTCTATGAGGCAACAATGTGTAATCCCAACGGTGACCCAGACATGGAAAACAAACCACGCATGGATTATGATACCAAAACTAATCTCGTATCCAAGTATCGTAAAAAAAGAGATATCCGGAATTACGCAAAAGAAAACAAAAAGCTGATTTTTGTGGATACTGAAGACGAACGGAAAGTTTCGGTTGAACAAAGGTTAGAGACTGTCTTTAAAGCATTCTTAGCAGATGAAAATAGTCAAGAAGAGTTACAGAAAGTAGATATCTGGAAAAATTGCTTTGATAAATTAGATAATGCAGAACAGGGCAAATCGACAGTTGAAATTTACGAGAAATTAAAAAAAATCAGTGTAATGAAAAAAACAGAAGTTGCTAAAGATGAGAAGCTTAAATTTATTAATGATAATTTTTCTAAACTTAACAATGAACTACTTACCCACATTGTCAAAACCAAGCTTTACGACATAAGGCTTTTTGGCAGTGCTTTTGCAGTCGGTGGGTTTTCTAGAACATTTACCGGTCCGGTTCAGCTAAGTTGGGGGTATTCGCTTCATCCGGTAGAACTAATGAAATCTAATGCCTTGGTAACCATCATGAATGATGATAATTCAACTTTTGGTCGAGATAACAATCTTTATTATTCGCTAATTGCTTACAGTGGAACAATCAGCAAAACTTTGGCTGATAAAACTAATCTTTCTGAAAAAGATATTACTTTTTTCAGGGAAGCAATCATCAAATCAACTAATGCAACGCCAACTGCTTCCAAAACCAATTTACGACCAGTAGCCTACCTTGAAGTAAAATACAAAAAAGAGTTCGACGGTTTCATGTGTGATCTGCGGAACTTCTTAAAACTTGATAAAGAAAAAAGTGTTGATCCAATCCGCAATAGAAGCCATGTGAAAATCAACATAGAACAACTTGTAGATTTCTTAAAAATAGATCAAGTCAAAGATAAAATCGAAAAAATCATTGTTTGGGAATCTTTGACTCTAAAAGATGACGATAAACTATTTACGGATCTCTCTATTAAAGATAATAATGAAATTGAACTCGTGGACAGAGAAACCCTCAAAGTTATAGTATAACAGGATTCAACATGAAAACATTTATTGTAGATTTTAAAGGCAAATTTGCTAACTTCAAGAAGTTTTACAGTAATTCTTCGGCTCTGTCTTACTATTTTCCGCCAAGAACGGCAATTACTGGCATTTTTGCTGCCATATTAGGCAGAGAAAAGGAAAGTTATCATGAAGAGTTTTGTTTTGTAAACTTTAAAGTAGCAATTGCGATTAAAAGCAAATTGAAAAAAAGTATACACAAGATCAACTATCTAAAAGTTGAAAATCCAAATCAGCTAAATGGTTCTCATAACGATACAAGAACACAAGTGCCTTTTGAGATGTTATCTGCAGCTGACTTTAGGAAACAGATTCATTATCGTCTATACTGTAACTGCTCAGAACCTTTATATGAGGAGTTAATCCAAACAATAACATCATATACTCAGAAATTTCCAATATATCTAGGGAAAGCTGGCTTGTCTGGACAGATTTCCCTGATAGCAGAAGATTCAGAATTAAAGTTAGCTATTGATGAAAACATTGAAAACTATAATTTGTTTGTAACACCATTACCCAAACAAACTATAGCTGATATTGAGTTCAAACAAAATGAAACACTTAATATTTATGAAGATAGTATGCCTTTAACTTATGATAAAGATTACAGCAGGCAAACTTGCGAGATTAAAACTTATATATTTGGCAATGGAGAGCCTTTATTGGTTAAAGTAAAGAAATCTTTTTATCTTATTGAGTATTGTTCAGAATCAGAAAATATTTTTTTCTTGGAGGACTAGCTTTTGTTGTTTTATTCACATAAATACAAAGATAAACCTCAAAAGAATAAATTGTTAAAAGATCATCTTTCGAAAGTTTCAGACTATATAAGAAACAATGTATACCCACATATTTTTTTCCCGAATTTAGTTGATGTTGCTAAGGTTATTGAAACAGTAGGTTGTTTTCATGACCTTGGCAAATATACCAGCTATTTTCAAGATTATTTAGATGATATTTTCAAAGGCGCAGAAAAGAAACATGCTTTTATTTCTGCTGTAGCAGCTTTTAATTATCTAACTGAAAACAAACTTACGGATTATGAAAAATATCTTGTTTATTTTGTAATCAAAAATCACCACCTGAATTTATCCTACCTGAAAGATGATATTTGGTTTGATGAGTTTAAAATCGTTGAGCAACAAAATTTAATTACAAAACAAGCCAATGATTTAAAGAAAAACTTTCTCAACATCAAAGGTGATTTTCCACAATCTCTAAAGGAAGAATATTTGGCTATCAATAATGAGATGCAAACAATTATCCGTAAAATGGTAAAAAGAATAACTCAAAAAGATGTAAATATTGCAAATTACTTCTGCTTTAACTATTTCTTTTCAATATTGATTGAATCTGATAAACTAAATGCTTCAAATACTGAATGTTACCAACTGCAGCAAATACCACCAGATATTATTACGAATTACATCAATAATAAATTTAGAGCTGAAAGCAAAAATAATAACCGAAATGAAGCCAGAATAGAAATTG
This sequence comes from Candidatus Delongbacteria bacterium, assembly GCA_016937995.1. Taxonomy (GTDB): domain Bacteria; phylum UBA4055; class UBA4055; order UBA4055; family UBA4055; genus WTAK01. Next base: position 19,267 of record JAFGVM010000075.1, read on the forward strand.
AAAATAATGTTGACGACATCAAACTTGATATGGAAAAAATCTTTTCAATCACTGCGCCGACTGGAATTGGCAAAACTTTAGCATCAATTAACTTTTCTATTAAACTTAAATATAGAATAGTAAAAGAAAAAGGCTACATTCCGCAAATTATCTATTGTCTGCCATTTATTAATATTATTGAACAGGTTGAAAAAGAATTTACAAACATTCTAAGTGATACAAATTTAAAAATCATCAAGCACCATAGCTTTACAGATATTTTTTCATTAGCAAAACAGGATGAAAGCAGCAATTACAATTATGAAAACTATAAAATGCTAGTGGAAACTTGGCAGGGTGATTTCGTTCTAACAAGTTTTGTACAATTGCTTCATACTTTAATAGGCAATAAGAATAGATTACTAAAAAAATTTCATCATTTAGCTGGATCAATTATAATACTTGATGAAGTACAAAGCTTGGATTGTAAGTATTGGCCATTAATTGGGGCTGCTCTTTATAATTTGACTAAGTATTTAGATGCCAAAATTATTTTAATGACAGCGACACAGCCTTATTTATTCGAAAATCTTGATAAGGTTGGCATAAGTAATGTCATTACACCTCGTGAACTGTTACAAAATAACGCTAAATATTTTAGAGAATTGAAAAGAACTAAAATTATTCCAAATTTTAAAACTAAATTACAAACAACAGATGAGTTTATTTCATTTTTTAAAGATGTTTATCAAGATAATAAGTCATGTTTGATTGTTTTGAATACAATAAATCGCTCTAAAGAGGTTTATGAAAAAGTTAAAGAGAACTATAAAAAAACTAAACAAAGTATATTTTATCTTTCAACATCTTTAATCCCCAAACAGCGGCTTTTAGTTATTAGAAAAGTTAAGAAATTGCTTAAAGCTAAAAAACCAGTCATTCTAATTTCAACACAAAGCATTGAAGCAGGTGTTGATCTAGATTTCGACATGGGAATAAGAGATATTGGTCCGATAGATTCAATAATACAGGTTGCAGGCAGAATAAACCGAGAAAATGATGAAGACAAAGGAAGTCATTGTCCCCTTTATGTAGTTTATTTTATAGATGACAGTATAAATGTTTATGGTCAGATACTTGTTAAAACAGCACTGGAAACATTAGATGACCAAACTGAAATATTTGAAGAAAAGTATCCTGGCTTTATAAAGAAATATTTTTCTTTACTGAGTCAAAGAATTTCTCAAAACACAGAAATATTTGAAGCAATGAAAGTACTTGACTATACAACAAATAATGATAAATGCGGAATTGATAGTTTTAAGTTGATAGAAACCAAAGATGAGATGGTAGATGTATTTATTGACTGGTACAACGGTGAGAACTCAGAAGAGAGTATTCTTCAAAGATATTTAACTGCTATTGAAAGTAAAAACAAGGAGAATACTTTAAAGCTAAACCGTCATTTCAAACAATACATTATTAGTTGCAAAAAGAAATATATCTCATCCTTGCCTGAAAATTATAGAATTTATGAGAATCTTTATTATATACCAAATGAGTTATTCAAAGACTATTATAAAAAAGACACAGGATTTATTGGAAAAGATATATCCATATTAATCTTCTAACCACTACGGAGCTACTTCATGCAAATATCATTAACAAAAAAGGTTCAGGATTATCTGGGAATAAAAACTCTTGAGAATTATGTAGAGCAGGATTCTTTTATGACTGATTGGGGTGTTAATTATTTTACATTGAACAGGAAGCAAATATTTGTTTTTATGAACAGAAAAACAAAATTTATTGTTATCGTGCCTTTTACGAGCAAGAAAAATCTTATTTATGATTTTGATGACAGACTTGAACTTGAATTAATTAGAGCCGGTGTGCCTCAAGATAAATTAGATGAAATCTATCTCGGGCTTGATAATATAAGATTTATAAAGAATGACAGCAAATCGTTTATAGCTTCACAAGTCCAGATGATAAAAGATATTAAAAGTTATCTTTATAAAGGAATTTTTTGGCATGAAGATATACCTGAAATGGCTAATACTACTTTAGTTAAATTCCATGACGGGTATGATGATCCGGTTATCAGGCTTTTTGACGAGCTTGATCTGCCTGTTAAACTAATAAAATACGAAGAACTCAAAAATCATCCAAGAATATAGAGTAATTAATATTATGGACTTAATTTTTACCACACCCGGCACATATTTATCCGTCAAAGACGAGATGATTCTTGTTACTGTCAGTGATAATAAAACAAAGGTATCACCTGCGAAGGTTGACAGGCTTATTCTTACGAGTGATGGCGTTATAACGACTGCAGTGATCAATCTTTGTACTGAGAACAATATTGATATTATTATTTTGGATAAATATGGTAATCCATCCGGCAGGTTCTGGCATTGCAGATTCGGATCACTTACTACGATTCGCAGAAGACAGCTTGAATACAGCGAGATTGACAAGGGATTTGAGATTGCAAAAGGTTGGATCGTTCAAAAGATTTTGAATCAAATTGAATTCTGTGAAGAAATTTCAAAAAACAGAACGTTACTTCAAGATGATATTACTGCTAAACTAAATTCGATCAGAAACAATTTAGAGAGTCTTAAAAATTTAGAATGTAATTCTGAAACAAAAATTGGAAATATCATCGGGCTTGAAGGGAATAGTTCAAGAATGTATTTTGAGATACTTAATCTGTGTTTATCAGACAGATTTAAGTTCAGCGGCAGGAGCAGACAGCCTGCTGAAGATCCTTTTAATGCTTTTTTGAACTATGCCTACGGTGTTCTTTATTCCGAAGTTGAAAAGGCTTGTATTATTGCAGGGTTAGATCCGTATATAGGTTTTTTGCATACAGACAATTATAATAAAAAATCACTTGTCTTTGATTTGATCGAAAATTTCAGAATTGATGCAGATAAAGTTGTATTCCGACTATTTTCAAAAAAGCTGGTTAACAGTTCAATGTACGATCAGCTCAAAGCAGGTTATTCTCTAAACAAGGAAGGTAAGAGATTGCTTTTTGATGAACGAAGTAAATACTACGAAAAAATCGTGAGATATGGTAACAAGAATATTGCACGAAGCAATATAGTTCAAGCATTTTGCCACAGATTTGCAAATGAATTATTAAAATAACATAAGAGGTATTATGTATATTTGGGTGATATATGATATTGAAAGTTCAAAACCGGGCGACAAAAGAAGAAGGCAGATAATAAAAAAGATCGAAAAATTCGGTTTGCTTCGTGTACAAAAATCAGTTTTTCTTGGAAATATTGAGAATAATCGGGTAGAAGAACTTGAGCTGTTCTCCGAATCATTGATCAATCCAAAAACAGACAGTGTTTATATATTCCCAATGTGTAAAACTGATTTTGATAATGTGAAAATGATAGGTTTGGGGTTTGATAAGAAAATGGTAAGTGATGAAATCAATAATTTATTTTTTTGAGATATATGTTTAACGAATATAGAAAATATATAACAGCTACAGATCTTCAAGAATTCTGGTATTGCCCAAGGTTTATTTATTATATGTATGTTACAAGAATAAGGCAGTATGAAGAAAAAAGGTTCAAGGTTCAAATTGGAAGAGAAGTTCATAAAGCAAAAGCTTTAGAAAAAGAATACTTGAGAAAATCACTGGGTGTAATAAAACAAGAAAAGGAAGTCTATCTTAGTGACGATAATTTGGGAATTTGCGGAATAATTGATGAAGTATTACATTTAGAAGACGGTAGCATGACAATTCTAGAATATAAGTACGCTGAGAACAAACATAAGTTCAGAACACAGTTTTATCAGGCTGTTTATTACTCCATCCTTGTTGATTCTAATTATAAAACAAATATAAATTCATGTTATTTCGTTTATTCTAGATCAGGAACGAAACCTTTTAAGTATGAAATAAAACCAAAGCATAAAGAATTTGTAAAAGATTGTATAAATGAATTCAAAAAGATTTATTACGAAGGATATTATCCAAAGAGAACAAAATATCTACGACAATGTTTAGATTGTACTTATAACAAAATTTGTGATAAATATTGATTTTTCCGTTATTGTTCGTTGACATAGCACTATAAATATCGTATATTATACGAGTTATAAAATAAAATATAAACGCATAATAATTTGAAATAGGGAGAAAAAATATCAAAACAGTTCGAAAAATAGCATTTTTAGTGCAAAAAATTGAATGCTTAAATAGCATATATTTTGATATTTGAAAGATAAATGATCTTCGAGTCCAGAATCCACTAAAACAAGGATTGAAACTACAGGATTTTAGCCTTGTTATACTCCATGTCCGCTCTTCGAGTCCAGAATCCACTAAAACAAGGATTGAAACCGGCGAAAAATTATCGGATACTTTCGAGGAGCTGGACTTCGAGTCCAGAATCCACTAAAACAAGGATTGAAACCAGTATTCACCGTGCCTGATGCAAACCTGCAACACCGCTTCGAGTCCAGAATCCACTAAAACAAGGATTGAAACTGGCTGATTATTAACGAACTTGTACCTTTTTGAGCTCTTCGAGTCCAGAATCCACTAAAACAAGGATTGAAACTCTCCTCTTCGAGGATTTTTTACATTTCTTATTTTCTTCGAGTCCAGAATCCACTAAAACAAGGATTGAAACCCGTCTCGACCCAGCCATAAGAAATAAAATCTTTTCTTCGAGTCCAGAATCCACTAAAACAAGGATTGAAACCTAAGGATGGTGGAGTTATTGTATGGGTGGTTGGAGACTTCGAGTCCAGAATCCACTAAAACAAGGATTGAAACTAGCAAATGGTTTAAAATTTCTATATTCAACACTTCTTCGAGTCCAGAATCCACTAAAACAAGGATTGAAACACTTGAGGTATAACCACCTTTATTTCTTCTTTTACACTTCGAGTCCAGAATCCACTAAAACAAGGATTGAAACAAGGCATCGTATTCTTCTTGTGATATATCATTGTGCTTCGAGTCCAGAATCCACTAAAACAAGGATTGAAACTTGTGGAATTGTTGACATCATTGCATATTATCAGTCTTCGAGTCCAGAATCCACTAAAACAAGGATTGAAACATGACTGCGTCTTTGTCCATGTCGTCATTTACATCAATCTTCGAGTCCAGAATCCACTAAAACAAGGATTGAAACA
>JAFGVM010000076.1 GCA_016937995.1 Candidatus Delongbacteria bacterium
CGTTATGATCAATTGCAACTTTAATGACGGTAGGAGGTAAAGATGAACAAGCCTATTTAACCCGATTTAAAAAATAATTATCTTGTTTCGGGAACAAGAAAACACTACATTAATCTAAACAATATTTTACAAACTAGAGGTATCGTATGAAGAAAATAGCATTACTCTTAGTTTTTATTGTATCATTGTCTTTATGGGCAATGTCAGATACAGCTAATACAGAACCCGTTGTAAAAGAAAATTCTCAGAAGCTAACACAAGAAGAACTGCATAATATTGCAGTAAACTACTATCATTACATGTTTGAAGAAGAACATGAATGGAAAGGTATTAGAGTTGATTCTTCACAATCAGTAATCAAAGATATCTTTCCGTATGTGGAAGATGGAATAACTCTCTTCTATACCGTTAATTTCAATCCTGAAGGACGAATTTATACTCCCGCATATAAATTTGTATCAAGACCTATCTTCAAAAGAGGTAGTGGTACAGCAAAAAAAATAAAATCTATAGACGATAAAAAAGCTATGCCCTTCGCGGCAATGCGAGGTTTCCACTCCATAAGAGAAAAGACATTACAGGGGCTTCAAGGTAAGTGTGAACAAACCGAAAAACAAAAAAAGATGTGGGAAAAATTCAATAAACCACCTAATCAGTTTCATGAAAGGGTTAACCATGGATTAGATTTCCGTCCTCCAAAGTGGTGGCTCGAAAAAAAAAACTTTAAAAGTAACAAAAATACTGAAGGAATGATCCAGACGGAGTGGAATCAGTATTTCCCCTTTAATAATGACTGTCCGTCACACTCGACAGGTAAAACACTTGTAGGTTGTACACCTCTTGCAATGTCTCAACTTATGAAATATTATGAATATCCTGAGACTGGTTTAAGTTATAATTCATATGCCTGGTTTAACGGCGAAATCATAAGAACTTTAGAAGCTGACTTTGGACTCACAACTTATGACTGGGCTAATATGCCTGCTTATGCAGATTCTTCAAGTTCTCAAACAGAACAGGATGCACTCTCAACTCTTTGTAAGCATGCTGGTATTGCCTTAAATGCTGATTATGGTGTTGCTTTAGGCACAGCAGCTTGGGCTGATGACATACCTCACAATATTACAAAATATTTTAACTATACTTCCCAATTAATGTCAGAAGTTGCGTGGTATCCTAATGGATTGGCAGACTGGAAAGATTCTCTGATCACTGCTATGCAGAACGGTAAACCTGTTTTATACTCTGCCTTTTGGAATAGTGACGATCCGGGCAGTCATACTTGGATAGTAGATGATTATAAAATTTCTACAGATGAATTTCACTTTAATATGGGCTGGTATCATCCTGATAGTTTAGATTGGAATGACTGGTATCCTGCAGATGATTATTTGAAAGATCAAGATAAAGGTATATTCAATATCATACCAGATAGATCTACAAATGCTCTGCCTATTCCATATACCGAAACTTTTGAAAACACTTATACAAGTACAACTGTAGCAAGCTCACAAATTCCCAAATACATTGGAATAGAAGAAAACAATTATAGTACATTACCAGATGTCGGTTACCAAAACAGTAATGTACTTGCAAGATTCTACGTACCTGATTCAGAAGATAGTTTTATTATAAAAAAGATAAACCTTACCACTGATTCCGTTCCAATACTTCGTTACAAATACAGGATCAACGATTATCAGAATATCGTAGAAGGTGACAGCCTAATAATTGAAGTTTCTAAAGATAACAGGCTTTCATGGAAAAAAATCTCTAAAATTGATCATTTGAACTACAATAACACATCATATTATGAAGATAAGATCGTAAGTCTGAATAACTTCAAAAATGAAATCGTAAACATACGATATCATTTTTACTCGGTCGACAATGCAAATGCATATGATTATTACATCGACGACATCAAAGTTGGTGCACTTGGTTTGCATTTCACAGATATATCTTACGATGATATTTTACAGCCTAAGGATGCACAATCTATCAAGATAACACCTTCAATTACACCACCGAAATCCAAAGGTTTTGAAGATTATGACATGGCTATGGATTTCTATGTAAAAGAAGATAGCACAGCTATGGATTATATCTTAATGTATTCTGATGAATTACTTGAAAATGGAGTATTTGAATATCTTGATTGGGATACGATGGATTTGATGGGTAAAAAATATCTGATTAAAGCAGTTGCAAGAACAAAAAGCAATAATACTTCACTAGACAGCACAGAAACAAGAGTACAATTCAGTGGGAGAAAATGTTATGTAACTTATCCGGTCAGTTATCAGGATTCAACTACTTTCTTTGATGTTGAGTTACCATTGACAATTGAAGGATACATTGAAGCTGAGTTGTCCTTCAGAGACACTCTTGAGAGTGGTATAGTTTTAGTTGGTGGCTGGATCTATGATTTCCAGAAAAAATTGTGGACTTATGAAGATGAATATGCAGACTCTAACTATTTCTGTGATCCAGAAAATTATATTTATGCTTTATCTAAAGAAGAAAGAGATAAGGCAGTATTTGAATATAAAGGAGCTGACTTAGATTATATTCCTGAGCACAGATATAGCAAAAATAACCTCAAAAGAATATTACAAGCACAATCTGGAACGGTTAAAGATATAAATCCAAGTGTAATTTCTAAGTCTCCAAAAGAGCATTTTCAATATAACCCCTTATCTGATCTTCAAAGTCTAAGTAAATATTATTCTAAAATTGAGGATGAGAGTAAATTTGATTCAAGAGACATGGTACATTTTGATACAATTTATTATGAACACGCTACTTCTCTGAATCTGTTTCCAGGATTTTATGGTTTTGAAGGAGGTGCGTACTATAGTGAAAACCTTTGGGAACCAATAGCTGAACGTGACTACCCAATGATCTTGATTCCTAACTGGAAATTGAAGCTAAAAGAAGACCCTTGGTATCCTTATGCTATACCTCACAATTCGTTAAGAGAGTACGCACAGAATGATGATGTATACATAGAAATTTGGAGACCTTTTAATGAACCTAATGGTTATAATATCGTCTATATTAACATTGCAAGAGATTCTGACAATACTGAAGTTGCTTCATTTCAAATAGATTACAATACAAAAGGCAAAAGATATGTTGAATGGGCAACAGATGGCACAACTCAACCCGGATTTTATACTATTACAGCTCATGAACAGTTTGAAGGTACGTCTGTAATTGTTTATCAGAGTGAAACTATTCAGATCTGCCCATTATACGAACACTGGGAGCACAGCGGTACATGGTCAGATATTTGGGAAATAAATGCGGATTCCGATTATTTTAAAATGTACAACTTTATTGCAGGTCATCCTGGAATAGGAAATTATTCTCTCGGTGCAGCGTACGACACAGAAACTGGCGAATCTATTGACGAAAGTCTTTCATCTGATGTTGTTTCATTTAACCTTCAACACGATGCTGTATTTGAAGTTTTCATGGGATTACCTTATGATAGTGGCTTTGAAGATATGTATGCAGATTATAAAGTTCTCTTATCAAAAGATGGAGGAACAAGTTGGACAGCAATCGCATCAGCAGATAAAGATTTCTATAGTTCATTAGGATTTTCAGCTACTCCAGGTTACAAATTCTATAACTGGTTTACTACAATAAAAAATACTGCATCAGAAGAAAACATGATCGTTAAATTCGTATCACAAAACCAAATTGCTCCGCAAGATACAATATCACAACAAATTTGCTTTGATGAAATACAAATCAGATACAGAACTGAACCAGTTCCTGACGGAGGTCAAAATTTTGCAGGTATTACGGATGGTAGTAAAGTAGATTTAAGCTGGGATGCACCTGTTTCAAAAGGATTACCATTAAACTCTTACTTAATCTATAGAAATGGATTACCTCTTTTTCAGACAACTTCAACCACGCATACTGATTATTCGATAATTGAAGATACAATGTATAATTACTCAATTGTTGCCTTTTATGAAGATGCTACAACCGGAGCTACAGATTTTTCATCAATGCTTGATTGTAGTGTAGATATTTTTGTGTCTTCTATGACTACACCTGCGAATGTTACTATAGCTGAGAATGCAACGAATGTAACAATTACATGGGATGCTGTTACAGGAGCATCAAGTTATAAAGTATACTCTTCATCCGATCCATACGGAACATTTTCAGAGAATACTAGTGGTTCATTCAATGGTGAGCAATGGGTTGCTCCTCTTACTGAAAGCAAATTGTTTTATTATGTAGTAGCTACAGATGTTAGTAAGGAAAACAAGAAAATTACTAAAGAAAGAGAATATCGGGTTAAATAGGCTTTTTTTAAGACTACCTGATAAAGTTGCAACAGATCATAACATTGGCAAAATATCAATGGTTACTTAGAGAGTTAACTAGGTTTATCCACACTACTTTTTGCCATGACCGTTA
>JAFGVM010000077.1 GCA_016937995.1 Candidatus Delongbacteria bacterium
GGGTGCGCCGGAAAAAGTGGTTTTGAATCCGGAGATCAAACAGTGAAATTAATTAACAGAGGCGACATCTTTGTTGACACAAAGCGGGATTGTAGTACTTACTCTTAAAAAAAAGAAAAATGAACAAGGGCTAACATTGGCAAAACATCAATGGGTTACTTGGATATTTAACTCGCTCTTCCCCACTGGTTTTTGCCATGACCGATATAAGTACTATAAGTCCATCCGTCAGGTAATTGTCCGTTATTCTCAAAACTCTCAATTATTGGTAATATCGAGCTGCCTGAATTTGAACTTACGGTTATACTTTTTGTGTCAGTTGCCCAGGATTCACCGATCGGTGTAGTATATTTTGCGATGACATAATAACTGTAAGTACCCTCAGGCAGGAAGCAATCTGTAAAAGTTAAATTTGTTGTAGAATTTAAATAACTTCCATTTCTGTATATGTCATATTCGATTGTCCCTGTTTTCGGTGGAGACCAGCTGAGGATAGCATTGGATTGTTCAGTACCTGTTCCGAGTGCCAACTCAAATGATTGCGGTCTTGGGAATGTAAGTTCTGTTGTAGTAAGACTGATATTACAGTCGAAAACAGATGTTTCCTTCAAAGTAGGATGATCTTCCAGCTTTCTGGTTATGGCGTATTCATAAGTTGTATTACTTTCAATTGCAGTATCAATAAATGTAGTTTCAACTGTTGTTCCTATTTTTGATCCGTCTCTGTATACATTAAAAGTATCGAGAGTTCGCGGTGAATCCTTTTTATAGTTCATTAGCCAGATAATACTGTTTGATTTATCTCCCTGGGTAGCTGATATGATAGTTGGAGCTTCAGGTACTTCTTCCTTAGTATACATTATTTTAATGTCGTCAATCGCGAAGGTTTGTTCTTTCCATGTCCAGTCATATGGTGTATAAAATTCCGGCTTTTCTGCTATTACAAATTTAAGCTGCACTTTAGTACCTGCCGATACAGAATCCCCTAAAGAGTAAAAGAACGGTCGCATACAATTCATCCAGCCTTCTGCTTCTCCGAAATAATCATCATAATCATCCTGTACAGGTTCATACACAGTAAACCAAGCTCCATTATTTATCTTTGCCTGTACCAGATAACGCGCATAAAGAGGCTGCCATTGTGTAGAATCGTTATCTAAAACTTCTCTCGGTAAACTGACCCATGCGCTTAAAATAGTATGGTGTGTTTCATTCAATGTTATTTCAGGTGTTACAATCGAAGTTGATACATGGTGATAAGTATCATAATAACCAAGAAGATTCTGCCATTCCAATGGATAATCACCTGGAGATATTGATCTTCTGCTTATCCACCATTTGTCAGGATTAGCAGTACTTGAATTTTTGTCCCATCCTTCAGGCCAAAGGTACGGATAATCTTCAAAGTCATAATACATCGGTGGTATCTGTATCTCTTTTTCCTGCACGATATCTACACCAAGTGAATCATCATACCCAAACGCTTTTATCTGATAAAAGCCGGGAGTCTGATCATCAGATTTCACCCATCTCATTCCGTCTGACAATCTGAATGAGTCACCTGTTTCAGTACTTAATCCAACTGTTTTATTCTGATTAGAAAATATCTGACTTCCAAAAATCCCTTCATTGGTTCTGGCAATCTCACTGCCGTTATGAGTTATTGTCAATGTGTCAATATAGACCGGAAAATCTGTGAATGGTCGCCAGATATAAACTTTAACATCCTGATTTTTTGAGTATTCTGTCTTTTCAACATATGGAATGAATCCATCTGCATAATATGTACTGTCACAATATAGAAAATCACCATGAAGTTTCATTTTCCATGGAGGTATGATTATTTTTGTAGTATCGGGTAAAACTCCAATATATTCATCATCTGTAGGTTCTGCATCATATCCCCTTGCTATCAGATTATACACTCCCGGTTTCTCCAGATCGAATCTTTCATAACTCCATGTAACAGGATTATCTGTGTCTTTTGATGCTTTTGTTTCAGGTCGTTTCATTCGTTCATACACTACAGGAATATCATCTGATTTACCTGTAAATTTTAACGGTTCATTATTCCATGGCAATGCACCTGAATCAGTAGGCCATGTGTATTTATAATTTATAGGAATATCAGGAGTAAATTCATACATTGATAAAGTATCCAACTTAAAATCCTCGTTTATATTGCTACGATCTACGGAATTACTTTGGGTATCTACAATATCTCCCTCTACCGGGAACCCCAGAAAATCAGGCGTATATGATTCAAAATCCCATACACCATCAAATAAAGGTGTTGACATGGTATTTCCATCCCAGGATTTTCTTGTCGGATCAACTATTTTTGCATGGACTCCTTCACATACTTCAATATCATCTATCAGACAAAAATTCGAACTTCCTGAATATTCAAATCTGAATCTGATGTTAACAACATCATTTTTATACTCATGAAGACTAACGATCTCATCTTTGAATTTATTCAAGTAATCATCAGCTTCGTAATTATCTTTATCAAGGACATAAACCGATTCCCATGTCTCTCGGTTATCATTTGAAACTTCAACAATAACTGAATCACCTGTTGAGAAACCACCTTCATCAATAATATCAATCTTGAATTTAACTACAGGTGTTCTGTCGGAAGCACAGATCAGTTTTATTTTCTTGATGACGAACCATTGACTGTTATCTCCTGAATTTCTTATATATAAACCTTTTTCTGTTGAGCCATATAATTGTGCGAAAAAAGTACTATAATTATCAAAATGATACAGTATGTGAAACTCCAATATTGGGCGGTATTTGATAAATACTGCTTCCGATTATCACATCGTTAAAATCTTCTTTATAAGGTATAACCAATGCACTATCAGGATGATCCGGAATTGTATGAAATATTGCTTTTTGTGATGTTGTAATTGCTGACATAGGATACCAGTCATTGTAGGTTAAATTCGAATCTCCCATGTTAAAATTGAATTGATTATTGGGGTAATCATAACTGTCAATTATCCAGCTATGGTTGAAAGTTTGGGAGTTTATAGTTATGGGGCCACCATAAATAATAGGTTGTTTTCTAGCTAAACTCATCTTCAAACTATCAATCCAGATGTCTAAGGAAGCATACCAAGTTGCTTCTTCTCTTAATTGAGAAGTATAATTAAATTTTTTTGCTAATCCGTGAGGAATATCCTCTAAATTTTCAATTGTAACAGTGGTTCCGTAATTCGCATTAACAGCTAATCCGGCATCTCTACATATTCTAGCTACAGCATCTCTTTGAATCTGAGTAGTCATAAGAGAATCATAGGCAAGCATGTTTACCCAATCGTATGTTGTATTAGAAAAATTTTCTAATCCTTTGATAGGATAGCTATAAAATTTCATAAGTTGAGACATTGCTAAAGGACCGCAACCAACTAGAGTTGTATCTGATGTAATAGTATCAGTAGGACAAAAAATATAGAATGGGAACTTTTGGTGCCACTCAGTTTTAACTAAACCAAAAGTATTTTTTACTGATTTTGTTGTTTCAAAGCCTTTTTTTTTATCCACCAATCAGGTTGAGGGATACTTTTATCAAAATTTGCTTTTTCATGGAAACTATCAGTTGGCACATTGAATTTTTCCCAACTCTTAATCTCTTTGTCATTTGTAAGTATTTTTCTATTTTTGAAAGCCTCAAGTAAACGATTGTAATAATCTAAATGAAAAGGTGTTAATCTTTTATCAGTGATTGAAAAATATCCTTCTTTAACTCCAAATGTCCATGCCCCATCCCCATTTTGGTCTATAGGAGAACCTAAATTTTTATGAGCTTTTATAAGTACATGTCCGTCTGGATTAAAATTTACCATATAAAAAAGCGTTAGTGTATCAGCCTTGAAAGGAGTTATATTCTTAATAATCCCTTCATTGTCTTTTCTAAACATTCCTTTAAATTCATGTTCTTCTTCAAACATAAATTTATAGTAATTAATTGCAATATTATGCAGTTCTTCCTGTGTTAATTTGTATTTCTCCATTTTAGGATCAATTTCACTGCTATCACCTGACATTGCTGTTACAGGTAAGAATAGTATGAGAAATACAAATATTATTAGTTTACTTTTCATTAACTTTGTTCTCCATTTTTTGTTTTAATTCACTTCACTCAGGTCGGACACATGGGTACGACCCTACGATTCGTATCAATACATTATCCCACATTCATAAAAAACACCACCTCCTTTAAATCATTTTAGGTGTCTTTCATGATTATTAAATAAAGGACACCGTATCTCTTAAATACCCACAACATAAGGTCTACCACAACCCACCGATGAGTTATAAAGAGGCGGTGCCCTATTATATAGAACACTCGCTTCTTCTCCTGTCTCGCTGACCTATAAAGTGCTAGTTTATTGAATCAAGACAAGATAATTAAAGCTAATTATTCGACTATTTTAATGTTTCTGTTTACTCCTTTAAGTTTCTATAATTTCTACAGTTCAATATCTTCAAATAATTAGCCTTTGTCAAGAATACAATTTTGTTTTAATTTAAATTTAGCACTGGTGCTAATATAAATCAAGAACCAGAATCGACAACACATTTCAACAACATATTTTGACAATACATTTTAACAATATCATACCTGATTTCACTGTTTTTATCTTAACTTTTCCATGATGATCCCGATAAATCGGGACAAAAATCTAGTCGATCCAAGTTTTTCTGGCCCCTAGTGAGTACAA
>JAFGVM010000078.1 GCA_016937995.1 Candidatus Delongbacteria bacterium
AATCATGCAGGTCTCAAAGAACATAGAAAGTTTAAAATTCTAGATTATTTATTATCTAAATAGCACCCACTTTTTGACCATTACACCACAAATTATTAAAACTGAAATTTTCCGACAAGCTTATGGAGTTAAAAAATATCGAAACCATCAGAAAAAGGGATTATAAAGTATATCTTGATAACAATGACAATATTTTGAACTCAATGAATTTTGATAAGAGGATCTCAGAGCAGCTTTTACTTGAGCAGGAAAAATATTTTAAGATACATCAGGAAAGCATTAGAAAGTTCATTAATGCAAAAGTTGACCTGATCGAAGATATTATGAAAGTATTTGTCGCAAAAGATTACATAGACAACATTGAATCAAACGACTGCAGACACATTGTCAATGTGAACATAATGCTGAATCTGAGTGATATTTAAAAGCTTATTTTAATTTATGCGGATACAGATCTATCTTTTCGTGTGTATTTTTCTGTTAAAATATATCTCTTCCGCTTTTTTCATTTCTGAAACGTAGGATACGTAAAAAATACTTCCAAAAAATATTAGAATTGAAATGATCAGAGGAATGAATAGATTCCTGCTACCAAAGTTTTTTCTTCTGAGAAGAAAGGACGGATATGCATATAGCCATAAGATCAGAAAAACAAAGAAAGTTAAAAATTTCCCGCCGTATATCTTCTTTTTCTTAAATATCTCAATTTTCATTCCCAACCTGTGAGAATCTATAGTTGCCACTATGGTTGTAAGCAAAATTGTCAATACGAGAACGACAATAAGATATGTACCCATTCTTTTAAAATAATCCAGGTACAAAAACCAGTACCAGATCATTATTGACGATATCAATGGTATTATAACCATTATAAAACCTAATATATCCAGTTTTTTTTCTTTCCCGGCCAAGTTATTATTCTCTTGAGAATCTTCCAATTTTTTTATCCTGATATTTCTTTTTTAATATACTGTTTACAAATTCATGTTGAAAGCTCATAAATTAATCAGCAATTGTCAAGCTTTTTTTAATTATGAATATCAATAAAAAAAGGTGCTCGTAGAGCACCTTTTGCTCGATCTTCATCAACTATTTTTCTATGTAGATCCTTACATGATCACCGTCAGCACTTGTAACATTAACAATATCATCATCAAGATTATCTGCAAAATCCTGAATATTGTTAATAATATTCTCAAGATCTATGCCTTCCTGATTGATATCGGCAAGTTTTTTTGCCGGGACCATGTTGATAGCCAGCTTTGCTAACATAAGAGGTAAAGTGACCATCACATTATCACCGTCTGCACTTTTAACTTCGATCTTGAATTTACCTTTTAATTTCTTGTCTTTCAGCGATGCTACAATACCGTTAGAAGTTTCCGGTCTTTCCGGTTTTGTTGTAACAGTATCCACAGCTGACAATAAATTTGCAGCCTGTTCTGCTGTTATCTTTTTCTCTTCAAGCATTTTAAGAATGTTTAATTTCTCCTGGCTTGTCATGATAGACTCCTTTTATAGTTTAATTTTGATTTTTGTTTTATCGGATGAATTAACTTCAACCTCAATTGTGTCTTTAAAACCTAGCATTGGCTGTTTTTTTATCAGTAAAAAAATATTTACAAAGAAAAACGTTATCGGTCTTAAGATCTGGTAATTTAAATATATTTGATCGTTTTCAACTTTTATACCGCTCATCCATGGAATTTCAAGAATTTTTTTTCCGGTAAAATTGATACTGAGGTAATCAAGAAAGGAATATATGAAGTATATGGTCATGAAGAATTTTATAAAACCTCCGTCAATTCCATTCAGAACAAGTATATTTATAACCCAGACAGTTGATGTGATTATAAGTAATACTTTTGTTTCTTTCACAGAAACACCTTTGATCAAAAAGTAAAACAGCCATGTGACAACTAATAGAATTAGCATTTTAGTATACCTATTTATTTAACGCTGAGATTAATTTTTCCGCATCTTCCGCATTTATCTTTCCCTCAGAAAGCATTTTCAGGATCATTTGAATATTCTCTTCATTGTTCTTTCTGGGATTAACTTCCTCTTTAACTTTTTCATGAGGCATAAATTTAAAATGCTCTTTAAACTGTTTTATCATTGGTTGTATCGAATCTTTTAAAAATTGCAAATTCTTCAATTCTTTTAATCCACCCTGCTGCACAATTGCATCTTCAGGGAAATCACCAGTGATATTATTATCACCTGTGACCGAATTTATATAGATCTTGTGACCAGATGTAAATTTAGTGCTATTTATGCTTATATCGCCTGATACTATTTTTATCTTAGCATCTTCTTCCAGATCAAATTCACCACTGATACTGATATCTCCATTTACGTTGTTAATGCCCAGCTGCCTGTAAACACCTTCAGCAATACTGACATCACCGTTAACGTTATTTGCTTTGACAGCACCTATGAAATTACTTGCCTTCAGATCACCGTTCACGATATTTACGTTTATATCAATATCACCGACATTCACAACCTGAACATCACCATTTCGTGTTGAAATACCTGATACCAATCCCGCAATATCATGTATTGATATATCTCCACTTACATTTTTAACCTCACCTGACAATTTGACACCTGATGGGACTTTAATAACAACATCAACATCTTTAACATTAAAAGTTTTCAATAATTTTTTTGAATCTTTCTGAATGATCGTTAATTCATTATTTTCAAATTTAATGTCAAAAATTTCTTCAGCTGTATTTTTCCTAAGATCTCCAAGCTCAAGTTCAATATCATTTCTTTCCTCTCCATGGATCTCTATGTCACCGTCAACCAAATTAAGTTTAAGTGCAAACTTATCACTATCAATAGAATAATTCATTTTATCCTCCTTATTTCTTTAATTTTTTCAAAGCTTCCTCTACGGAATACTCACCTTTGCTTATGAGTTCAATAATATCGCCTGTATCAACTTCTTCATCATCATTCTCCAGGTCCAGTGCCGCTTTTGTCTTTTTTAAAAGATTTTTTATCTTCGGATAAGAACAATTTAAAAGCTTTTCTGTCTGTTTTATACTTCCTTCGGCAGCAATGAAAGTTTTAATAAAATCAAATATTTCATCACTTAAACCCTGACATTTTTCCTGCCTATCAAATTCGCCGGATATCTTGGTTTTACACTTTAGGCATTCATATTTTACAACTTTCAATTCTCCGTCACATACCGGACAGTTCGTTAGTGATCTTTTCATAAATCCTCCATGATTTTTCATTTGTCATCAAAAGCAATATAAACATTTTCAATCTAATTGTCAAGCAAATATTAATATTTTTAACATTTTTAGAAATATAAGCTTGATTTTATTAACATATCTCACTTATCTATTCTCAAAAAATGAAAAAAGTGCAAATTTTGCACTTTTTTCTGTGGTCATAAAACAGTAATAAATTATTTTTTATCGAGTATATTTTCGATCGTATCCCTGTGAAAATTGTATGAGGTATTGCAAAATTGGCATTTAACTTCTGTAACCTCTTGAGTATTGTATATGTCTTCAAGTTCTGTTTTGCTTAGAAGCAGCAGACTCTGCTCCATCTTTTCTTTTGAACATCCGCATTTATATTTTGCTTCAATTTCATCAGTATACTTAACAGTAAAACCTTTTAAGATCATTTCTGAAATTATTTTTTTAATCGAATAACCCATATCCATAATATCGGTCATATTGGGGAAAATCCTTAAATTATTCTCAATTATCTCAATAATTTCTTCAGGGGTTTCAGGCATCAGTTGTATAATGAATCCTCCTGACCTTTGAACACTTCCATCAGGATTAACAAGCACACCAAGTCCAACAGATGACGGGATCTGCTCAGATTTGACAAAATAATACGTCAGATCCTGCGCAATTGTTCCGTATATCAGTTCCACCTGGCCTGTATGAGGAGTTTTCATATCCAGATCCTTTATCACACTTAAAATTCCGTTACCGAGAGCTTCTTTTACATTAAATTCCTTTCTTACTTCTGTTAAAGGAAGTTCAACTTCAGGATTAAAGACATAACCCTTGACCTCTCCACGAGAATTCGCAGTTGCAACAGCTCCTGCTGAGGGACCGTCACCTTTCACTTTAACAGTGATAGTCTCATTTTCACCTTTCAGGTCAGCTCCGAGCATAAGTGCCGCATTTAACATTCTTCCCAAAAGCACTGTGTTTGTCATAGACAGATTATGCATCTCTGCTGCTTCTTTTGTAAGTTCGGTTGAATCAACAATGAAAAATCTAATATATTTATCTTCTGTAATTCCTCTTATTATAGTGTCAGACATACGGCTTCCTTTATTTTTAATGTATAAAACATATACAATATAAGACTTTTTTTTTGAATTACCTTTTCCTTAAAATATCAACACAGATAAAGACCCTTTGGAAATAAGTAACAAAAGAAAGAGAATACTTGTTAAGAAGGAACTTATAAAAGCTAAGTGACTTTGAAAACAAGTGTACTCGGACGAAGTAGAACGAAGTTTATAAATAGTCTTCCTCGAAAGACTTAAAACCCTCACCGCGTACATCACGAACGTCAATTATTGTTACAAAAGCCTCCGGATCAATTTCTTTTACATAATATTGAAGAGCCACTAACTCCCTCCTGCTGACAGCAGTAAAAATGATCTCTTTCTGATTACCTTTGAACATTCCTTCACCGTGAAATATAGTAGCACCTCTGTTCAATGATCTTTTTATCTTCTCCCCTATCTCTTTATATTTTTCTGAAATTATGAACGCACCTTTTTTATAGTTCAATCCTACTGTTATTGAATCTATAACCTTTCCTGTGGCATAAATAGTTATTACAGCATATAAAGCTAATTTGATATCCGCGAATATCAGAGTTCCGGCTATTACCACTACCACATCCAGTAATATCAGCAATTGACCCATTGAAATACCTGAGTGTTTATTAATGATCTGCGCAACGATATCAGAACCACCGGAAGTAGCTCTAGAACGGAATATTAAGCCGAGTCCTCCACCGATCAAGATACCTCCAAATAAAGATGAGAGAATCATTTCGTTCTCTATGACAAGAGGTTTGTCCCCCCAGAAATATGTTAGTACGTCAATCGCAACTGATGTTAAAGTCATTCCCAGAATTGTCTTCCAGCCAAATTTAGGACCCAGTTCTTTAATTCCCCAGATAACAAGTGGAATATTTAAAACGAGACCTGTTGTACCTGTCGGTAATCCAAAAGTATGATGCAGAATAATTGCGATACCGTAAATTCCGCCGGGTACAATTTTGTAAGGTACTACAAAGAACACATAGCCAGCTGCCATTATTAGTGATCCGATAATAATGTAAACCAAATCAATGTACCATTGCTTTGTAAATGATTTGATCCCTGTGTAAACTCCCATTTTATCCTCCTTAATTACACAATCCGGTGCAAATATAAGAGTTTAAAATTTAGTGTCAATGGATAATATCAGTTAAATAAAATCCTTTTCATTTTTTAATTAAAACATATTCATTTTGTCCTTTCAACAACAACTATTATAATCTATATTTAATAGTAGATAACGACAGGATGTAAAATGTCAGAAAACTTGTTCGGAACAGGTCATTTATTTAAGTATGAGACTGATCTATATCTGAAAGGATATAAATTTATTGCAGGTGTTGATGAGGCAGGTAGAGGTCCGTTGGCTGGTCCTGTAGTTGCTGCCGCTGTAATATTCAAACAGGGTGATGTAATTGAAGGGGTCGACGATTCCAAAAAATTATCACCGAAGAGAAGAAATGAACTGTTCTATAAGATCAGAAAAAATGCAGTCGCTTATGCAGTAGGGATCGTATCGCACCACAGAATAGATGAAATTGATATATTGAGAGCTACTTTTGAGGCAATGAAAATTGCTGTAGGTAAACTTATGCCTGAACCTGATTTTATATTGATAGACGGAAGAGATGAACCTTTTGAAACAAAAGAACAAATGAGCATTGTCAAAGGAGACAGCCTGTCTTACTCTATCGCAGCGGCTTCAATTATAGCTAAAGTAACCAGAGACAAGATCATGAATTTTTATGATAAGAAGTATCCCGCATACGGTTTTGCACATAACAAAGGCTATGCCACAGCAGAACACATTGATGCAATTAAAGAACATGGACGCTGTGAAGTGCATAGAAAAACTTTTTCTTTACAATTTGAAAGAGATAAACAATTATATTTAGATCTGTAAACATCAAGAAGGAGCAATATGTTCTACCTGTATTTAGCAGTACTGACTAACGCTTTGATATATATATTATACATTCATAAGTTCATAAAAGGTCTGTCAAAATTGCCTAACGAGCAGATATTTACTGTTGATGACCGGCAATTACCATCGGTAACTATTATTGTACCCGCACGAAATGAAGAGAATTATATTGAAAGAACAATAATATCTCTTCTTTATCAGGACTATCCGAATGATAAATTTCACATTATCGCTATAGATGACAGATCAAAGGACCGTACAGGAGAAATTCTTGATTCTTTGAAAGTAAATTCGTCTAATGTTGAGGTAATTCATATCACTGAAGTACCGTTAAATGTCGCTCCAAAGAAAAATGCTATCTTAACAGCGGTCAAAAAATGTAATACTGACTACATAATCACAACTGACGGTGACTGTCTGCATCATAAACTCTGGCTAAGATCAATGGTTAATCCCGTTGTGGGTTCGGAAAAGAAAAATATCGGGATCGTTGCAGGAATGACCATTTTCGTAAAGGATAAATATTCATCTGAATGGGAAAGAACATGGCAGTCAATGCAGAACATTGATTATATTTCGCACTCACTTCTTGCTGCCGGAGCTATCGGCTGTAATAAAGGTTTCACTGCGAACGGAAGTAACCTGCTGATAAAAAAAGAATTATACAGTGACACGACCGGATTAAAATCCAATGTGATATCCGGAGATGATTTCTTTATTATACAGCAAGCTGAAAAAGAAGGTTATAAAATACGTTTTGCGCTAAATGATGAATCCGTAGTTCACAGTTACCCTGTAAATACTATTGAAGGACTGGTCGATCAGAGAGCAAGATGGGCTTCCAAAACAACAAGCTCATCCAAATTTGTCTTTATCTTCGCTTTGAACACATTCATTTTTTACATCGGACTTTCATTACTTTTTATCCTGGCTGTAATAAATCAGGTACCGTTTAAAGCTTTCTTCGGCTTTTTGGCTTTAAAGATTATCCCTGAGACTATATTCCTTTTCTACGGATTTGGAAGAATGGGATTCGAGCTGAAAAACAGATACTACATACTCCTTCAGGTATTTCATATACCGTTCAATTTGTATGCAGCTATAAAAGGTAAATTCTTCGGGTTCAAATGGAAAGGTATAACTTACAAATAAATCATAAATTAAATCAGGATTATCATGTCAATAAGTAACGTAGTAGCGATCGTAGGAAGACCGAATATCGGAAAATCAACCCTTTTCAATAGATTAACAAAAAGTAGAGAGGCTATTGTTGATGATACATACGGAGTGACCAGAGATAGAAAATACGGACCTGTAGACTGGGCGGGAAGAACATTTTCATTAATTGATACCGGTGGGTTCGTACCGGATACAAAAGATTTTTTTGAAGGTATGATAAATACTCAGATCGAAATCGCTCTGGATGAGGCTGAACACATAATTTTCCTGCTTGATGTGGAAACCGGGATCACAGCAATAGATCAGGAAATTGCAAATAAGCTAAAAAAAGCTGCAAAAAAAATCACAGTTGTTGTAAATAAAGTTGATAATGACTCAAGAGAACTGGATGTAGTGGAGTTTTTCAATCTCGGACTTGGTGAACCTATTGGTATCTCTGCTATGGGTGGTAGAAATGTTGGTAATATGCTTGATCTGATAACTGACCATATATTACCTGACGGTGAAAAAGAAGAAGTGGTCGATGAGAGACTGAAAATCGCTATTATCGGAAAACCGAATGTAGGAAAATCATCTCTGGTTAATGCATACCTTAACCAGGACAAGATGATAGTTTCAAACATACCCGGAACAACCAGAGATTCGATCGACTCAGTACTGAAATATAAGAACAATGATATCCTTTTGATAGATACTGCAGGATTGAGAAGAAAAAAGAAGATCAGAGATAATATTGAATTTTACTCACTTGTAAGAACTTTGAAAGCGATCGAGAGAACGGATGTTGTAATATTAATGATCGATGCGGTCGAAGGTTTAACAAAGCAGGATATTGATATACTTCTTGAGGCAAAAAAACTTCAAAATGGTATTATTATCGCTGTAAATAAATGGGATCTTGTTGATGATAAGGTAACAAACAGTGCCAGAGATTATGAAGCTGCTCTGAGAAGAGAGCTTGACTGGATTCCTTATGTTGCTATTAAATTCATTTCAGTTCTTAATAAGCAAAGATTGTTGAAGTTACTTGACCTTTCATATGAGATAAAAGAAAGAAAGTTCACTAGAGTTTCCACTTCAAAATTGAATGATTATATATCAAAGATCATAAAAAAAACAACTCCGCCTACGTCAGGCAATATCATTATAAAGATCAAATACGTAACTCAACCTGCTGTTAACCCTCCTGTATTTTCATTCTTTTTGAACGAACCTGAACATTTAAAAGAAAATTACAAAAAATTTCTTGAAAGAAAAATCCGGGAAGAATACGGTTATGAGGGAGTTCCGATCGTTATGAAATTTTTAAAGACAGGGAATTAAATTTATTTAAGTTCGGGAGGTTTCCCATGAATGATCAAAAAAAAGATATAAAGATCATGATCGTTGATGATGAGATGATCAACCTGAGAATTGTTGATGGAATGTTAAAACTTGAGAACTATACTTCTATTCTTGTAAATGATCCGCTATCTGCAGTTGATATGGTCGCTGAAAATAAACCTGACCTGATCTTACTGGATGTTGATATGCCCAGAAAAGATGGCTTTACGATATGCAAGGAATTGAAACAAGACCCTGAGACAAAAAATATACCGATCCTGTTCTTATCAGGCAGATCAAGCAGTGAATACATAATTGAAGGTTTGAAAATAGGTGGTGTCGATTATATAACAAAACCTTTTCATGCACCCGAGCTTCTTGCAAGGGTAAATACTCATTTAAAGCTTAAAGATGCTACTGAAAAACTTATTGTCATGGAAAATATTAAAGCTCTACATGCTGCAATGGTAAGCCAGAATCATAACTTAAACCAGCTGACAACTTCTATTTTGGGACAGACTGAGATCATTAATATTATATTAAATAAAGAGATCGAATTGAACAAAGAAAAGATCCATAGTTGTTTGGGTTCTATAGAAAAGGCAGCTCTAGACATGAACAATATCATTCAAAAATTTAAGAATATTCAGAAGATAGAATATACTAAATATTCAAAAAATACTGATATGCTTGATCTTAACAGATCTTCTATTCCTGAAGAGGAGCTTTAATGCAGGGAATGATCCTGGCAGCCGGATATGGTACAAGGTTAGCCCCTCTGACAGATAATTGTCCAAAAGCTCTGATCCTCCTGAATGGCAAACCTCTTTTATGGCATGTAATTGAAAAATTTATCAATTCAGGAATTAATGAGATCGTAATAAATGCACATTTTTTATCTGAACAAGTAATAGAATTTATACACAGTACCCAATTCAAAGCTGAAATAAAAGTCGTGGTCGAGAAAGATATCCTAGGCACTGGAGGGGGTATTTTTAACATGCTTGATCATATCTCTGAAGATGACTTTTTTGTTTATAATACTGATGTTGTCAGCAGTGCCAACCTCGCTAACCTGATGGTTCATCATAAAAAACATTCTCCTCTTGCCACAATGGTCATGCAGAACAGAGAGACTTTTAATCAGGTGATCATAGACAGAGAAAATAAATTCTGCGGACTGAAATACATTAAGAAGAATTCTGAGATCATTGCAAGAGAACCGCTTCTTCCCTTCAGGATCCTGGCTTTCTGCGGGATACATGTGATAAATAAAAGAATAAAAGAATATAAATCTGCAGAGAATGAATTTTCGATAATTAAAACATACCTTGAAGCGGCTAAGAATAATGAGAATATTTTATCTTATGAAAGAGAATTTTACTGGAAAGATGTGGGCACTTTTGAAAAACTCAAGGAAGCAGAAGATTATCTGAATAAAAAAAGGGACGTATAAAATCATCCCTGAAATTTATTGTCCATTTTCGACTGATTATTTCATTCCATCTATTACACTCATGATCTTTGCTTTTGGAACCAACCCGATGATCATATCCATTACCTGGCCATCTTTGAAGAACAAAGTTGAAGGAACTGAAAGAATACCGTATTCAGCAGCTATTGATCCGTCAGTGTCAATATCAACATGTGTAACCTTAATATCTTCGTTCTCGTTTGCTATTTCATCAATGATCGGATCAAGTTTTTTACATGGTCCGCACCATACTGCACCGAATTTAACTATTGTCAGTTTGGATTCTTTTAGAACTTCCTCTTCAAAGTTCTTTTGATTTACATGGATAACACTTGCCATTTTAATCTCCGTTTATCTTAATCAATTTTCTTTTACTATCGCTTTCATTTTATTCAGCATCCTTTCACCTTCCACAAGACCCTGTATCTTTTTGACTACACCACCGTTTTCATTAATGAAAAGTATCAAAGGGATGTTCGTAGCACCATACTCTTTATATTTTTCAATATATTTCTTGGAAAATTCACTATTTTTTTGTGTAAAGTCAAGTTTTACCGGAATAAAATGTTCTTTTGAGTATTTTACAACTTCCGGATCGTTCCATGTGACCTTGTCAAGTTCTAAGCAGTTTCCGCACCATTCCGCCCACATATCAACCATAACAAGTTTATCAGTACCTTTTATGCTTTTTATCGCATTTTCCACTGCAAAGAGATCATTGTCCGTTTTATTAAAAGGGACATGCAATTCACCTGAATGCTGATCCTGAGAAATTATATTGCTTCCGCTGAATGGAAGATCGGTATAATGAGATAAGGTTTTCAAAGTGAACACTATACTGACAATGACCATGAATATACTTATTGTTTTACCCAGTGTTGCAAAAAAACCGGAATGTGCTTCAAGTTTTCTGAAAGCACCCATGAAAACAGCAAGATAAAGACTTAGTATTGAAATGAGGAAATATAGAATGTGCTCAGGGATCACGATGCTTATGAAAAATAATGCTGCACCGATCATAACCACACCGAAGAATTTTTTGATATTCACCATCCATGCTCCCGCCTGAGGTAAAGCATTTATTGCACCTGAAAAAGTTCCAATGATCAGAAATAAAATTCCCAAACCAAAAGCGAATGTTATAAACAACAGCCATCCGTATAACATATCCCCTGCTGCTGCAACATGCATTAAAAGAACGGCCAGAACAGGACCGACACAAGGAGCTGCCACTACACCACTTACCATCCCTATGATGATTGCACCTATTATGCCCTTACTCTCCTTGCCCTTTTTCATTAATTTTGTCTGTTGCTCAGATGAAATAAGGTTCATATCCCACATACCGAACATACTTGATGCTAGAACAACAAACACTATCGCTATCCCAACTCTGACAATTGGATTAGCTGCAAGATCTCCCACACCAAAGACTCCTCCAAGGAAAGAGGCTAATAATCCGACTATCGAATAGGTAATAGCAAGACCAACAACAAAGAACAATGAAAGAAAGAATCCTGAACTTTTCTTAGAACCTGATTTAGCTCCCATATAGCTTATCACCACAGGAATTACAGGATATACACAAGGGGTCATACTATCAAGAATACCTCCCAGGAATGCAATAATGAACACAAGTAAAGTCCACGTTTGACTGCCCTCGAGAATAGCTGCCAGCTTCTCTTCGATCGTCATTTCATCATCCCCACCGAACAATGCATCAATAACACCGTTCTCAGGACCACCCTGATCCGCTATAGTGCCATTTTCCTCTTTATGATCAATTTGCTCTATGCCTTCAAAAACTTCAGGAGACACCAAAGAAAAGTCTATTTTCAATTCCTTGTCAACAGGCATGAAACATGACTCATCCCCTATTTCTGAACAGATCTGATATCCAAAATTGATGATATTATCTGATTCAGACAATTTGTAAGTTCCGTCAAACAGGACATCGACCTTGCCACGGTAAACAGGAATATCATGATGTTTCACTTTTCCTGTCATGATCTTAAATGAAAGGGCATATTCTGCGGCATTTTCAGCATCAAAATAGAACAGATCACTGTCAGTGATGTGATAATTCTCCGGTACATCCAATGATAATAACATTTTAAATTCATCACCGTCTTTAAGATCAGCTTTATTTACATATTGCGAGATCTTTACATCAGTTTCAGGATCAAATTCTTCGATCGAAAAAGCTGTGGAATAAATCATAACAAGCAGTAAAGTGATTAAGACTTTATAAATATTTCTCATGAGCGTTCCTCTGAAATTTGTTATTATTTTTTCAACCAGAGATATTATATAGTAAATTTTCTATATTTGCAAGAAATAATTGATAAAAAAAACCCCATCTCAGGGGTTTTTTTCAATACATAACATTTCACTTACTTTTCAAGTATCCAGGCTCCTTCAAAACCGTCTGCAATAACTTTTTGCTTAGCAGTTTCTGCATCAGCTCTTGTATCATAGGCACCTATCAATACTTTAAATAAACCTTCATTTTCGTATACTTCGGAATTTGAATAACCCAGGGTTTTCAAACTGTTCTCATCAAACTGGTTCGCATTCTCTCTTGAAGAAAAAGCACCTATCTGTATATAAAATTTACCTGTTGAATTTTTACCGGAATTATCACTGATGAATATCCATGATTTTTGAATAAAAGATCCCTGATACTTATAATCTTTTATCAATTTTTCTTTCATGTCATCCGCATCCAGTCTTGCGACATAGTCACCTATTTGAACTTTGTGTAAATTGTCTTCAGCTAATACGACATAAACTCTTTCGGATATCTCGGAAGAAACTTTTTCTTTTAATTTCTTTGCTTTAGATTCATCCTTAAATGCACCTATTTGAACCCTGTATCCCAAAAATTTTTCAAACTTAGGTTCTTCTGCCGTTTCTGTAACTGTAATATCTGCAGCTTCTGTAGTATGAATCACCTGATCTTCCATACCTTTATATACTCGTTTCGGAACTGAATATATTTTCGTAAAACCGTTTAATTTTAATCTGTCTTTTAATGTATTCGCTTCTTCTTTATTCTGACAATCACCAACATAGATCATGTATTTATCGACGATAAACTCTATATAAACCGGTTCCTGAACGGCCTGAACGATCTGCTTTTCCAAAAGATTAGCTTCTTCCATGGACTCGGTAGATGCTACTTTTATCCTGTAGCCGTCCACCATTTCTCTATCTTCCAGATTCTCTTCAATAATTATTTTATTTGAAGGGTCATTTTCACCATACTTAGACTCCTTTACTCCCTGTACAGGAACACATGAAGTTAAAAATAAAGTGAAGATCATACTTATAATTATAAACCTGACATATCGAATCATCAAAATACCTCCAATAATTTTTCAACCCAAGGGTCAATTTCTTTCGGATACATACGATCACTATTTTTAGCTTTACATGAATATAAAGGAAATTGAATATAAATCAACATAAAAAATAAAAAAAATAAAAGGGCGAAATTACATTGGAACTTCTGAGAACATATGAATTAGCAAAATTATTTGCCCTGTAGGATATTTCCAATACTGAGGAAACCGGCACCATTATCCAGAACGATGTTCTTCCAGTGGAGATAATGTTCTTCATCATTAGCATCATTTAAACTGTTTTCAAATTCTAAATACTTATTTTCCTTAAATTGATCAATGTCAAGCTTTCTGGTATCTTCAAAACCAAGATATCTACAGACATTCGTTCCCATAACAATTTCTAAGTTCACTTTAAAAAAATCACTGAATTTGGAATTAACGAATATAATTTCTTTATTTTCATCCCATAATGTTACAATACTGTTCAGATTATTAGCAAGGTCGTAAAATTTTTGATCCGTAATCTCAATGTTTCTATCAAAAGACTGATTTATTTCATGAATGATATAATAGTCCATTATCCTGTTGGTCAGGTTTATATTACCTTTGAATATCTCAACTTTCTTTTTGTCATTGTTCTTTAGCCTGTGGGACTGAATAATATTGTATCTTTGCTCACTCAAAGCATTCATATTCTCTTCCATTACTTCATCTTCACTCATATCTGTAATATCTGATAATGTCATATTTTCCAACTCTTCAACAGTATAACCGTAAAAGTAACTTGCAGTTGGATTTGCCTGACTGATCTTTCCTGTTTCAGGATCTACAAGAAGCATTATCAGTTTATTATCACTAAAAAAACTTTGGAATGTTTCAACTTCTTTCTTGAGTCCTGCTTCTTTGTTCTTCAATTCAGTAATATCATTTAGAGTTATCAGGAATGAATCTTCATCTTCCCATTTGATCTTTAGAGTTCTAACTTCGGCTATTGCGGTTTTATTATCCTCGTTAATATTTATCTCTATTTTTTCATTCACGTCATAAGAATATCCATATTTATTACCGATTAATTCATCTCTCCGTTTTCCAAAATATGTTATTGCAGATTCGTTAATATCCTGAATGATATTTTCCTCATCTATTACGAACATTGGGTTAAAATTCTTTTCTACTAATGTTCTTAACTGCTCTCTACTGTGTAATGTCTGAACAAGAGCTTTTCTTCTTTCAATAGAATGTCTTATTGAACGTATCAGCAGAGTTGATGTATATTCCCCTTTTATCAAATAATCCTCAGCTCCGTTGTTTAGCGAATTCATGATGATATCAGGTCTTCCTAGGGCAGTTTGGATTATTATCGGCATTTCAGGATAAATTGATAATATCTTCTCAAGAGATTCAAGGTCTTTACTGTCAGGTAAACCCAAATCTAACAGGATCACATCAATTTTATTTTTTTCAAGAACTTCGATTGCAGATCCAAGCGAATCTGCATTTTTTATGTCATATTCGAAATACAGGACTGAATCCGAAGGTATTTTCAAAAGCATCTGTTTAATTAAAAATACGTGATCTTCATTGTCCTCAACGATCAAAATATTTATTTTCCCCTGCATTTTTGCTCTCCTTTTGTTTCGTTTTTGGGATTTATAGGAATTATCCCCTAAAAGATACTTTGCAAATGCTATGCCATTATATTTAAATTCAAAATTTCAAGGCTGATCAGTTTGATCAACAATAATATAGCATAGTCTATTGTACTTTTTTTAGTTGCAGAACACTATGTAATTAATCTTGCTTAGTGAATATTGAGTCTTCAATATAACATAAAAAAAACACAATGAAAATAAAATAAAATTCATTATACTGAAGTCCTGCTTTAGTAAAAAGCAATATCCGTTAGATCGTAAAAATTTCTGGTGTTAATTAAAAATAAAACACATTTTTGTTGAATTACTTACCTGCTTACAATATATTAGTAATGTTATTATAGTACCTCAATCTGCAAATAGTATAAATATTACGGTGATCTTATGTCAGAAAGACTTTCTTTTCGTAACAGAATATTTCTTAATTCGGTTTACTTTTGATACTGAAATTATAAATAATTTTACTATCGATCAGAAAGATTAAGAAAATACCTGAATTTAATCAGTTTATATCGAATAATATTCAAATCGCAGTATTTATACTTAGAGATATTTAATTGTGCAGTCTTGAGATAGGTGATAATGTACAGGTTCAGCAGAAAATTAAAATATAATGGTGAACATTTAATGTAGAGTCGGATTTAATTAGCTTTGGGATGTTATTCATGAAAAACAAATTAGAGTCATATGAACAAAATGTTAAGACCGGAAAGTGGGAGATCGATCTTAATAACAATTCTGTTATCCTATCTGAGGATGCAAAAAAAATATTCGGACTTGAAAATGCTGAGATTAATCTTACTGTTATTATAAACATTCCCATGGAAGAGTATAGAATTCCAAACACTATAGCTTTCAATGCTCTAGTAAGAGAAGATGAGCCTTATGATGTTACTTACAAGTTTGATTATCGGAACAGCGGAGAGATCAAGACCATTAATTCTACTGCAACTTATGATAAGGAAAAAAATATAGTGTACGGATTGGTAAAAGTAATCAAGGCTCAAATCAAAGAATAAAAAGGACAGCATTATGATATATTTACAGCTGAT
>JAFGVM010000079.1 GCA_016937995.1 Candidatus Delongbacteria bacterium
CTCTGTCTCCTCCTCGGAAGTAGTCAATTCTTCTATCCGTTCGTCAATTTTTTTCATAAGGTAAATTTAATCTATTGTAACTATCAATGCAATTTAAATACTGTGGATAAATTAATAAAAAAAGGGAGCACAAGCTCCCTTCAAAACGAACTGCATTTCATTCCTAATTGAACATATAAACAAGTCCCAGTGCCATATTGCTTAAAGGATCTTGATCAAAAGTAAGCTGACCAACTGTTGTTTCAAATTCGATCTTGAAATTACCATTTTGAAGCGCAGCACCAGTTGTAACACTTACATTTTCAAAAGTTGGGTCAGTCCATGAATCTTCATAATCAAAATCATCATCTTCATCATTATCCCAGCTGTAGTAGCTCCACACATTATCAAATGTTTTATTGAATCCACCCCATAGTTGTACGGAGTTAAATCCCCACCATGTTTTAGGATCGATCTCTTTAGTTAGTTCAACTCCCATTCTATAAGTTGGAAGCAAAGTCATTCTTGTTTCATATCCTTCTTCAGACCATGTGTTTATCTCATTAGTTCTTCCCTGAGAAATGCTTTGATATCTGAATTCGAATTCATTATATACATTCACGCCAGCTGCAGGTTTGTAATGAATGCCTGATCCCAAAGTAAAGTTCATCAGAGATCCGTCAAATTTTACTGCCTCAAATACATCTGGAGCAGTCTCTGTGTCTTGCGAAGAAGCAAATGAGAAATAATTAAATTTCATGTACGGAGCATAATCTACTTTGTCCCCTTTTGCATAATATCTACCGTTCAATCCGAAATTCATGATACCATCACAATTCATAATACCTTCTTCATACTGATCAACACCATCAACAGTATATTCTGAACTGAAACTCCAGATATCAAAATCAATACTTGCATCAACAAAGTGATTCTCATCCAATACCATTGTTGCTCCCCAGGTAGTCTCTAGTCCCCAAAAACTGTTGTTCCAATCGTAATCCCAACCCAAAGAATCATTGTAATCTTCTTCATCAGAATTACCATTCGAGTACATTTTAATACCCAGTCCGGCTATTAAGTTATCATTGATCCCGATAGCAAAATTAGAGTTTATTCTGTTAGTGGATTCATAAGCCATGTTCCAAAAACCATTTGGATCATAATTATTTGCCGGCCAAAAATCCAATCCAACATAATCAAAAACGTCATTCACTGTAACCATTGAGTTCTGCTCAGCTGAAATCTGCCATGCCATTGGCATTGGTAATTCAACAAAATTATTCAGATTGAATCTTGCAAGACCCCAGACATCACCACCAGCTTTACCTAACCATGCACCTTCCTGACCGGTTAACAATCTTTGCGGGAAATCAGCAAAGTTTGATGTTTCTACTAGAGAGTAAATACCACCCATGGCATTAACTCTTAGATTCGGTACCTCACTTGTAATACCATTTGAGAACTGAGCATTTGCAAATCCGAACATTGCAAAGATGCTAAGAATCATTACAACTTTTTTCATTTTATTCTCCCTTTATTTATTTTACTTCTTTTTCTCCTATTTTTACGCATAAAATTCGCGTCATGTTAATAACCTGTGAATAAATTAAACAAACAAGTAGTATTTGTCAAGGATTATTTTATATTAGATCAAGGCTAATCTGTACCATATTCTATTAATATTACAATATAAAAAAAGCCGGTATAAGACCGGCTTTTTACTACTATTTGTAGTTCTATTACTTCTTAATAAGATTCAAAGTGTACTCAGCACCTACTGTAAAAGTCATAATTGGATCAGTTTCATTATCTTTTGTCATGTCCATCCAGTATCCAAATCCAGCGAAGATATCAAGTTCCGGCATTACATAGTAGTTTACACCAGCTCCAATAGCGAAATCGCTTTCACCGTCAACATCAGAATCTTCAGGCATTACCATCATATAATTCAATCCGGCTTCAAGGTTGAACTGCTCAGTAAAATCCTTTACAAAGTCAACACCTATATTAAGATCAGCATCTTTTGCACCTGTGTCTTCATTCATCTGCATTCTGTACTTTAAGTAAGGTTTAACCATCATTGCATCTTTGTAATATGCATAAGCACCTTCAACACCGAAATATGCCGGAACGAAATCTATTGCATCTTCACCATCAACAGATTTCATCAGTCCCATCTGATAGAAAGCATCGAATAATATTCCATCTTCAAACAGATCCCATGGAGTTAATCCATGTACATAAACCTTTCTTGTATCGTATCCAAAAGCTGCTTTAAGGTTCATTCCCATTGTTGGAATTGCATCAAGACCGTCAACATCGCTAGCAACATTAGTGTAAGAGAAAGGTAGTTCTACTTTAACGAACAGATTACTTGGAAGGTAAAGTTTACCCATTGGTTTAAGATCGAAATACATCTTTCCGTAAGAAGCAGCATCTACAGCTTCACCATCATTTGACACTTTCATCATCTCATAACCTAGATCACTGTAAAGATACAGCTTGAACATGTCAGAAGGCTTACCTTCAAACTGATAATCAACTGCTGGTACATACAGTCCCATACCTGTTGTTTTATCCTGCATTGAGTAATCAAGACCTACCAGTCCAGCTAACTGATTTCTTGTGATGTCCATTGAATACGATGCTGCTAGCAACATTATTACTGCCAGTGTTAAAAATTTCTTCATCCTTCTCTCCTTTTTTTATTTTTTAGCTCTTTTTCTCCTCTCTCTAACGCATAAAATATTTGCGTTTTGTTAGCAACCTGTGAATAAATTAAACAAATGTTTACCATTTGTCAATAGTTTTTTTTATTTGAATCATAGCTGATTTAAGTTAGTGTAAGTTTCAACCCAGAAATAACTTGTCAATAAGTCCATAATTCCTTTTCCATTTTTTTTGCTAACAATTGTATTTTAATATCATCTGTTCTATTACTCTGTGACACAGGTCACAACATCAACTTAAAGGCTTATCTTAACAATTTATGTTGTATCCTTTAAATCAAGTTTATGTTTTGTCATTTATTTTTGTAAAATACAGAACAAAAAAAAGACCGGTCTATTACCGGTCTTAATATATTCATTAAATATAGTTTCTCAACGGATACTTACTTAAACATCACTGCTCCACCAACTTCAAACTTAAAATTAGGTTCTGCAGTATCACTTGTCAAGTCCATATCCAATTCGAACGCTCCGTAAACATCGAACAGAGGTAATGGATAATAGTGTCCGTGTGCTCCAAAAACAAAGTAGTTGTAGCTGCCATAACCAAATGCATCGGTCATTTCAAGTTCTTTTACTCTAAATCCCAAGTTAGCGCCTGCGTTAACCTCTTTGATGATATCATAAGCAAATAGAACACCAAGATCGATAGTTGTATCCTTACCACCCTCGCTCCAATCCGGATTTAACTGGTACAAATAGTCAAGTGACATTTTTACCATCATGTTTTCTTTTTTTACTAAATGGGAATAACAACCTGAAATTCCCATAAATCTTGGCTCTGTAGTAAGATATGCATTACTTTCTTCAGGATCAGATACGGTTTTGATCAGATGCTCATCATAGGTAAGGTATGCTGCCCAACCCTGCTCAAAGCTATCCCATGGTGTTAATAAATGCTGATCAATTTTTCTGTTATCATAACCTAAATTAAAAGAAATGTCAACTGTTCTGATATGTTCTGCTGGTGCTGGATTCTCTTTTTGAGGACTGATACTTCCTGAATAGATAGGCAATGCACCTTTTGCAAAAAAACCGTCCATTGTAAGCAATTGCTTAGGGAAATAAAATTTCAACATAGGTTTCACACTGAAGTAGAACTCTGTCGCATATCTGTCATAACCTATTGGAGCTTCACCATCAACAGTTACTTTATACATTTTATAACCGATGCTTGGATGAGCATAAATTTTGAAAAGTTTTCCAAGCATGATCTCGAATTTGTAGTCGACATAAGGAATGTTAACATTGGTCAGCTCATTAGATGGATCACCAGCATCGAAATTATAGAAATACTTTACTCCTCCGACTAACTCGTTTTTAGTAATTCCTGCAAACATCGAAACTGAGAACAGAAATACTGCTATTATTACTACAGATTTCCTCATTTTCGTTCTCCTTGATTTTTATTTTAATTTATATTATTCTGCTTTCGAATTTATAGCTTTTTAATTTAACTACGTGACAAGCTTAAGTCAAGTTAAAAATTCACAAACAAATCTTTTTCTCTTTAAAATTTTAGTTTATTTTCAACTATTTAATCCGGCAACTTTACTTTAGATGAAAAATACGCCAATATTTTTCTCGGAAGTAACTTAGAAATGATTCGGAGCAAATTCATATCCAATCCATATACTGAAACAGATCTTCTCTTCAATATATCCACCATTGCTTTTCTAATAACCAGTTTTGGATCTCTTATTGAAAGACCGTTTACTTTATTTCCTTTAACAGATTTAAAAAACTCAGTACCGGCTGGTCCGGGACATACAGCAGTTACACTGATATTCTTGTGTCTTAACTCTTCTTTCAGTGAGTATGAAAAACTTAGTATGAAAGCTTTTGAAGCAGCATAGACCGCAAAATATGGTAATGGAGCATAAGCTGCTGAAGAAGCAACGTTAGCGATGTAACTGCCCTCACTCATGTAAGGGAGTACTAATTTGGTGACCATTACCTGTGCTTTCACATTGACATCAATCATTTTCTCATTGTAATCATCATCTGAATATTCAAATTTCTCTGTTTTTCCAAATCCTGCATTGTTTATCAAGAACTTAACTTCAGGTTTTTCCTTTTCCAGTAATTTCTTTATTTTCGATATTCCTTCTTTGCTGGAAAGGTCCGAAACGATCACTAAACTCTTTGCGTTTTTTAACTGTTTTGAAGTATTTAAAAGTTTTTGTTCACGACGAGCTATAAGCCAGATCTCTTCAATCTCTCTTAAACTATCTATCCGCTTTGAAAATTCTACCCCAAAACCGGATGATGCACCTGTAATTATTGCGATCTTTTTATTTTTGTTAATTTGCATACTCTTTTGTTATCTCTTTATCAGTTCCATGTTCGTAGCATTTAAAATCATACAGATTCAGTGAATTATTTATTATCAAATTTATCTTGATCCAGTTTTTGATCATCATTTCCTGGATCACGTTGTTCTTTTTATCTTCAAGAAATCTCTTAAGTTCTCTGTTGACGGCAATATCAACCATTGAATTACTGGTCATGAATTTGTAATTCTTAAGCCATCTGTCCAATTGGATTGAGATACTTTCTTTGGACTGGACAATACCTTTTCCGGAACAGGTTGGACAATCTTCAAAAATGGTCTGTACTATTGAAGGTTTTAATCTCTGGCGTGTCATTTCAACTAAGCCGAATCTACTTATTGGCTCTATACTCGATTTTGCTTTGTCTAATTTAAGTGAATTCTTCAATTCATTAAAAACTTTCAGTTTATTCTCATTATCATTCATATCGATAAAATCAATAATGATCAGACCTCCCATATCCCTTAGCCTAAGTTGTCTGGCGATCTCACCTGCTGCTGCCATATTTATATTAAAACTGTTCTCTTCATGGGATCTTTTTTTTACATACCTTTTACTGTTGACATCAATAGCTACGAGAGCTTCTGTGTGATCAATTACTATTGAGCCACCGTTCTTTAAGAATACCTCTCTGGAAAGACTCTTGTAGTAGTCCTTATTTATATTATGATATTTATCGAAAATAGGATCACCATCATCATGCAAAAATAAATTCCCCTCTAATTCCGGAGCGTTGTTTCTGATGTATTCAAGTATATCATCATAAAGGTCCTGTGAATCAACGATCATTCTTGATACATCCTCGTTAAAAAGGTCCCTTACTATACTCGCAGCAAGATCATCATCCTTATACAGAAGAGTGGGTTTCTCTGCCTTTTTATATCCTTTTACTACCTTCTTCCATATGTTATATGTGTTTATAATATCGTTAGTGAATGCCTGAATGTCTTTTTTTTCAGCAGCAGTTCTTACTATCACACCAAAATTATCCGGTATTAAATTTTTTACTATTTTATTTAACTTTCTTCTAACAGCAGGATTACTGATTTTCTTTGAAATTTTCACACCTCTGTCATTTGGGATCAGAACAACATACCTGCCTGGAATTGTTACATTGGAAGTGATCCTAGGTCCTTTACTGCCAATTGATTCTTTTATTACCTGAACCAGTACTTTATCATTTTTCTTTAATTTCTTTTTTGATTCTTCCTGAATTTCGATCATTGTAATATCTTCATCGATCGATTGGAAAGAATATTTACCGTTAAGTATATCGGATGGTAACAGATCATTTTTAAAATCTCCGAGATGAGAAAATCCGTTTTGTACATCTCCTAATACAACGAAAACTGAATTCATTCCATCCAGTATGTTATCTACATAGCCTGCATAAATGTTCCCAATACTTCTTTCATTTTCAGGCCTTTCAATAAACATCTCAACTAATTTGCTGTTCTCAACGATCGCAACTCTGGTTTCCTTTGTGGAAACATTTATTAGAATCTCTTTTTCAATATCGCTCATTTTACCTCTATTTATAATTCTTTAGCTATTATACCGATCTACCACAGATCTATATTCGTTCTTAATCCCTCTCTGTCTATCTTTTTCACTAATGAATCAATGTTAGTAACAGCTCTGTCAAGCTTATTGTAAAATTCATCTGAGTGGACTAATTTACCAATAGATCCGGAAGGATCGGTAATTTCTTCTACTCTTTTATTGAGAGAGACAAGTAGAATATCTGTTTTTATGATTAATGAATCGATCTGTGGATAAATTTTTGCAAGGGCTGATTTTCCATAATTAATTGAATTCTGCATAGTATCAACCAGAGTTTCAGCTTTGTTCAATGTTCTGTCAAACTTGACATTTATACTCTTCATTGTGTTCTTAATTGAAGTCATAGTAACGATAGTTTCATCTGCAATCTGATTGAATTTTTTATCGAAGTCTGTTTCCGGAATAGCTTTTGAAACTTTAAGGATAAGAGCATCTGTATTTTCTATTAGTGTTCTCGCATAAGACATTATTTCTGCAATATCTGAAATTGCCTCATTCATTCCTTTACTGCTTCTTCCTATGATAGATCGATCATTGAGTGGAACATTGGTTGTGCCAATGCTAAGAACAAGCATTTTACCGCCCATGATCTCTTTGTTTTCAACTGTTGCAAAAGCATCTGAATATAAATTAATATTTTTATCAATATCAGCTTTTACTATCACGTTTTTATCAGTAAGGTCAACAGATGTCACGTTTCCGCAGGGAACTCCTTTTACAAATACTTTTGAACCAATATCCAAACCGTTCACATTATCAAAGGTCACAGTAACGGTTTTTGTTTCTGAATTCAATGATATATTTTTGCCGTAAATTATTGATATTATCAAAATTGTTACAGCCAGTATAGTAACAAATCCAACTATTGCTTCTTTAGTTCTGTTTTTCATGCTTTTCCCATTGTTCCATAAGATATTTCATATTAAACATTCTTTCTCCAGGAAGATCCTGGATTTGAATATTTATTCCTTCCTCTTTCAGAAGTAATAGATCATCATATTCTGACCTATTAATGTAGACATAATGATTGATCTCCAGTTTATTTTCTTTTGAATGCATCCCGCCAATATTCAATGTATCTACTTTTAATCCTAAATTAATCAGATCCAAAACCGATCTTGGAGATTTCACTACGATTATAGAATTTTTATGATCGTTATTTTCCAAAAATTTAACAGTTTCTGAAAAATTCAAAACTTTACCCTCAAATTCAAACGGAACTCCAAGAAGATATAATTCACTTTCAGTTTCATCTGAAGCTATTTCATCATCCGATAAAATAATATAATCTGGATTAAGCTCACTTCCCCATCCTACTACTACCTGACCGTGGATCAATCTGTCATCAACTCTAATAAAAGGTTTCATTAGATCTTCTCGGAAATGAATTTAACCAGTTTTTCAATACCAGTATATACCTGGTACAACGTTGCATCGCTATTCATATATGCCGGAGCTGAAATAACTTTATTTAAATCATCTATGCATATATCCGTCGAATCAAGCATAACAGGGTTTGCTCCAAAGTATTTCAAATCTTCAGCAGCTTTTTCAAAATACCCGGGTGTCAGCTTTAAATCTTCCGCAATTCCGGACAATGCCATTCCTATCATTACCGGTGAAATACATATCACACCAATATACTTCTTTGATTTGAAGAATGAAACGATCAATTCTTTGATCCTGCTGTCAACGGATCCGTTTCTTCCTTCATAAGCATATGTGCATAGATTTTTAGCTATTCCGAAACCTCCCGGGAAAATTATAGCACCATAGTTATCAACATTTAATTCTGCAATGTCCTTTATTTTTCCCCTTGCGATCCTTGCTGCTTCATGCAATAGATTTCTCTTCTCTTTTACCGGTTCGTAATTAGAGTGATCGATCACATCATATTGATCCTGATCAATAGAGAAACAATCATAGGTCACTTCATATTTACTTAAAGCTATCAGAGTTGAGATCGATTCCTGGATCTCAGACCCGTCTGCATGACCCGAACCAGCTAATATTACACATACTTTTTTCATATTAACCTCCTTAGTTCTCTGGTAGTTAATTTTAATCTTCGAACAAATTTAATTTTGTGACTCTTTTCAAAAATATCTCCGCTCATCCCAACATCTGCAGTTAATACTAGTAGTATCAAAAACAATGCTGTGCCAGGATTTAAACAATAACTTTAACACATTGAAATATATTAAATCATTTCAAGTATGTAAACGAAATAAAAAAGACATTTTTCATCGACTCAGGAACAATAATTAAAAAAAGCCGCTTAAAAGCGGCTTTTTTGCGGGAGGTGAGGGACTTGAACCCCCGACAAATTGATTAACAGTCAACTGCTCTACCGACTGAGCTAAACTCCCAATTTTAAACAGAGCCAAATATATATATTAATCATTTCGATGTCAAGAAAAATTAATAATGGTCATTACAAGTTGCTTTCTATTTTGAGATCCTTTCTTTAAAACCACCCCAACCCAGTTTTTCTCTCAACAACATATAAAAATCACTTCCGTCAAATTTTATGAATTTTGCAGTTCTTTCAGATTTTTTTATAACTACCTGATCTAAAGTGTCAATGTCAATATTTGTTTGACCGTCTCCACTTAATATCATTCTTTTATCTGAACTTTCGGCAGTAATTGATATTATTGAACTGTCCGGGATAACAACTGGCCTCATTGCTAATGCATGTGGAGAAAGTGGAGTGATCGTAAAAGCTGTCACACCTGGTTGGACTATCGGCCCGTTAGCGGACATATTGTAAGCTGTTGATCCCGTTGGTGTAGAAATAATGAGTCCATCCGAAGTATAGGTTGTAAAATATTTGTTGTTGATATCAACGGAAATTTTCATAACTCTCTGAGAAGAACCCTTATCAAGAACAATATCATTTAAAGCGCAAATTTTCTTATCTCTATAAAATGCATCTAGCATTATTCTTTCTTCGACATGGTATTTGCCGTCTTCGATCATTTCAATGCAATTCAACACTTCATTCTCTTTAACATCGGCTAAAAATCCCAGTTTGCCAAAGTTTACACCCAGGAATGGTTTAAGACTTTCAGATGCTGTTCTTGCAGTTTCTAAAAGTGAACCGTCTCCTCCCAGAACAATAATAACATCAGC
This sequence comes from Candidatus Delongbacteria bacterium, assembly GCA_016937995.1. Lineage (GTDB taxonomy): Bacteria > UBA4055 > UBA4055 > UBA4055 > UBA4055 > WTAK01. The sequence continues at coordinate 9,743 of JAFGVM010000079.1, forward strand.
ATATTTTATCAATTCTGACTTTGATAATAGCTTAAAATTAAACTCTTTATTATACTCGTTCTCATTATTTATCACAACATCAAAACCCTTCTCTTTTATGTTGTGATAAATATTTCTTAGAGATTCTTTGTCATGACTTCTGTGTAAATTATCGATAATGCCATATTTCATAAATGTCCTTGATTCTCAACAAATATTTTAAATTATAGACCCTGACCAATATAATAACATATGCTATCATAAACAAGAATAACTATTATTTTAAGATCAAAATCTCAAGCAGTACAGTATAATACTGCGTCTATATTAAAGGTTATTTTGATTGATTTATGCACATTTTTTTATTATATTTTAATTCTTATAAATCTAATGGATGTAGCCTTGATTAACAATTTTTACAAATACACTGGAACTATTTTCACCTTTACTCTTATTTTATGTTCCTTTCTATATGGAATTTCAAATCATAAAATTCAGGAAAATATTGTTTTTTCAGATATTATTATTCCTTTAGAAAAATACGATGTAAAGGACAGGATCGAAACAATTCTGGGCAATTTGATCACTGATAGAAGAAATTATATGCAGTCACTGATTGACAAACAATATCAGTTTATTCCTATTGCTAAGGAGATTCTCTCTGAACATGGTCTGAATACAGATTTTGCCTATATAATTCCGGTAGAGTCTGACTTTAATTTGCGTGCATTATCCGAAAGTAAAGCATCCGGCCCTTGGCAACTCATGCCTGCAACTGCAAGAATGTATGGATTGAGAGTAGATGATCAGGTAGATGAAAGAAATTTATTGATAACTTCAACAACCGCTTCAGCAGAGCATATCTCTCATTTGATGAAGGTTTTTGATAACGATGTATTCCTTGTTCTCGCCGCTTTCAACAATGGTGAGGGAAATGTTGCATCAATGCTTGAGACTCAAAACTCTAATAATTTCTGGGAATGTGTTTCAAATTCTGAAACTGATCTTTACGTTCCAAAAGTAATTGCCTATAAAATGATCCTTTCTGATCCTGTAAAATACGGATTTAAGATTGTTGATATATCCAATGATAAAATATTCGAACCTTGTATGATTTCACTCGAACAAAAGGATCTGCAGTACACAGAAATTTGTTCTCTTCTAAACTTGAGTTATCGAGAATTTTACGATGCTAATCCTCACTTGAAATTTAGCTATAAAAATAAAAATTACATTTCAAAATTTACAACAATGGAAATAATGGTCCCTGAAAATTCAAAATCATTTTTTATTAAAAGTTTGGAAGATTTGGGATATATTAATTTCAACAATATTGCAGATGAAATGAATACATCTAAAAGTTTGAAATACATTGACAACTATATTGTTGAGAACAATGATAATATAGAGAGTATTGCATTTAGATACGGGATCTCATGGGAAGAAATCGCAAAGATAAATGATCTAGAAATTATTAAATTGGATTCAGGTATAGAAACTGCAAAAGTATATCCAGGACAAAAACTAGTAATTGAAAGGTAAATATTGAGTTTATCAGATCTACATAGTGAATTATACGAAACCGCACATAATGCCAGAGAAAATGCTTCGGCTATTTATTCTAATTTCAAAGTTGGAGCAGCATTAAGAACAAAGTCCGGTAAAATATATTTCGGTTCAAATATAGAATCATCTTCTTTTGGTTTATCAATTTGTGCAGAGAGAGTTGCTTTATTCACTGCATTAAGTAACGGAGAGAGAGAGTTTGATACTATTTTTATTTTATCAAATTCAGAAATACCCGCAAGTCCGTGTGGTGCTTGCAGGCAATTACTATACGATTATGCACCAGAATTAAATGTTATTATGTCCAATTTAAAAAAAGAGATCGTTATTGATAACATAAAGAATTTACTAAAAAACCCATTTTCATTAAGTAGCTAACTAAGGGAGTATTGTATGTTTGAAGATTTAAAATGGCTAATTGAATTACAGAAAGTAGATCGTGCTATTTACCAATTAACAGGTGAAGAAAGAACAATTGACAGTAAAATAACCAGATTGAATAGTGAGATCGAAGAACTAACCCTAAATAAATTAAAATCTGTCCGTAAACAAAAAGAGTATTTTGAAGACAAAGAATCTTACCAGGAAGATATTCTTGATCATGAAAGGATCCTCGGACAAAAAAAATCAGACCTCGACAATGAAAAAAAGACTAAAAAAGAACATATTAAAAGAGAGGTAAAAAAATTAGAAAAAGCTTTACAGGTTTTTCAGGATAAATTAAATAAACTTGATGAAGAAAATCATGTATTGGAAGAAGATATTACAGATAAAGAAGAAAAAATAGAGGAATTAAAAAAACGAATAAAAAGTAAAAATACAAAAATAAATAAAATCGCGAAGACAAATAAAGAAGAAATAGAAAAATTAAACCGTAAGAAAAAAAGAATTGAGAAAAAAATCAGAAAACCTTTTCTTAATCATTATTACAGAATTCTCAATATCAGAAATGGTATTGCAATTACTTATGTTACACCTGATGGGCTGTGTAACGGATGTAAGATCCATATCCCATATCAATTCCAACAGAAAATAAAATTATCCGAGGATTATAATATCTGCGAAGGTTGCGGTAGAATACTTGTGACAGATAATTTTTTAGATTAATATTAACAGCATTGCATCCAAAATATAAATAAAATGAAATTTGACTTTAGTTGAATTTCATTTTTTATCTAAACAAATAAATAATGTAGAAGTGAAAGAAATGAGCAAAAACCTAACAGGATTATCATTTGAAGAATTGATCGACAATATCAATGATATGGGTGGTAAAAAATATATTGCGAAACAGATTTGGAATTGGATATATAAGAAAAATATTATTGATATTGATCTTATGTCAGATATCTCCATTAAATTTCGAGAATTACTCAAAGAAAAGTTTAATATAGGTTTATACAGGCTGAAAGAAAAAAAAATCAGTTCAGACGGTACAGAAAAATTTTTACTCGAACTCCAGGACGGAAATTCTATAGAATCAGTACTTATTCCTGAGAAGGATAGACTGACAATCTGTATATCGAGTCAGGTAGGGTGTAAATTCAACTGTTCATTTTGTTCAACAGGTAAAATGGGATTTATAAGAGATCTTACTACAGCTGAAATAGTTGAAGAAATTTTGTATATTCAAAAACTGAAACAAAAAAATATAACAAATGTAGTTTTTATGGGTATGGGAGAGCCTTTTGATAACTTTGACAATGTTATTAAGAGTGCAAAGATCATAAATGATGATAATGGATTAGCGATTGGATCCAGAAAAATTACAATATCCACATTTGGCCATATCCCCGGAATAAGAAATTATATTGATCTAGATATTAGATTTAGATTGGCAATATCACTTCATAATCCGTTCAATGATCAGAGAAGTGAGATCATGCCAGGTAACAGGCAGTATAATCTTGAGGATCTATTTAAAATTTTGAGAGAATATACTAAAGTTTCCAATAGAAAAGTTGTATTTGAATACATTCTCCTTAATGGTGTTAATGACAGTCAGGACCATGCTAAAGAATTAAAAACATTACTTTCGAAATTACCGTCAAAGTTAAACCTTATAAAGTATCATTCTAATCCTTATACAGAATTTTCACCAACAACTAATATGCAGCAGCAAAAATTCTATAATTTTTTTCAAAATGTGAATTTTCCTGTTGTGTTCAGAGCAAGTAGAGGTGAAGATATCGATGCTGCATGCGGACAATTATACATTAACAATAACTAACCTGGATAGATGATAAAAAATATTATAACAATATTTTTATTGGTAATACTTTCATCTAAAGTATTTCCTCAGCTACAAAAGGATACTTTGTATGTTGATTACAGCGATTATTCAACACATAAATTATTTTCCTTGAATTTGAATTATGCTCATAACGACACACTATCACTTTTCAGTTTATCAGGGAACAATAAGTTAAACAGTTATACTGATTACTCAAAAAATCAAAATGATATAAACGTTCAATTTCTTGGAAAGAATAAATATTTCAATATAGGTGGAGAATTAAATTCAAACTTCAAAACGAATACCTCAGGATTAAAACCTACTTACAGCGAAATTTCTTTAATGCCTAAGATCCAATTTTCTCTTCTTCGTTCCAATATTAATCTGGCGGCGGGATATATTGGGAAAAATGACGAACTAACCTTTTCAAAAGGATTTAAATGGGATATTGATATATATTCTAAAATAGATTTAAGAAAGAACTCATTCACCTTTAGTGGTTCTAACAACGGGGACAATCTCGATAAAGAAATAAATTATAATTCAAATGTTCTCACACAGTATTTTGAAATTTTAGACGATAATCTTGGAAATTACTCTCTTGGAGGTGAATATATTGGCTCTCAATACCACTACTACGATTCTCAATATTCCTCAAACAGAGTAATTAAGAAAGAATACTCTTTGAGTGGTAGTTTTAATTACAATATAATTTCCGGGCTGGATAATTTGATAAGTACCAGATATTTTCAGAGAGATAAAAATATTTATGTTGATGAAAGCCAATACAGTTACAATGAAAATTTAAATATAAAGTTTATTGATGAACTCTCATTTTACAAAAATACATACCGATCTATTTTCAGAGTTGAATTTGATACAGGAAGCAATAAATTTACTCATAATAACTCTGATGAATCATTTTCATTTTACACATTTCAATTAAAATCAAATCACAGTTATATATTTTTTAAAGATTTAGAATCATCATTAGCTATTAATTATTTCAAACATCAGTATAAATCATTAACTTTATCAAACTCTGAGGACAGGGATATCTTGAAATTTACCGTAGACCCAGTTGTGTCTTACCGATTCGACAATATTTTGCATATTACTCAATCATTCCCACTTGAATTCTATCATCTTATAAATATATCTGCTGAGAAAAGCAGTTCAAACTATATTGACAGAGTAATTAATTCCGTTACAGGATATAGCCTTTATAAAGATAAACCAATAAATCTATCCGGTAAGTTTGCATTTCAGTCTTACTTCAGATCATATGATTATGACGAAACTTTCACTAGGAGTTTTATTATTAAGAACTATGGTTATGAAGATACAATAAATTTCGTTTTAGCCAACAGATCAAAAGCACAACTTTCAACCAATTATAAATATGAAGAGTTCGGTAATTTTAATTATGATGAATTTAAAGAAAATCCGATAACTTACAAAATTCACTACTACATTGCTTTTGGCTACACACATTATTTTTCAAATAAATTTAATCTTAAAAGTGAATATTACTTTTATGAGATCGATGATCATGATTTTGACCAGACTGATTTTAACAAGAACATACTGAAGAATGTTTTCATAATTCATGGACCGATATTTTCTTCAAGTTTCGTGTATAATAAATTTTCCATCACCTCAAATTTGAAGATCGATTTTTACCAAGATAATGAAACAAAGTATAACTTTATACTCCGGTCAGGATACAGTTTTTAAAGATCCCTTTACAGAAGTATCAAATTCATAAGGATATTTAAAATTTTATTGAGACATATGGTATAAATTAGATGGTAGCAACTTTAACTTCATAATTTTTACTTAGTTATTTCAAG
>JAFGVM010000080.1 GCA_016937995.1 Candidatus Delongbacteria bacterium
TACTTTTCTGATCTCGTCTGAATTAACAACGATCTCTTTTGGAAGACCGGCAATAAGGTCTCTTCCTTTCGCAATATATGTAAGCTCTTGTTCAAGTTCATAGGCAGATCCGATACTGATCTTTATCTTTTCAGCAGTTCTTTCGCCGATAAGAAGTTTGTAATGTGATCTCATGAATTCAACGATTGCCTGATTCATTTTATTTCCGGCTATTCTGATTGAATTCTCTGAAACTATACCGCTCAAAGAAATAACAGCGATCTCTGTTGTTCCTCCGCCTATATCTACAACCATTGATCCTTCAGGCTCATCAACAGGTAGTCCAACACCAAGAGCTGCAGCCATTGGCTCGGAAATTAAAAATACTTCTCTTGCCCCTGCATTTTCAGCAGCACTTCTGATAATTCTTTTTTCAGATTTTGTAACTCCTGATGGAACACACACTATCATTCTGGGTCTACCGCTAAAAGTACCTACTTTAACTTTTTTGATAAATTGCCTGATCATTTCTTCAGCAACTTCATCATCATCGATCACTCCGTCTTTCATAGGTCTGATAGTTCTGATATTCCCGGGGGTTTTACCTTCCATACTTCTGGCTTCAGTTCCGATCGCGACTACTTTTTTTAATCTCTCATCCCATGTTACCACAGAAGGTTCTTCAACAACAATACCTCTTCCTTTGACATAGATAAGTGTGTTTGCTGTTCCAAGATCAATTGCGATATCGTGTGAGAAAAAGCTGAATAATGATAGAAAATCCATGTTGTATCCTTAAAGTTAAATTTAGAAATTAGAATTCAGAAGTATTAATTCTTCATTTTCCATTCTCAATTGTTTTAGTGTCTAAAGTGTCTATTCCCGGCGAATATCATTCCAATGTCCAGTTCATCACAGGCTTTGATCGAATCAGCATCGTTCATTGAACCGCCGGGTTGAATAATATACTTAATTCCATATTCTGCTGCTGTTCTAACAGAATCATCGTAAGGGAAAAAAGCATCACTTGCCATTACAGTTTGTTCCGAGATAACTTTTTTAAAGTAATCATCAAAACTTCCTTTAATATTTTTTGAGGTGAACTCATATTCAAGATTTTCTCTTGCTTTGGTTATTGCCAGTTTCCTGAAAGAATCGACACGGTTAGGTTGACCTGCACCCATTCCAAGAATTGTATATTGCCCATCATCAGTTGATCTGCAAAGTACAATTGCATTAGATTTTACATGCTTACAGCATTTGTATGAAAATTCTGCAAGTTCTTCCATTTTATTATCAAATTTTTTCTTGGTTACGCAGTCATATCTTGAAGTTAATTCGTTGTCTGTTGTTTGATATAAATATCCACCATCAATTCTCTTTATTTGAAAATCTTTAGCTTTTTTTGAAGCTCCAATATCTATTTTTAAAACTCTGACACTCTGAAAACTCTTATTTGTTGTAATGTATTCCATAGCTTCATCTGAAAATGATGGTGCCAGGATCACTTCAACGAATTTTCTTTTTATTTCTTCCGGGATAAGCTTATTGTTCTCCACTCTGAAAGAAAGATGTTTTACTTCCTTCCCTCTCAAGAACCTTAAGGTCTGCATGTTAAATTCTGAATTGAAGGCCAATACTGAACCCATTGCTGAAATTGGATCTGCAAACCATGCAACTTCAAGTGCTTCCCTGGAATCCTTTCCTGTAGCAGCACCGCAAGGATTCATATGTTTAACCACAACTGCTGCCGGATCATCAAACTCAAGCACTGTGTCAAGAGCTGCCTGAGCATCCATATAGTTGTTGTATGACATTTCTTTTCCCGCTATAAGTTTTGCAGTAGCCAGAGTACCTTCCTGAGAATGTTTGTCTTTGTAAAGAAAACCTTTTTGATGTGAATTCTCTCCATACCTGAGTTCTTTGCCTTGTTCCAAGAATAAATTTTTCTTAAATTTTTTTGCTAATCTATTCTCAAGATATTCCGAAATTATACTGTCATATTCTGCTGTTCTGCTAAAGACCTTCAGAGCTAATTCCTCTCTAAGATCCAGGGAAGTTCCTCCATATTTATCATATTCCTCTATAAACCTGTCATAATCAGCAGGATCGGTTATTACTGTAACGTAATTATAATTTTTAGCACTGCTCCTGAGCATTGTCGGTCCGCCAATGTCAATATTTTCTATTGCATCTTCCAATGTAACATCAGGATCGGAAATTGTTTTTTCGAAGGGATAAAGATTTACAACGACAAGATCTATCATCTCAACACCGTTTTGCAGAGCCTCTGACATGTGTGTATCATTCTCTCTTACCGCAAGAATACCACCATGAACCTTTGGATTCAAAGTTTTGATCCTTCCATCCATCATTTCAGGAAAACCGGTCAATTCTGTTATATCTTTGACCGGTATACCTTCCGATTTTAAAATCTTATAGGTTCCGCCTGTGGAAAATATCTCTATACCCTTGTCCTCTAAATATTTTGCAAGATCTTCAATGTTCTTTTTATCTGAAACAGATATAATTGCCCTTTTTATAGCTGTAAAATTCAATTTTATCTCCTTTCTTCAAGTAACCTGATCGCTTCAGGATAGGCTAAGTGTTCTAATTTTAATACTTTCTTCTGTAGTGATTCCGGTGTATCATCAACTGATACTTCGACCTTCTTCTGTAACAAAATTTCACCGTTGTCATAAATATCATCAACAAAATGAATTGTCGGACCTGAATATTTCTCACCTGCATCAATTACTGATTTGTGAACATTAATCCCGTACATTCCTTTACCTCCGAACTTTGGTAATAAGGCAGGATGAATATTGAGTATCCTCCTTGAATATTTATCAGTGACCTCTTTAGGAAGTTTCTTTATGTATCCTGCTAGAACAATGAGGTCCACATTATGCTTCTCAAGTAAATCTAATTGCATACTGACAAATTCTTTTCTGGGCATTTCTTTTCGCGGGATCACGGCAGTTTCTATTCCGAGAGAAGCTGGATATTCTAACCCACTTGCATCTTTGTTTGCGATTACCAATACAACCTCAGAAGCTATCTTTTTTTGTAAGCTGTAGTCTAATATTGCTTTAAGATTGCTTCCTGAACCGGAAATATATGCTGCTATTCTATATTTCAATTTCTAGTTTCTTCTGATTAATTCAGTATTGAAAAATATGTTAATATTACTACAAAGTCAACGTATTATTAATTACATGCAAGTTGAAAAAAATAAAGCCCTGAATTCAGGGCTTTATAAAATTTAAATGGACAACGTTTTATATAATCCAAGATCATCGCGATCAATAGTTTTGATCTTATTGAATTTTTCTGTGTTCTCAGGTTGACCTTTCTTGATGAACAATTCAGCCATAGGTTTGTACTTGATATCCCTGTCTGCATCCAGCACAAGAAGATGACCCATTATGATATTTCCAGCCATTTCGACCAGTCTTCTAGCATGAAAATCTAAAAATTCATTATCCTCCGGAGCTTCAGCAATTCTCATCGCTTCAACATATTCATTTTTCATCTCTTTAAGGTGCTTGTTCAGATACTCCAGTTCAGGTGATATTTTCTCATTCTGGTATTCTTCCATCATTTCAGTGAAAAGACCACTGGTCACACCTCTGATAGCTGCAACGACCTGCAGTTGAGTAGTACCTTCGTAAATAGTTGTTATCCTGGCATCTCTGTATAGTCTTTCAACCGGAAAATCCTTCATGAATCCGGTCCCGCCATGGATCTGGATAGCATCATATGCTATTGAATTACAATATTCACTCGTCAGACCTTTCAGAAGAGGAGTATAAAAGTCAGCTCTTCTCTTATACTTTTTCATATCCTGTTTTTCTTCATTGGACAACTTACGCTCGGCTTCAATATCCTCGTAGACCTTGTACATATCCACGAATCTGGAAGTCTCGTATAAAAGTGATCTTCCGGCAGCTATTTTTACTTTCATATCTGTGAGCATTTCATAAACACCCGGGAATTGATCTATCGTTTTACCGAATTGTACTCTTTCTTTTGCATATTTCAAAGCTTCCCGGTATGCTGCTTCTGAAATACCGATAGACTGGGATCCAATACCCAGTCTTGCCCCGTTCATTAAAGCCATAACATATTTTATCAGACCGAATTTTCTCTTTCCAACTAAAATACATGGTGAATCCTTAAAAACCATTTCACAAGTAGGTGATCCGTGGATACCCATTTTATTCTCGATCCTTCTTATCTGGACAGTATCATCTCTGTCATAAAGGAACATTGATAGACCTCTGCCATCCTTAGTTCCATCCTCAGATCTTGCAAGTACCAGTGATAACTCAGCATTTCCGTTAGTGATAAATCTTTTTACACCATTCAGTTTCCATGTATTAGCTTTTTCATCAAAATGAGCTTTTAAATTAACTGCCTGAAGATCTGATCCTGCATCAGGCTCAGTAAGGATCATTGCTCCGGTTGATTCCCCTGATGAAAATCTGTGTAGAAAGTTCTTCTTTGTTTCATCATCAGCAAATTCGTAAACTGTCTCTCCTATATCCTGAAGTCCGAACAGGTTCATTAAACTGGCGTCACCTCTTGAGACCATTTCCACAGCCATATTGTAGGCTGTTGCAGGAAAGTTTAGTCCACCATATCTTCTTGGTAATGTCATTCCTGTAAGTCTTGCCTGTTTTAAAGCTTTCATATTTTCTACAGTACCGCTTGCATAATGAACTCTATTATTCTCAAGTCTTGGACCCTCCTCATCGACTCCTTCAGCATTAGGAGCTATAATATCTCCGCAGATTTCACCTACAATGGTCAATACTTCACTGTAATTATCTATCGCATCTTCAAAATTATATGGTTTAATATCACATGGGTCAATATTATCATTCCCATAATTTTCAGTTTCAAAGATCTTATAATTTCTCTCTTTCAGATCCACAATAGGTTTCATTTTCGGATTATTTAAATGAAACTTGATATCTTCATTGTCTGTATAAAAGTTTGCCATTTTATATTACCTCTACTTTGACTGTTCTTTGTAATATTTTATCATTTTCGGGATTATGGAGTTGAAGTCACCGACTATAGCGATATCAGCTAATTTATTGATCGGAGCTTCCGGATCAATATTTATAGAAATTATCTGTGATGAGTTTTCCATACCCGCAGTATGTTGAATAGCCCCGGAAATACCAACTGCAATGTATAGTTTCGGTCTCACGGTTATACCTGTCTGACCTACCTGTCTTTCGTGTTCCACAAAACCTGCATCAACAGCAGCTCTGGACGCACCTACCTCAGCACCTATCACCTTTGCAAATTCATTAAGAAGCTTGAAACCATCCGGAGAACCTATTCCAAATCCGCCCGATACTATTATTTGTGCGCCTGACAGATTTACTTTTCTTGGTTCTATGTGCCTTTCGATGATCTTTACTGCAAAGTTCACACTATTCAATATATTTTTTACGTCAAGTTCAACTATCTCGCTAATGTAGTTATTTGAGACTATCTCCTTCTTCATCACACCTTCTCTCACAGTTGCCATTTGAGGTTTGGTCTCCGGATTTACGATGGTTGCAACTATATTACCCCCGAATGCGGGTCTTATCTGATATAAAAGGTCTTTATACACGTTTTTGGTCTTGGCATCTGTGTATTCACCGATCACAAGGTCTGTACAGTCCGCGGTCAGACCACATTTCAAAGTAGAAGCTATCCTCGGAGCAAGGTCTCTACCTATCGAGGTTGCACCTACAAGCACAATTTGAGGTTTGCACTCTTCTAATATTTTCTCAAACACTGCGGTATGCGGTAATGTTGTATATGGAAATAATCTGCCGTCAACAGCTTTATATATAACATCGACCCCATAAGGTTTGATAGAATTTACAAGTTGGTCCAGGCCATTACCAATAATAGCAGCTTCAAGTTTACATCCCAGCTCATTCGCAAGCTTTCTTCCTTTAGAAAGTAATTCTATGCTCACATCCGCTACTTTTTGCTCCTCGACCTCACAATAAACTAATACATTATTCACATTCTACCCCAATGTATGATTATTTATTAAATCACCAATTAATTCCTTTATGTCACTGTCTACATCACCGATCCTTTTGGAATCTTTTGCTGTATGAACGACATTTTCTATATTCTTAACTTTTGTCGGAGATCCCATTAGACCTATCTTATCCACATCACAATCCAGATCATCCAAACTTATCTCTTCTATTTTTAAAAAAGCTCTGTTCCTTATCTCTTCACCAAGATAATCATCATCAAGTGTTTGAAGTTCAGTAGAAGTTTTTGCATGCTTGAATTTCATTAAAAGTTTTGCATTTTTTGGTCTACAGGGAGCTGCTGACCCGTGAACTGTCACTAAAAGAGGCAAAGTGCTCTCAACCTCTTCAACACCTCTCTCCAATCTTCTCTTGATGGTAATTTTGTCTTTTGTTATTGAAGTTATCTCTTCTGCATAAGTTACTTGCGGGATATTCAACTTTTCTGCAGTTTGAGGTCCAACCTGTGCAGTATCACCATCTATAGCCTGTCTGCCTGATATTATCAGATCATACGGTGCAAATTTTTCCACTGCTTTGGAAAGTACATATGATGTCGCCAGTGTATCCGCTCCTGCAAATCTTCGATCAGTGATCAAATAACCTTTATCAGCGTTTCTGAAAAGACTCTCTCTTATGATATCTGCTGCTCTTGGTGGTCCCATAGTTAAAATTATTACTTCAGTGCCTGGATTGTTATCCTTTATCTGCAACGCCTGTTCCAATGCATTGAGATCTTCAGGATTAAATATTGCCGGTAAAGCTGAACGGTTTACAGTTCCGTCAGCTTTCATTGCATCATTGCCCACGTTCCTTGTGTCAGGTACCTGTTTAGCAAGTACAATTATTTTAAAAGCCATTTCCCCTCCGACTTTATTTATCTATGTTAATATTTTCACTTCCTACCGAATTGTTGAATATATAAAAAATACAATATTATGGCAACTTCAAAATTCGACCAAATTCACAAAACCCTATTCCTATTATCTTGACATTCATGACCCGTTTGCATATCTTTTTGTGTTGAAGTTATTTACATTAGTATAACTCTTTCGAGGCTAAAATGTCAAAATTGATGGCAAGTGTTGCAGGTGTGAGGGGTATTGTCGGTGAATCATTCACTCCTGATGTGATCGTAAAATATGTTTCTGCTTTTTCCAGATTTTGCAAACCCGGAAAAATAATAGTCGGCAGAGATACCCGTCCGTCCGGAAAAGTAATTTCAGATATAGTTTGTTCTGTATTAAACATGTGCGGTAGAGATGTTATTGATATTGATATCGCAACTACACCTACCGTTGCGATGGGTATAAAACTCTATGAAGCTTCAGGTGGTATTGCAATTACTGCTAGTCA
>JAFGVM010000001.1 GCA_016937995.1 Candidatus Delongbacteria bacterium
ACTACTATCTCAAATTGCGAGAATACGCTTTGTTTTTCGACATTGCAGAGGGCTTCGAACCCGAAACGGTTCTCTTTCATTCCAAGTAATTCGCTGCGGATATCATCGGTCAGTATGCCTGTATCGCCTTTGATGATCTTGTAGTTTTCAAGCAGGATGTCTTTCTGGTCGGAGAAAACGATCTTTCCGTTGTTGATGAAAGTAATGTAATCGGCTATTTTTTCAAGATCGGAAGTGATGTGCGTCGAGAATAGGATAGATTTGTTCTCGTCCTGAATTTCTTCGCGGAGTATGTCCATGAGCTTGTCGCGGAATACGGGGTCAAGTCCGGATGTCGGTTCGTCAAGGATCAGAAGTTCGGCGTTGTGCGAGAGAGCTACGGCAAGCGAGAATTTCATTTTTGTTCCTTTTGATAGATCTCTGATTTTCTTATTCGGGAGGAGCTCAAATATCCCGCAGTATTCGTCGAATTTTTCATCATCCCACCTGCTGTAGAACGGTGCGATTATCTCTTTCATTTTCTTTACGGTCAGATGCTCATAAAAATAGCTTTCTTCATATACGAAACCGATCCTGTCCTTTATCGCCACTTCATCTATCGAATTATCCATTCCGAATATTTTGATGTCGCCGGAATCTTTCTTCAATAAATTCATTATAAGCCTGATAGTGGTCGTTTTTCCTGCCCCGTTAGGCCCGATGAAGCCCATCACAAACCCTTTATCGAGGTTGAAGTTTATATTATCCAGCTTAAAACCGTCAAACTCTTTCGAAACATTCTTTATATCTAATATTTTATTCATTTTATTTCTCCTCTGTCATTGCGAGGATTTTATTAAATCCGTGGCAATCTTGTTCTTTTTTTTTTGTCATCCTCGTGCTCCGACACGGGGATCCATTTTTATGTTTGTTAATCCGTTTCGGGGTCGACCGTTGGGCGACCCCTACGAACTATCAACTGTCAACTTTCAACTGTCAACTACTCATACAACGCATCCAACATCTCCCTTAATTCTTTCTTCTTCAATCCAAGCATTCTTGCTTCATCAACTGCTTCGATTAATTTATTTTCAATTATTTTCAATTTCTGTTCTTTGATAAATTCTTTATTCTGATGTGCTACAAAAGTTCCCTTTCCACCGACAGTTTCCAAAAAACCTTCTCTCTCCAGATCTTCATAACTTCTCTTGGTCGTTATAACACTGATCCTAAGTTCTTTAGCAAGATTTCTTATAGATGGAAGAGCATCTCCGGCTTTTAGTTCACCGGTGATCATCAAACCTCTAAACTGATCAGAGATCTGCTTATAGATAGGATCGGGAGATGAATTTTTAATTATAATTTTCATGGTTTTCGACTCCGTGCATTTTGTGTTTGCCGTATATATGCGATATATACAATTTAACGAATAATTTTTACCGTGTCAAGTGTTTTTTATGACATAAAAAAGCCCCATCAAAGATGGGGAATTATGTGATTTAATTAAATTCGTAGGGAACGCAGATCTGCGTTCCGTACAATGTCAATGGAATTTAATAATCATAAAATTTAATATTCCTACCTTTCTCATCGTCAAATTCATCCGCATTAAAATAAATCAGCTTATCACCTATGAATCTAATCCTGTAATACAATTTTGATCCCGTTCCATCATAGTAGACTAGATCTTTAAATTGAATAGAATTCTGATATATTCCATTTTTGAATATATCAACATACATGCCTGAAAGATTTTCAGAATTTCTCTCATTAGTTGCAAGTACCCATAATCTGTTATATTTGTCTACAAATATTTCGTTTATAGCTCTCTTTTTTATATTACCAAATTTTTCTTTCATGTTAATACCATTCAATTCACTCATTCTATCCATTTCGATATCTTTGTAGAAGTAACTTCTGAAATCTTTTTTAATTTGATACTTCTTATCTCCTGTATTAGAGTCGTAAACATCTATCTTGTATTCACTATCACTTATCCAAGAGATATACAGATTAGTTTCATTCCCACATATAAATGGGTACATTTGAGAACTGGCTGCTACACCATGTTCGATAATTTTATAAAATCTGTCAACAACTTTGATCTGATTAAAATCATTATCCATTAGTATATTTTCTATTGTTAGCTCATCACTGTCTTTATCCAGAGTAAGATGTTCCCATTTTGTAGCTATAATTCTATGTTCTGAAAGTTTATGAATTTCAGTTACAATGAAACCTAGGTTGAATGATTCAATGTATTCTC
This sequence comes from Candidatus Delongbacteria bacterium, assembly GCA_016937995.1. Taxonomy (GTDB): domain Bacteria; phylum UBA4055; class UBA4055; order UBA4055; family UBA4055; genus WTAK01. The sequence continues at coordinate 2,246 of JAFGVM010000001.1, forward strand.
CACTAAGATCAAAAATATTAACTTTATCACTATTACTAAAAAAGGCATAGATCTTATTATTGATGATTATTGTTCCTGAATATCCCTCATTTTCACCGGGTCCTTGCCCAGTTGGTGAAAATGATCTTATGAATTTAAAATTACTATTATACAAAGTTAATCTTCCTTTAGGATTATAACCCTGAACTAAAATATTATCGCCTGGCAGTTTATGAACTGTTGACATCCAAAAGAACCCTAGAGAATCTTCTGCGCTACGATTACTGTTAATCTGACCGGTATATTTCAGATTAACCTTTAGTTCCGGATCATCAGAAATCTTTTTGTTGATGATCACTTTACCGTCTTCAGTTTCAACAACGGTATAATTCGTTTTCTTTTCACATGCGTTAAAGATCAACAACATTACAACAATGCCAAACAAAATCACTTTTCTCATTCTCATCCTCTCTCAATTTGATATTTTAAATTTTTTACCTATCCGAAAGTATGAAAACTAGTTTATTTTCAGAAATTATACAATTTAGTAGTGATGAAATGCTTAAAATATGGTGTGAATGGAATAAGTATATTGCAAAATGTGTTTTTTTTCTCTTTGACTCTTTTTACGATTTTAACTACATTAAATCATCAAAATAAATATTACAACGGAGGATTTATGCTCAAAAGGTTAACAGTATTACTTTTATTTGTAGTTACAACTACAGTCTTTTTCTCTTGTACTGAAGATGATTCAACAGATCCGATAATTTATGATGAGTTTACCGTTCAGACTGACTGGTCCGGTGGAGGTACTCAGGTAGATATGCTGGATTCGAATAAATTTAATGTTTCAGCAGGTATTGACTTCACATCCACACCAGGAGAAATTACTATTTCAGGTGATTATTTTGTAACTAACGATGCTCAGACTTACAACGGTAAATTATATGTCTGTGTCACCGGATACGGTACATTTGAATATGATCCAACATCAGATGTATGGAAACTTAGTCTTGCAGGTCACTACTGGAGATTCTCTTATGTATTTGATGGAAAACTTTACACTTTGTACTCAGGTGTTGAAATAAAAACTTACGATGGAACAACAAACGATTATGGTCTAGGTCCAAACGGTTGGGCCGTTTTCAATAATGATGGACTACCTGCATACGGTGAAGTTGATCCTTACCTCAATATTTTTGATTTTACAGAGTTCAATTCAGAACTATATGCATGTGGTGGTCTCTGGAATGGTACAACAAACCAGTCTGCTGGAGGTCAGGTATATAAATTTAATGGTACTGCATGGGAACAGGTTGGTGCAACTACTGAGAACTCATCTAATGCTATTGTAGCTTACGATGGAGAACTTTATTGGGGAACTCACTGGAGTGGTGATCTTTTTAAACTTGTAGGTGGAGTTTGGACATACACAGGTCATTCTTTCGGGATGTCAGTTACTGATCTTGTTGTATGTAATGATAAATTATATGTTGCTTCTTGGAACACATCTTATGTAACAGGTTATGTTGATGAATTTGATGGTACGAACTGGGTAAGAAGATATAACGGTGAGGCTGTAACAGAGCTTACTGTACATAACAATATGATAACATGGGGTACTAATCCCGGAGGTAAGATATTTCAATTATCAAATGATCCCGCTCCTTGGGTTGTGAATCTTTACGATCTAGGTATTACCTGCATAAGTGGACTAGTTTCAGTTAATGGTGATCTTTATAACGGTTGTGGTTATCAAACAGCTCCGAATGTAAGAGATAATTTTATTTATAAGAACGGAGTTCAGGAAAAGAAATTAGAATGCTGTATGTTAGTATCATCAGGTTATTCTTCTATTGAGAACACTTGGGGTAACATTGTATGGAATTGTGACGAACCAGCAGGCACAGGTGTGGAAGTATGGGTTCAGGGAAAAGACTCTGCTGCTGCATGGCCAATGTACACTGAATATAACTGGACTCAAATGGTAAATGATACTCCTATTGAACTTGATGGACAGGATATGAGATATAAAGTTTATCTATGGTCGACTGAAGACGGTGTAACACCAACTTTTGAAGATATTTCACTAAAGGTAGAGCAATAAATGTATAAAAAACGGGGACGGAAAAATCCGTCCCCTACATTTTTAATTGTCAAATATTTTAAACAGTTTTCTCGTATTTTCTAACGTGACCTTAGAAACTTCCTCAATGCTGATATTTTTTAAATCAGCGATCTTCTGAGCGATATATCTCAATTTTGAAGGATCATTCCTCTTACCCCGAAAAGGAACAGGGGTTAAAAACGGAGAGTCTGTTTCAAGCAGTAAACGATCCAGAGGCAAAGCTTTTATAACTTCTTCTCTGTCATTTTTTTTATAAGTGATATTCCCGGTGAAAGAAATATAAAATCCTTTATCTATCAATTCCAGGGCCGTATCTGCAGATCCTGCGTAACAATGAAAAACACCTGTATAATTATCTGAAACTTCATTTATAACTTTCATAGTCTCTATTTCTGCATCTCTGCTATGAATGATTACAGGAAAATTTTCTTCGAGAGATAATTCAAGCTGCTTTATAAAATATTTTCTCTGTGTTTCGAAAGGGACTTTATCCCAGTAAAGATCCAATCCTGTTTCGCCCAATGCAACAACCTTATCATGCTTCAAAAGCTCTCTGATCTCTTTTACAGCATCATCAGAATTACTTTTTAGATCTGTAGGGTGCAAACCAACTGCAGCATAGATCCTATCATATTTTTCTGCAAGCCTGATCGATTGATATGAAGTTTCAATGTCAACACCAACGTTGATAATTCCATCGATCTCAGTTGAAAGAAGCTCATTAATAAGTTTGTCCCTGTCCTCATCATAATGTTCAAAATATAAATGTGCATGAGACTCGAAGAACAAAACTTACTCCACTATAAAAATAATATTCTAATGAAAAATTCTGCTACAGGAAATATAGCCATTCCGAAAATAGAGAATTTAAATACATTACCTATCACTATCAAACCGATAAGGATACCTATACCGTATCTGCTCACAGCTTCAAACTTATCAGCCTGCTCATGTGTTAAAAATCCCATAAGTATCTTAGAACCATCCAAAGGTGGTATCGGGAATAGATTGAATATCATCAGGACAGTATTTATAAGAACAGCATAGAAAAAGAAATTCTCCAGATAGGTTTGATGCTCCGGTGAAAAAATTATATATGGATCTATTCTGTCCATTCCTACGATAAGTAATATCTTGTATAGTATTATTGATACAATGATAAGAAGAAGATTAGAAAGCGGTCCCGCAGCAGCAGTGATAGCCATATCTCTTTTCATATTTTTAAAATTAAAAGGATTCACAGGAACGGGCTTTGCCCCCCCGAACATTATTGACCAGCCTGAAAGAAGACCTAACATAAGTGGCAGCATGACTGTCATCATCGGATCAATATGAGGCATTGGGTTTAAAGTTAATCTGCCCATTCTCTTGGCAGTAGGATCACCAAGGTAAAATGCTGTTACTCCGTGAGATACTTCATGAAATACCACTGAGAACAGCAGTACTATGATCATTATAATTATTCCAGGACCCATAATTTATCTAAAACTTATAACTTAACATTAACTTATGATTAACATGACCTGTATCGTCAAGAGACTGAATTATCTCTGTCTTTAACGCAGGTGCTCTGTATGAAGCATTTATTGCACTTACTAGATGATTTAGTGCAATTGCCCCGATAGTGTAAAAGAACCTTGTATTGCCGTCTTCTGAGGATATTCTTATGTCATCGTAATCTTTTCTAACCGACGTTGATGACCAGTCCCAGAAATCTGAAGGATTATCATATCTGTTATTAAAATCCCTGTCAATATTTCTCTGGGCATTATAATCTTCTACGTTATCGTAATTTGCAATGTCCACCCAGTATCTCTCATCTTTTCCCGATGGATCAACACCTGCCTTCAACGCGGCAAGGTCCTTATAATCATCCTCTCTTATAGAAGAGTAATAACTAAATCCGGCTGCAACAGCTATTAAACTCACTTCTGTGATAAAAAAAGTCGCAGCCTCTTTCTTTCTTCCCAGCTTATACTCCCCCCATCCCGGAACAATAAATGAACGGATGAAGTATTTAAAACTGTCAGTTTTTTTCTTTTTATCTTTATCTCCCTTACCGTACCTGTCCCTAACGAATGACATCTCTTTTTCAAAATCATTTAGATTATTGAAAGGAACTATATCCTCGGCAACAAGGACCCGACAGAATAAAAAGATCATTATCAGAGAAATAATATGTCCGTATCTTAAATTCATCAAATTTACCAGTTGACCGAGTAGGTCAGTTTATAATTATCTAATCCCAGGACATCAGCCTTATCATTGTTTTCGATCCTGAGCTTTGTTTCAATAGAATATTTGGATTTGATAACATATGCGGCATCAAAAGCTGAAGCAACATGATTTAACAAGGTCACCATAAGAAAGTTCTGCCCCATTTCATAAGCTATATTAGCTTCATTTCTGAGATCCTCATAGAAATCTACATGTTCCGCTGAATTATGATCATTAAAGTTAAATGCACTTGACTCATTCAACTTTAACTTAGGCCTAAGTACTGCTGTTGTGTCAGTTCCGTTTATTGCATATTCCGTAACGTATATTATCTCTCCCTCAGCATCTCTTTCATAACCCTCATAATCGTCCCATCCACCGGCGAACTGATGATACTTACCTATCATTTCATAGTACTGCTGAGTTTTTCCGCTCGGCAGGTTATGTGTAAATTCTTTTAATGCAATGTCACCTTCAGCAAAGGTCATTACATCCGCCAAAGGCAGACCCAGATAGTATAATGAAGTATCTGTCATAGACATTTCCATCATGTCCAGAACACAAAATTCTGTATCGTTATCCCAGTCAATATCATCATCCCAGTACCAGTTATCTCTATCTTTAAAATAATCAAGGCTCCAGATATCCACTGCATTAACAGCAGGATTGGCATTTAAATATACCAGAAAATTCTGGGACATACCCATTAAACCGCCATAATAACGGTCTTCACTAAAACTGGAATTGGCATAATCTTCAAACTCTGCAGTTTTATCATCACCGTCAGAATCATATACATACCATAAAGAAACCGCAACTGCCTCAATACCAAAAAATATACCGCTTCTGATATAGTCCTTTGCATAGAATTCACCTGCTCCGGGCAGTAATATCGAAAGACCTGAAGCGATCATAGGGCTCATTCCGTCCTTATATTCCGCTTTCTTTTTGCTTTTTATCCTTGGAGTTGATGCTTCAGTTTCAACAGTCTCAGCTGTATCATCATTTTGAGCCAACATTATACCTGATATACCATTATAATTGACCGCCTGGCCATACATAGATACTAAAAATCCAAGTATCATCACTATAATTGATATTCTCTTATTTTTCATTGTTCTCACCCGTATGCTTAATTAAATATTATCCTTTTTGTCTTCGCTGAATTAGTTCATTATATCTTGTAATATTTTTTATTCTGTCATGCTGATCCCGATTTCGAATTATCAATTGCTTCCTAAAAATCAATAAAATCGAACAGTACTGTCAAATAACTTCTTACCTCATGTCCGTATGTAACATCCTCATTCACAAATTTATCAAGTCCATATGCCACTGTATAATCAACTGAAAGAGGGAATCCGTAGAATATGGTACCGAACATCCTTATGTTCAATCCTACACTTTTTTTCAGGTCCTTCATTGAATCCTTTATTGCCTCATCTGTCCATCCTGTTCCCGCTCCAAATAGTATTCCTGCATACAGATTTTTAAAATTATATATTCCTAATAGTTTATCTGTTCTTTTAACAATCGGAAATCTGATCATTGTGGATGCATAAGCTGTTTTAGTTCCACCGAGACTATAGAAAGAATACCCCTGTAATCCTGTCAGACCACCTATGTAATTATAATAGAACGAATCTATATTCTCATCATCAAGATAAGAAAATTTCATTTTGAGTGTTAATCCTGATTCCAGAGGAAGCTTAAAATACTCTTTTATATCAAGGTCGTACTGATTATAATTGTATTTTCTGTAATCTTCCTGCAAAGTACCGTAATCTGAGTTCAGAGAGAAACCTGTAATAAAATCAGTAATATGCCTTGAATATGTAAAGGTAACATCTCTTCCATAAGTTCTGTTGATATAGTGGTTGAACCTGAATTTATTGCTGGCAAGATTTAATTTAACATTATAACTCTTCTCTTTGAAGTAAGTGTACTTCAAAACAAAATCACCGTAATCAGCAGCTGCATCACTCCTTACATAAGTAAAGAATGCTTCCATATCAAGTTCGCCGAGAGGATATTTGAAAATTTTCGGTTTTAATGTAAAAGGTACCTTTATTCCAAAATCAAGCTCCATGATATCGTAAGTAAAGTCAATATCATTTATCTCATACTCAGGAATATCAGTTCCATCTTCAAGACTGTCAACATGAACAATTACCCTGTCATTGATAAAAGTATTATCATCTGTTCTGACCATATTGAATGCCATACCGTATATAGTAGGCAACAGGAATTTGAATTCAGTCATTGCGAACAGGTCGGAATCACCGTTCATCCCTCTGTTGTAACCTCCGAAAAGTGATACTTTGTCAAGGTAGTCACTTAGGAAGAAATATATTCCGGGTTTAAAATTATTATTATCAAAAGCCAGCCTTGGCACTATCATTATGCTCTGAAAATCATTCATATATCTTCTTGAATCTTTCAGGTAGTCCAAAGTTGTGATCGAAAGAAAATTATTATCATAAACCTCGTAATCTCTGTATTCACATTTGGATGTTTCGATCGGTTCAATATCTTTGATCTCATAGATATTTGTTCTGATACCGTTGTAATTAACATAGACAAGTGTATCCTGCTGCAGTTCAGGATAGAATGCACCACCTCTTACATTAGTTACTGTCTCATCAAGTCCCGAGGCAATATCTCTCCTGTATATATTGTAAATACCTGTTCTGTCACTTGCATAGTAGACATACTTTTCATCAGGAGAATACACAGGATCTCTGTCATCATATTTTGTGGAGATCAGAGTAGTGACATTACCCAGTGTGTCCACTTCCACAATATCCTTTCCATATTCTATTATCGATCTGTCAATAAGTATCTTTGAACCGTCTTTACTCCATTTTGGAAGAAAATACTGAGTACCGTCATCTTTTTTAGTAAGATTCAATGCAACATCTTTCTCAATATCATATATGTACAGGTTCCTTGTACCGTCATGGGTTGCCACAAAAGCTATCTTTTTACCATCAGGAGACACTTCAGGGTTCGCTGCTCTCATACCGTGAGTGATCTGCTCCTCTTCATCTTCTTTGATATCATAATGATAAATGTCCAGATAATTGTTTCCGTAAATGCTGTGTTTATCCGATCTTGAGAAATATATTGATCTGCTGTCAGGTGTCCATGAGTATGAAGAGAACATCACAGCAGGTATTTTAAATTTAATAGAATCTGTCTTTAGGTCTTTTATGTGCAGATCCCTTTTGTAAAAAGAGGGCTCTCCGCCTATCTTAGTTGATAAGAAAGCAAGATATTTTCCGTCAGGTGAAAATTTAGGATTGGAATTCACAAATGCAGAATCAGAGATATCCTTACCCTGAACCAGATTATTTTCCACATTTTTGATCTCCTGTCTGTACTTTTCTCTAAGATCATTTATCCACTCTGAGTAAAGCTCATCACCTCTTTTACCCGTAACTCTTTTTATAGCCTCCTCGAATGAAAAAGAAAATGCTTTCCCCATCTCCTCGGAGATCTTATAAGGGACATCCTTGCCATATTTTTCAAAGATATATTTTACGAAAGCAAAACCGGTGTTATAGATACTCTCAGCTTCGTGAGAACTTCTGTTGTAGAAGTCTGTCAACTGGGAATATTTAAGCTCTTTTCCTTCGAGAATCCTTTCTCTGAGGAGCATGTCTCTGTTAGCATCCCAGAAATCGTAATGTAATGTATCCGGATCCTGATTCTGAGCAACACCTTCAGCGAACCATGGAGGTATTATATTCATCGGAATATTTGCGGAAGATAATATATTCGGGAACCCTGTCAGCACATCTTCTCTTTTCTCATCTTCGTAACCTGTCCATTGCAAATACAGTCCGGGAAACATTTTCGATGCTTTCCTTGGAACCTGAAGCTGGATCATATGTGAAAATTCATGAGCGAATAGATTGGTATACCAGAAATGGTCACCTCTGAGTATCGTATCGAATGCTGGTGCCCAGAGTGAAATTTTATCATTGTAATAGTAAGCACCGCCGTTCGCCATATCATCGTAATCGTTTATTATCACATGGATCTTGTAGTCGGGATAGAAATTATAAAGTTTTGTTATCGTACCGTAAATACTTTCACCTACAGATGCAAATCTGACCGCGCTTTTCTCCGTTCCCTGATGATAATGAAATATGAAATGCTCAGTGTCAAAGGTTCGCCATTGCAACTCAGGATGATTGTGCATATCAAGTATCTGCGCACTAAGCATAGTAAATACTGATGATATTAGAAGAATGTATGTGTAAATTGTTTTTTTCATTTATTTATTTCTATGTTGTCATCCCCGTGCTCAGACACGGGGATCTTTTTTTTTAATAGGCGAATGTTGATTCGCCCCTACTTCATCATTGGATGTTCCGTGTTGAATATTGATATTCATTATTTAATTACCGCAACCTTTACTTTATACTTTTCTGTTTTACTTCCAGCTACGAACTCCAACACAGCAGTATAAATCCCTGTTGGTTTACCTGAAACATCCCATTCGATCTCGAAATTATCTCCTGATTCTGTGAAAGTCTCTGATAATTCTTTAATTTTATTTCCGTTAAGATCATAGATAGTAATGTTTACAGTGCCTGGTTCATTCAGGAAGAACCTGAAATGAGTTAAATCCCCTTTTACAGGATTCGGCCAGTTGTAAACGCTTTTTTTGTTCGTAATATTGCTTGTTGTTGATGCATCTTCAGGAGACAGCAGAATAAATCCATTCTGCAGCTGTAAATATGAATCAATTGTTCCTTCATTCAATGGGTAAACGTTAAGTGTTCCAAGCTTATCATAAGAGTAAATACATACCTGTCCGTTTGACTGAAGTAAACCTATGTTGTTAATGTCTGATCCAAGTGTAAAGTTCTCTGTTCTGACATAACCACCATCAAATGAATATGAACCGCAATTCATAGCATTGTCAACAAAAGTACAGAATTTACCATCGTCAGTTTCGTAAGTGAAAATATTATCTATCTGATCAACTCGTGTATCCAAAGGGAATCCATTTTCCATATATCCATGTTCATTATAGACCTCAATTGTACCTTCATTAGCTATTAGATAGTCAATGTTTCCATCCTCGTCAAGATCATTAAGTGAAGTTGAGCCATTAAAGTCAAGATATTTTATGGCCTCTTGGAAATTATTCTCTAAAAGATGGAACATATTATACCTAATTATGTTTGTATCCTCAACAATAATAACATCTTCTATTGCATCGTAAGATTTTCCAATTATAGAGACCTTGCTATTCCCTGTAATATTATCGTTGTTGTAAGGAATAAATATTCCCAATCCTTGATCAATATAAAGTAGCCTATCTTTTATTGCAGCTATGAAGTAAGCATCCTTACTTCCATCATAGGTTACTGCAACATCAGTGATATTTTTTATCTCTGTTTCAACATTCCAGGATAAAACATCTGTCCAAATATGTAATCCTTCTTCTGTTGGTATTACACCCGGTTTTATCTGCCCAGTTACTTTTGATACTGGAGTATTAATAATTACAGGTGCATTCATATTTATTGTCGTTAAACCAAGTGAATCTGCTTGAACCAGCACCAAATTATCCTTATAATCAACTGGTTCGAATTTTTCAGATAGTGCAACTCCAGTGTTATCTGAGAATATCAGCGAATCTTCCTTCTGTATCCTGATCTCTCCGTCATTTCTGTAGAATAAGTGATATAATTCATCATTGTAGTAGAACGGCATATAGTTTGAATTTTCTAATCCTGAATTTATCGGATAACCTGATAATTGATTCTCCAGTTCATAAGAAAATCTCATCGATCTGCTTATACCGGAAAAATTGAATAATCTAATACCTGTATCTGTTCCTTCGTTCGTATCTGAACGTGGATATGATTTATTACTGAATTCAACACTGTTAAGGTCTTTATTTGAATATTCAAGCCACATTTCGTTACTGCCAAAAAAGAAATCAAAATACCATCCAAGCTCGGTACCGTAACCAGCATCGAACAACCAGTAATCCTGACCGATATCAAATGAACCGTCACCTTCTTCCAGATACACACCCCTATTATCATGATCATCATTGACAGCATTGTTCACAATATTTTCCGGTGTAGTTTTTCGTTTATCAATATGCCAGACAAGTATCCCGCCTGTTCTTACTGATAATGGATCTCCATCTTCAAGATCAAAACCGTAAGTCAAAGGAAAATCATAATCGTTATCCTGGATAGATACCAATGTTTTGAAACCTTCATCGACAATTTCGTATTCTTCTAACCCGTATTTTCTTATAGTAAACCTTATTCTTTTGCCGTCTCTGTCGTATCCGAATATAGTAGAGTCTGAATTTGTGTAGTGAACAGGTGTTCTGTTCTCGACCAGAAAATATTCATCAGTGTTTATAGGAATTCTGTATATTGTCGAATTTGAATCCACAGCTATAGAATCACGTGACACTGTCAGATCCTCAATAGTTGTCCATCCCTGCTGTTCTTTTACCCATGCGCATACCGAGGACGGTATCATTCCTGAGAAATTGGCTGAACCCTGATCCATCAGTCCAAATTTTCCAATACAGCTTTGTCCATTTTCACTACTATAAAGGTTCGGGATTCCTAGATGGTGAGCAAACATCAAGGTAGAAATACCACCCATTCCTGCATAATACCATTTATCGTTGGATATTTGCCACTCACATTCAGGTAGAATAATACAATTATCAACTTTTACATTCTTATCATTGATTGAATCATATAAAACTACCTCTTTTTCGTTTAGATCACTTAAAGAAAAGTATACAGATGGAATATCAAATGGTGTATCATCATATCCTGCACTGAATTCCTGACCTGATCCGGCATGAAAAATTACGAATGTATCATAATTACTGAAAGGAATTGAATGATCATTTGATAACTTTCTCCACGAATCCTGATAAAATTCATAAAGTTTTTCTTCGAGATTTTCGTCAGTGTAATTCTGATTATAATACCAGATCGGGTGATTAAGTGTAAAAACTGTATCAAGAACAGTAATGTTTTTTACGATAGTATCTCCTGACATAGCATAGAAATAATTCTTAACGTAAGTAAGCTGATCAGTAAAATATTCAGCGTTATGTTCTACTGCATCAAGTAAAAGAGTATCCGGATATTCATAACCGGAGTTGAAAGTTCCATCCCCTGTAGTATAATCAAGCGTGTCAGTTTCAAATTCAACCATGATCGCAAGTACGTTCAGGCCGGTTGCTTTCTGAGATGAAATTCCTAAAGCTGATTTCGAAAGATCTATCTTGGTTTTGCTGAAAATAGTCATTGTTGAAATAAGCAAAGTTATACACAGATATTTTAAAAATTTGTTTATCATTAACTAGCCGGATAAATTAAAAACCAATATTAAGAGAAAATCTCATTGTGTCTGTCAGAGGATGTCCTTCACCGGCATCCAGGTAAGAAAAATCAAAAATATATGAATCATATCTTAAACTACAACCGTAAGTGGAAGCGCTTATTTCACCCATATCATCATTCCAGAATCCCAATCTGAGACCTATCATTTTATTGTACCAGTATTCTGCTCCAAGTCCCCAGATAATGTCCTTTACACCATCCTCATCAGTCCATGAAGTAAAGATAGCTTTGTAAATCGGATCTGTCTGGTTCCATTCATCATCATCCTCAATATCACCGTCACCATTAAGATCTTCACCTTTTTTTACCAGAAGTTTATTCATGTCACCTGTAAGAACCAATGAATTATAGTCGTCATAGAACATATAGTATGCAAATCCCAGTTTCATATTCGTAGGTAAAGGATCAGCCTGTTCGTAGTCTATATAAGATACTTTTGGTCCCATGTTCGATATCGTTAATCCCCAGTCAACATCGTAATCTGTCTGATATAACAATCCAAGGTCCATAGCAACACTGTGACCTGTACCTGAACCCTTTTCATTTCCGGCACCGTAGTCTGATAAGTGTGAATATATGAATTTTGTATTGATACCTATGTAAAGATCATCTGATATGTCTGTTCCGTAAGAAAGTGTTGCTGCAGTCTCATAGGTCTTGAAAGTACCGAGTTGAGTTCCTGATTCATCAGTTCTGATCTGCTCACCAAGGTAAAAGTAAATGATGTGACCTCCGATAGTTCCTAAACCGGGTATCTCCTGTTTGTAAGCTATGAAATCATAGTAAAGATCATCAAAACCGAATCCGGGTAACCAGCTTGCATGCATCATTGTGACCTCTCTTCCACCCTGACGTCCAAGACCGGCCGGATTCCACCATGATGCTGTGGCATCATCTGCAATAGCTACAAATGAGTCACCCATACCAGTAGGCCTTGCTCCCGGAGAAATTGTTAAAAAGATAACTCCAGCCTCTGAAGGTCGGGCAAAAACAGAGGTTGAAATAATTATCATCAATAGAGAGATAGTTAATTTTAGTATGTTCACGGATTTCATTTTTGGTCCTGTTATAATTCTAATTTACTATTATCGTATCTTGTTAAACTCATTCATCATAACTTTGTTCAAAAGCTTAGACAATTATTTTGTTTGAATTTCAACTGCTTTGAGAAGATTGTTTAAAAGAGCTGTATTAGTCAACGGGCTGACTCCACCCGGTACCGGTGTTACAGCTGCTACTTTATCATTCACAGAATTAAAATCAACATCACCTGTAAGAATATAATTTCCTTCCTTATCGATTGATTCGTTCATCCCGACATCAACTATGACCTGATCAGGATTTGTAAACTCTTCTGTAATAAAATTCGGTGACCCTATTGCAGCGATCAATATATCCGCTGAACGGCAGATATCTTTCAGGTTCTTTGTTCTTGAGTGGCAAACTGTTACTGTTGCATTAGCACCTTCAGCTTTCTGGATCAATAGATTTGCTAGCGGTTTACCAACAATATTCGATCTGCCTACGATAACTACATGCTTTCCTGAAACTTCTATCTGGGAATAATTCAGTATATCCTTGCTTGCCTGAGCTGTGCTTGGAACAAAAGTCTCTTCACCCAGAACGTTCTTACCTGCATTCACAGGGTGTACCCCGTCAATATCTTTGTCCGGAGAAATTGTGTTCAATATTATTTTTTCATCTATATGTGACCAGAGCGGAAGCATCATTATCAGTCCATGCACCAAAGGGTCTCTGTTAATATCAACTATTTCCGAAGCAAGTTTTTCAGTATTGATATTTTCTGAAAATCGATAAAGTTTAAATACTGCACCAACTTTTTCACAGTTCTTCTCGATCATCGCCGTATAAACCTCGACTGCAGGATCGTTACCGGCTATCAATACACCAAGTGTAGGTATGATACCCTGTGAAATATACTTTTCTATTTTAGCTTTAATTTCTTTCCTGATGACTTTAGCTATCGGGCCGCCTTTCAGCAAAATGGACATTGTATACCTTCTGTTAACTAATTTATCGTTCTAGTCAAAAGTAATTGATTTAATCTTTACAGGCTGTAACGGATTATCCATCGGACCTTTTGCAACGTTTTCTATTTCATGGGCAACTTCCAATCCCTCTATGACCTTTCCGAAGACAGTATGTTTACCGTTCAGCCAGTCACAACCGCTTTTTCTTGTCACTATAAAGAATTGTGATCCATTGGTATTTGGTCCGGCATTTGCCATTGCGATCGTACCGTAATCAACTGCTGCTTTCAGTTTGCCCATCTCATCGTGACATTCGTCACCGAACTCGTAACCGGGTCCACCGGTTCCGGTACCTATAGGACATCCGCCCTGGATCATAAAGTCATCTATAACTCTGTGAAATTTTAATCCATCATAAAATGGTTTCATGGTCTTTTGACCGGTCATCGGGTCTTCCCACTCTTTTTCACCCTTAGCCAGTGAAACGAAATTATCAACTGTTTGGGGTGCTATGTCCGGCCATAGTTCGAGCTTAATATTACCTTTATTGGTGTGCATTGTAACTATGATATTTTCCATTATCAACTCCTTTTAAAAGAGGGGACGAATTTTAGGCGTCCCCTTCGGTTCTTTATTCATAATTCAAGTTACGGACGAGTAGTGTCTGACACTTACCACTTACCACTGTCCACTTTACTTAACTCTTACCTTTGTCATTACTACGTCTTTAACAGGCTTGTCACCCTTTCCTTTTTCTACAGCTTCAATTTTAAGAGCAACATCCATTCCTTCGATCACTTTTCCGAAAACAGTATGCTTACCGTTCAACCATGGTGTTCCATCTTTTTTAGTTACTATGAAAAACTGGGATCCATTAGTTCCAGGTCCTGAATTTGCCATTGCAATAACTCCGTAATCTACGGTTGCTTTCAATTTGCCTTTCGTAGCAAATTTTCCTTTAAAACCTGTTTTCTCAATATACCATTCGATAGGATGTTCCATCATCGGTTTTCCGCTTCTTGCCTTATTACATTCTTCAATTATTTTTGAAATTTCCTTATCTCTCGTAGTCTCATTATTGGACTGTAAATAAGGTATCACCATTTGTTGAAATACATCTCCAGCCATTGTTTCATCTGTAATTTTTCCTGACTTTATCTCTTTTCCTTCGTCAAAACATTCATCCTCAAATTTATATCCTGGATTTCCTGTACCTGTACCCAGCGGACATCCACCCTGGATCATGAAATCACTTATTACTCTGTGAAAGATCAGTCCATCGTAAAAAGGTTTTTTTACTTTAGCTTTTGAAATTGGATCTGTCCATTCCTTAGTTCCATTTGCCAGACCGATGAAGTTCGCAACTGTCTTGGGAGCAATATCTGGCCAAAGCTCGATCTTGATTGTGCCCATTGTTGTTTCCATTGTAACTATTGGATTAGCAGCATAAAGCTGTATTATGCCTGCAACGAATAATAATGCGATCAGTAATTTTTTCATTTCATATCCCTTTAAATTATTTTATCAGTTGATTACGACCCTTGAAATAATAACATCTTTCAACGGTTTATCTTTTTCACCTGTCTCAACATTTTCTATCTTATGAACAACATCCATTCCTTCAATCACCATTCCAAAGACAGTATGTTTACCGTCTAGCCATGGAGTACCTTCTTTTTTTGTAACAATGAAAAATTGTGAACCGTTAGAATTTGGACCTGAATTTGCCATTGCGATAACACCGTATTTCACATTTGCCTTTAGTCGTTTCGGTATCAACCTTCCCTTATGACCCGTTTTTTCCAGATACCATTCTATCGGATAATCCTTTATTGGTTCTCCACTTTGAGCTTTATTACATCTTTCAAGAAGGTCCTGAATATCTTTGTCTCTGGTATCTTCATTTGTTCTCTGTAGATAAGGCATTATCACTCTGTTGAATACTTCTCCAGCAATATAATCATTTTCAATCTCACCGGATGTCAGTTCTTCACCTACGTCAAAACATTCATCCTCGAACCTGTACCCAGGACCACCAGTACCGGTTCCTAATGGACATCCACCCTGGATCATAAAATCTTTTATTACTCTGTGAAATATTAGACCATCATAAAAAGGTCTGTTAACTTTCATACCTGATCGTGGATCTGTCCATTCCTTTTTGCCTGTTGCCAGACCAATAAAATTGGATACAGTCTTCGGAGCAATCTCCGGCCAAAGTTCTATTCTGATATTTCCGTAGTTTGTTTCTATCGTTGCAAAAGGATTTTTTTGATTCTGAGATTTTGCTTCATGATCCAGAGAAACTTCAGATGATTTATTAACTCCTTCTGAAGTGTCTGTTTTTTTTTGATCCTGTGAACAGCTTAAAAAAAGGATCAGCATCATTATTGTGAGTACTAAGTTTCTATTGAACATTTAGATCCCTGATTGTTAATTTACGATTTCCAGTAGTTCTACTTCAAATATCAGTACCGAGTTCGCAGGTATCTTACCTGTAGCTCTTTCACCATAACCGTATTTTGCAGGAATGTATAATACATACTTACTTCCTGGAGTCATAAGTCTGATACCTTCCTGCCAGCCTTTTATTACTTTTCCAAGTTTAAATTCAAGCGGTTCGCCTCTGTCATAAGAGCTGTCAAAAACCTCTCCGTTTATCAAAGTGCCTTTGTAGTGGACCTTAACTGTATTTACTGTCATAGGATGCTTGCCAGATCCCTCTCTTATCACTTTATACTGAAGACCGGAAGGAGTTACTTTCACACCTTCTTTAGTTTTATTTTCTGCAAGAAATGCTTCACCGAGCTTTAGATTTTCCTCAGGAGATATACCATCCACTGAAACACCATCATCTTCTTTCTTTTTAGCTACCATTTCCTTACCATCACTTTTTATTCTCATGATCTCTTCCTGGGAAAGAAGCAAAGGGTAATTATCAGCTTCATCTTTAAATCCCTGTAGAAATGGTTCAATTTTAAATTCAGGACTAGCAAGAAGTTTTCTCGCAAGATCTATTCCAAAAGTATAGCTTGATTTATCTTCTTTCGTCTTTAGATCTTCCTTGTTCAATCTGCTCTTTTTTTGCTCTACACAGCTCATCAGTGCAATAACAATTGCCAATGCTAAAATTATCCGTAAGATCATTTTCATATTGGTGCTCCTTTAGGTTAATTTGTCAATTTATAGCTAACTCAATACTCTTTTCAACAAAGGAATGTAAATATATAAATAATTTCTTAATATGACAAGTTTAATATATAGTCTGAATCAAGCAACTTTGTGCTTGGGAATTTCTTTATAATAATTTATTGTTGTAAATCTTTGCCGGCATTTATACATTTATTCGTAAAGACAGGACCATATCATGGATACAATTAAAAAAAATTCTTAATTGAGTCAGGAGTGAAGTTAGAAGTTAGAAGTTAGAGGTCAGAGGCGGGGGAAGGTTTCCACACCTTCCCGGAATCTTTAAAAAATAGATTGCCACGGATTTAAAAAATCCTCGCAATGACAATAAAACAAAGAGAAAATAAAATGAATAAATATTACGATACAAATAAGAAGAACTGGAATGAAAGAGTCAACATCCACAAAAATTCAAAGTTCTATGATGTGGAAGGATTTTTGAAAGGTAAAAGTTCGCTTAAGTGCTTAGAGCTGACTGAGCTCGGTGATGTGAAAGATAAAAAGATACTTCACCTGCAGTGCCATTTTGGGATGGATTCAATATCTTTGAGCAGAATGGGGGCAGAAGTAACCGGTGCAGATTTTTCATCAAATGCTATTGAACTTGCGAGAGAGCTTGCAGAAAAGACAGGATCAAACACTAGATTTATATGCGCCAATGTGCTTGAACTGAATTGGGCATTGGACGGTAAGTTCGATATTGTCTATGCATCTTACGGTGTTTTCTGCTGGATCGATGACCTGAACAGATGGTTTGAGATAGCTGCTCATTTTCTAAAGCCTGGTGGAGAATTGATCATTCTCGATGGACATCCAAGTAATAATCTTTATGAATACAATGAGGACAAAGGCGAACTTGAGATTGTAGGCCCGTACTTTAATGACAAAGCACATCGTTATGAGGAACTCTACACCTATACAGACGGAGATGTGAAAATGGAGAATCATGTTGAATACGAATGGGCTCATCCGGTCAGTGAATTCATAATGGCAGCCGTTAAAAACGGACTAAAGATCACTTCTTTCAAAGAATCTCCCCTGTGTGGATGGGAAAGATTTCCGAATATGAAGAAAAAAGATGAAGAATACTGGATACTTGAAAGTAAGGATCTGCCTTTCATCTTTTCAATGAAATGTGTTAAGGAATAACAGACATCCTCAATTTGTGTGTGACAAAAAACTAAGATACGATCAAAGCACTTCACACTATCATATTAATATTTTAAACTTCATATTATACATTTCATAATGTTTTTTAATATTTCCTTGATAATATATTAATTTTTTATTACATTTCTTCATATCGTTAATAAAAATCAATTAAGGAGATTGTTATGAAGAGAGTAATGTTTTTTACATTAGTATTATCAATTTTAACACTGATCAGTTGCGCTAAGAAAAAAAATTCTATAGAAAAGAATGAAGACGGAGTATCGATCTATAAGAACTCCACCTCACCATCCAATCCAAATTTTACTTACGAATTCATTGAAGATGGTACGATCCCTTTCTTTGAGGGAGAAAATAATGAAGAAAGAGATTTTAAACAACCTACTGCAGTAATTGAAGATAAAGACGGCAACATTTTCGTTGCAGGAAGCAATGTAGCTAAGATATTCAAATTCTCACCAGATTATAAATTTATTAATTCTTTCGGTGGAAAAGGATTAGGTCCGGGTGAATTTGAAGGAGGACCTTCATCTTTAACATATCACCGTGGGCAACTTCTTGCACCTTGCTGGAGAAACACTTCTACCAATGTTTATGATACCGATGGAAATTTCATAGAAAAAATACCTCCGGGAATAAATGCAGGATTCTCAGGTCAAATTTCTTTCAATAATAGAATGCTTATGAATACTGAATCAAGAAAAGATGATGATAATGAGGCTATCGTAACTTCTTCAATAGTATTGATAGATACCAGTTTTAAGAGTATTGATAAGATTATATACGAAAAAGATACAAGAACACTTTTGAGGACTTTCAGGGTCAGCGACATGTATGTCAGATTTGCAGCAGGTAAGGATATCTTTTATGTCGGAGATGTCTCTGAGAATGCTTATAAGATCTTTGGATATGATAAGAATTTTACTAAAACTATGGAGATCAAAAAAAAGTACAGATCAGAAATAGAAGAAGATTCAATGGCAGTAGTATATTCTTTTAATCCTGATAATCTTGGTGGAAGTTTCGATAGAAAGTATAAAACAAATGCGAAAGATAGAACTCTTTACTATAAATCAATAAATCATATGTTCGTTGATGAGAATGACAGACTCTGGGTAGTTTCCCCTACTAAAAACAAGAAAGATCAAAAAGGTCTTTATGTTGATATTTTTGAAAAAGGAATTTATCTGAACACAATTTATTTACCGTTCTATCAAAGTAAAGACTTCTCTTATGTTTATTCAGCTATGTTCTTGAGAAATGGAAAACTATTCTATGTTGATCGCGACAATGCATGTATCAGGGTATATACATATCAAGACAAATAATACTCTCATCTTATTTATCAAACAACTTCGAAAGCAATTAGGCTAAAAGAATTTAAAACTTTTAGCCTTTTTTATTATTGCATTCTGTTTCATATTGTTTTAAATATTTATAGTTTTTAACCATGCATTAAATCTTCAAAATTAGGAGTTTCATTATGAAAAACAACAGCTCTTTAAGATTTATTCCGATAATTTTATTAATTTCAACATTTATCTTTACCAAAAACATTTACTCAAAAATAGAAATGGTTATTCAAAGTGAACATTCAGGTAGTATAAATTCTATCGCAATTGACAAGAATGATAAATTCTTATACTCAGCAAGTTTTAATGAGATCAAAATATGGAATTACAAGACAGGTGGACTGGCAAAAACATTGAATGTTCTTACCGATCTATACTCAATGACTTTGCATCCAAATGGTAAATACCTAATAACTGGTAGTTATGGCAAATTGGAATACCGCGACATTAAAACTGGGAAACTTGTTAAGACATTAAGGAAAAGCGAGTTTATTTCAGACAAATTAAAAATTGACCCTTCTGGGAATTATCTAATTTCTATCGAGAATGAAAAGTTTATCAAAATTTGGGACCTGAAAACTGATCAATGTGCTAGAACAATAAACGGTGACAGACATTTTGTTACTGATTATGTTTTTTCTCCTGATGGAAAATATATTTTAACGGTTGGTTTTAGTAATGATATAAATGTATTTGATCTGAAAACCGGAAAACTTGTAAAAGAAATCTATATCGGTGAAGAAGGTACCAATATAGAAAATGTTGCAATTGATAGTAAGGGCGAAACGATAGTTGCTTCTCAGTATCAAAGGATCTACGTTATCGATTTTTATACAGGCAAACAAAAAATGATGATAACACAGTCTGAAAATATAAGTTCACTGGCAATAGATCCTGAAAACAAGTATATCTTAAGCCCAACTAAGGGAGGGATAATATTTTGGGATATTAGAAATGGGAATATTGCTCAGCAAAGTATAAATCCTTATGGGAAAAAATTTGTATTTAACAACGCAAAAACCGCTGTGATTACAGGTGTTGAGGGTACACATTTAAACGAAGTAAACCTGAATAATCCTAGTTCAACAAGAAATTTCGGTATTGATCCCGACTTTCACAGAGTCACTTTTCTGCATACTGATGAAACAATCTTGATGACATGTGACGATTATGAAGTTTACTTCTGGGACATAGAATCCGGAGCTTTAATTGACCGTTTCGATCCCGAGCAAGTAAGTAGAGAAGGTGTTTTTCGTGGTGGATTACACAGCATTGCTTTAAGTGATGACAAAAAACAATTTCTCACAGCAGATAAATCATCAATAAAAATCTGGAATTACAAGACAAAAAAGCTTATTAAAAAATTTAATGTGACAGACTACAAAAATGGCCACGGGCACGATGGTTGCGGTTATGTAATTGTCGATCCATTATTCAAATATGCAGTTACTTACGGTAAAGATATTATTCTATGGAATATTTTAACAGGAGAATTTATTACAAAAGTCTCAGACAGATCTTATGGTTTCTTTTTAATTGATCCCACGAATAATTTTTTAGTTCATATGCGCTACGGTAATAATGTAGAGATAAGAAAATTAAACAATCTTGAACTTGTTACTTCTTTTAATCTTCCAAGAAGTGGATTTGCTTCAATGTCATTTGACTTTTCAGGTAAGTATCTTGTTTTTGAGACCGAGGGCAAGGCTTTTGATGTTTATAATTTTGAAGATAAAAAATGGGAAAAGGGTTCTGAATCATACTTAAAAGACCTAACCGGTTTTAAAACTTCACAAAATAAATATTACAAGAATAAAGGGTCAGTTTTCTGGAACATCTATTCGCAAAACAGTGCAATATTTGAAAAAGACCAGTTCGGATTATTAAGCAGATCAGGAAAATTGATCATTTCTTCAAATCCTGATAAATCGTTACAGATTACAAACTCCTGTTCTCAAAAAAGTTTCAAACTTTTAAGTAGCAGCAATGACTGGGTTATGTTCAATGATGAAGGATATTTTGATGCTTCAAGATATGGTGGTAAGTTGGTATCCATGTCTAATGAGAATCTTGAAGTATTTTCAATTGATCAGTTCGCAATAAAAAACAACAGACCAGACCTGATACTTAAATATATTGGCGTATCAGACAATTTGACCATAGAACACTTTAAACAGCAATATCAAAGAAGATTAAGAAAACTGGGACTTACTGAAGATCAATTATCCTCTGATCTTCATGCTCCTGATGCAAAAATAAAAAATATAACAACTTCGTTCAATTTTTCAGAAATCTCATTCTCTTTAACTGATACAAAATACGATTTGAATTCTTACAACATTTATGTTAATGATGTCCCTGTGTATGGATCTGATGGGAAAAAGATAGAAGGAAAGAGTATCGAACTATCGGAGAATGTTGAGATCACTCAGGGAAATAACAAGATCGAGATTTCTTGTATGAATAGCAAAGGTGTAGAGAGTTATAGAGCTTATACTTATGCAGATTATAAAGAACTAAAGAAATCAGCTCTTTATTTACTTTCGTTCGGGGTTTCTGATTATAAAGATAATGCTCTTGATCTAAAATATGCTGCAAAAGATGCAGAAGATATTTCTGAAGCTTTTTCTAAACTGAATTCAAAACAGTTCTCGAATGTTTATTCCCAAGTATTTACAAATAATGACGTAACTATAGATAATATCAAAAATGCTATGAGTTTTCAAATGCTTAATGCGCGACCAAACGATTTCTTCGTTTTATTCATTGCCGGTCATGGAATTCACGATAATGACCCCGAAAATACTTACTATTTCCTCACACACGAATCAGATTTGAACGATCTTAAAAATACAGCTGCGAATTTTGAATTAATTGAGGATATACTTGACGGGATTCCTCCTAGAAATAAACTATTCCTAATGGACACATGTGAATCAGGAGAGCTTGAGGATGGTGATATCAATGTGTATGCATCAGCTGATGGTTCCAGAGGATTAAAAAGTAGAGGAATAAAGATTAATAATACCAATAACTTTAAATCGAAACCTTCAACAGATAGATACATTTACGAAAAGAACAGATATATCTATAACGACCTTGCTAGAAGGACCGGAGCGATAGTTTTCTCTTCTTCAAGAGGAGGAGAGCTCTCTTATGAAAGAGATGATATTCAGAACGGATTATTTACTGAAGAGTTAATAAATTGTCTTAAATCAAGTGATGCCGATACAGACAATGACGGAATTATCTCAACAGAGGAACTCAGGATATTCGTTGGCAAGAAGGTTGCTGAGCAATCCGGAGGACTGCAGCATCCTACTATTGACAGAGATAATATTTACCAGAAATTTGGATTTAAGTCTTCAAAATAACTTTCTAATTAATATTACAAATTATGATTAATGTGATGGTCTATAACTCTTATCGGCCATATATTGTTATAGTTAAAGCATTGACCGTAATTTCTGAAAGGAATTAAAGTATGAAAACGAGATTCTATGCTATTACATCTTTGTATTTTATAGCAACAGGTCTATTTTTATTTTTAATACACGATGCATATAACTCTGAATTAAATACTTACCTGAATAAAAAGACTAATGATCTTCAAATAGCCTATGATAAAGTTGTTGAAACTTACAGTATTTCCGCAAAATTACTTTTCGACCTTGAAATAGATAACCCTGAGATCATGTCTTTAATATCTCAAACTAAAAATGCAGATAGTACCGGATTGACAATAATAAGAGAAGAATTATATAATAAACTATCACATACTTACAGGGATATGAGTAAGTATAACTACAGGCAACTACATTTTCACTTAAGCGATAATACAAGCTTATTGAGATTCCACCGGCCTGAAAAATTTGGTGATGATCTATCTATTTTTAGAAGTACAGCAAGGAACACTAACAAATATCAGACTTATTCACAAGGTTTTGAAGAAGGTGCAACATTGAGTGCTTTCAGATACGTTTTCCCTTTGCTGTACAAAAACGAGCATTACGGTTCGGTCGAACTGAGTGTTTCATACCTTGGGATAATCTCGAAAATTGAAGAAAATAAAGATATTGCATGCAGTTTCATGATATCAAGAGAAGTCATTAACTCAAAGATTTATAAATCTGAAAAAAATAATTATTTAACATGCAACGCAAATAAAGATTTCTATGTTGAAAAAGAGGGCCATGACAAGATCATCAAGAAACAGATCAATGGAATAGAATACCCAAAAATATTCAAAATATTTTATCAAAATGCTGAAGCATAGGAAATATTCAACTCATTTAAATCGGGAACTCTTATTATATCTGTTGATGATAAAGATTTTACCGTTACTTTACTTAGGATACTCAATTTTGACAACCATCCTGTTGCTTATATTACCGCTATTGAGAAGGATGAATTCGGGAATAAGTTACTCCTAACATATACCTTGTACGGTGTCATCAGTTATCTTATAATCATTCTCTTTCTTACACTGCTACTAATCACTTTTTTGAAGAATAGGGAGCTTGAAAAGGCAAAGGAAAAGATCAAAGTATTAGACGGCCTGTTACCTATATGTTCTCATTGTAAAAGATAAGAGCTGACAATGGAGAATGGGAGCAGATAGAAGCTTATATCGATAAGAAATCTGAAGCCAAATTCAGTCATTCAGTCTGTCCTGAATGCGCTAAAGAACATTACGGCTCTTACCTTGACAGCAGAAATAATTGACCATAAAGCTCTATACAACTTCCAATTTTTCAACTTGCAATTATCAAGTAAAATTTGCATTTTTCATTCTTAATTCATTTAAGAACATAACAAACCCGGAGTTTAAATGCTTGAAAAGCAAAAAACTATTTCAAATGCTGTTTCGATTTCTGGAATAGGTCTGCACACAGGCTGCAAATCAACAATTATATTCAAACCTGCATCTGAAGATACAGGTATTATTTTTAGAAGAACTGACCTTGAAACTGTAGTTGACATCCCTGCGAAAATAGAATTTGTTGACAGTATTGCAAGAGGTACTATACTGAGTAATGACGGAGTCAAAATATATACTGTTGAGCATGTATTAGCTGCTATAATGGGATTATCCATAGATAATATTATCATTGAGCTTGATGCTGAAGAGCCACCGGTAATGGACGGAAGCGCTATAGATTTTGTAAATATCTTAAAGGGGATCACATTACAGCAGGATAAACCCAGACAATACTTCGAAGTAAAGGAAAATATTGTTTACAAAGATGAATCCAAAGGTATCGAGTTGATAGTCGTACCTTCAGATAAATTCCAGATCACTTACATGGTCGATTATAACAATCCAGCACTCGGAACTCAGTTCACTACTATGTATGATCTTGAAGAAGAGTTCGAAAAAGATTATGCATCTACAAGAACTTTCTGTTTTCTGTCTGAAGTTGAGCATCTTAAGGAAGCAGGACTGATAAAAGGTGGATCGCTGGGAAACTCTGTGGTCATACTTGACAGAGAGCTAAGTAAAGAAGAAACCTCAATGGTAGAAAAGAAACTTGGTATGGGCGAAGGTATTATCCCTGAAACTAAGGGAGTTCTAGGTTCTGTTGAATTCAGGTTTAAGAACGAACCTGTACGACATAAAGCTTTGGACCTTATAGGTGATCTTGCATTACTTGGCAAACCTATCAGGGGTCATTTTCTATGTGCGAGAGGTGGGCATGCAGCTCATATTGAACTTGTAAAACTACTTAAGACTGCTGTTGAAAAACATTCACTTATAAACAAATTTAAAAGAAGTGCTGATGAATCTTATGTTTTCGATGTTAAAGACATTATGAATCTATTGCAACACAGATATCCAATGCTATTGGTGGATAAAGTGGTTGAGATCACACCGAATAAAAGTATTGTCGGACTTAAGAATGTAACTTTCAATGAAGATTTCTTCAATGGACATTTCCCGGGGAATCCTATTATGCCTGGTGTTCTTATCGTAGAAGCTATGGGGCAAACTGGCGGATTATTGCTGATGAATTCAGTTGAGAATCCTAAAGATAAATTAGTTATGTTTACCGGTATTGACCAGATCAAATTCAGAAAACCGGTAGTACCTGGTGATCAGTTAATGATGCATGTAGAAATGGTAAGACCTCTATCAAGAGGTATCTGTAAAATGCATGGGGTCGCTTTTGTTGATGGTAAAAAAGCTGCCGAGGCACTTATGACTGCTTACGTTATGGATAAACCCAGTGATAAATAATATTTAAGGAATTAAAAATGATACACCCTACTGCTATAGTATCAGAAAAAGCTCAAATTGGTAACAATGTTCAGATAGGACCATTTACGATAATAGAAGATAAAGTTATCATCGGAGATAATTGTAAAATAGGTGCTCACGTAACAATTGCAGACGGAACAATATTACATAAAGACGTTGAGATATATAACGGTGCTGTACTTGGTACTGTACCACAGGACCTTAAATTTTCAGGTGAAGAGACCACTCTTGAGATCGGTGAAAGAACTGTGATCAGAGAATATGCTTTTTTGAACAGAGGTACAAAGGATAAATTTAAGACTGTTATTGGCAAAGACTGTTTTTTAATGGCGTTCGTTCACGTAGCCCATGATTGTTTTATAGGTGATAACTGTATCATCGGTAACGGGGCACAGATAGCAGGTCATATTTCTATCGATCATCATACAATTCTAAGCGGACATGTACTTGTTCACCAGTTCAGCAAGATCGGGTCATACTGTATGGTTGAAGGCGGAGCAAAAGTAAAAAGAGATATACCTCACTATTGTATGGCTGTCGGCGAACCTCTAAAATTCTCCGGATTGAATAAGATAGGACTTCAACGAAACGGATTTTCCACAGAGGATATTCAGGACATCTCTGATGCTTACAGGATAATCTATAGAAACGGACTTACAACTGAAAAAGCAGTAGAACAGGTAGAAAAAGATTTTGTTGACAATAACATTGTTCTTAATATCACTGAATTTATCAGAGACTCTAAACGCGGTATTCTCAGGTAGCATAGATGAGTATAGAATTTCTTGATACCGGAATTAATACCGGAACTTTTAATATGGCTGTTGATTTCTTCATGGCCAGGAATCATTTGGATAAACCTGTTTTCAGGATCTATCGCTGGGACCCTTACTGCATTTCTCTTGGTTATCATCAGAAGCTCGAGGAAATTGATATTGAACGTTGTAAGCAAAACGGAATTGATATTGTCAGGAGAGAGACTGGAGGAAGAGCTGTTTATCACTCTGAGGAAATTACTTATTCAATGATAATCCCGAAGAATTCGGAATTTTATTCAGACTCCATACTGGAAGTTTACAATAAGATCAGCACTGTTCTTGTTAAAGCTTTAAAACTCTCCGGAATTGAAGGTGCTGAACTGGAAAATGGTAAAGCACCTGATTTTAAAGAACTTTACAAAGAAAAAATATCATCGGTATGCTTCTCTTCAACATCAACTTATGAAGTAGTGGTAAATGGGAAGAAATTAGTTGGAAGTGCTCAGAAAAGATTAAAAGAGTCAGTTTTACAGCACGGATCGATACTTTTCGGTAAAAAACATCTTGAGCTTATAGATCATCTTAATGTTGCAGAGAAGAGAAAACCCAGATTGAAAGAGATGACTTTAAATAAGACTGTTACTATTGAAGATGTTTCTGAAAATAAAGATCTTGATGAGTTCTATAAAACTTTCAAAACAAATTTATCATTGGCATTATCTGAAGAATTTAATATATTAGTAGAAGAAGTAACGTTAAATGAAGATGAATTATTAAAAATAAGAGAAGCTGAAAAACACTTTGATCTTTAATTTGGAGGTAATATGAAGAAATTTTTACTGGTATTGATGATGCTCACAACGATCAGAGCATTCGGAATTTTCGGTTTCGGTGTCCACGCAGGTGTTGATAATACAAGTGTTGATAAATACGACAGATCCTTCCGTTTTGACATTGTGGGGAATGAATATTCCTATAGTATCACCAGAGATGAAATTTCAAATCCGTTCGTTTTCGGTGGTCAGGTTTATCTTGATATACCTTTAATACCTATCGGATTTGAGGTTGGATTTGAAGGAGCATGGGCAAGTTACAAATGGACAGCTCCCGCTGTGATTACTGATGAAGTTGGAACAAACAATATTCCTCTTGAATTCATAGGTTATGATGTCGGTACATCAGGATACTCAGAAGAATTTTCTTTTGGAAGATTTTCAACTGATTTTACAGCTAAATGGTATGTTTTCGGATTTCCACCGGTAGTAAAAGTATTTTCATTCTATGTAGGTGGAGGAGCGGGATTCCACTTTATTACTCCTTTGGTCTCTGAGGATCTGATAATTGCAGAACTGACAAAAAATACATCTATCCCGGCTTCAACGGAGATAGATATCGAAGCTCTGGTTGAAAGTAATGTTTCGATGGGATATCATTTTGTAACAGGTTTCAGAATAAAACCTCCTGTTCTGCCGGTTGCGATTAACATTGATTATAAATGGACATGGACTGAAGAGAATGACTATGGTGATCCTACAAACAACTTTGGACTTATAAAGGGTTCTTTAAGTATGTATTTCTAGAATTTACAGTCTGCTTCAAAAAAAGGGAACGCTATTGCGTTCCCTTTTTTTATTCCCCTTCTATCAGTAGTTTCATTAAATCAGGAAAACTGTAACCTACCTTACTTGCACATTCCGGAACTAACGAAAGCTCTGTCATCCCCGGCAAAGTATTTGCTTCAAGAAAATAAAATTCTCCATTCTTATCCAGAATAAAATCGATCCTGCAATAATCTTCACAACCCAGCACTTCATTCATTTTAAGTGCGTAGGTATTTATAGTCTGTAGCTGACTTTGGGTTAATTCCGCAGGACATACATGTTTTGTTACACCCTCACTGTATTTGTGTTCATAGTCGTAAAAACCTTCATTTGGAATTAATTCTATCACAGGAAATGCTTTTTTATGGATAACAGGTATTGAGAGTTCTCTTCCTGAGATATATTCTTCTATCATAAATTCATCATTGATATTATGCATCATAGCTATGGTCATAGGTATATCATCATCACTGTCCAGTATAGAAACTCCTATTGATGAACCCTGTGCTAATGCCTTTATAACTACAGGATAGCTGTATTCCTTTGAGATCAGATCCTTTATCTCTCCTTCATCTGTCGTGGACAATATTTGCCATTTCGCAATAGGTACATTCACTTTCTGAGCATATAATTTACTTTCATTTTTATCCATACAAACTGCACTTGATACCGGGCCAGAACCGATATATTCAATATTCAGATCTTCAAGCATTTTCTGAACTTCACCATTTTCCCCTTCCCCACCATGCAGACCTATGAATACTTTATCAGGAGCAAGTTTTTTTAAAGTTTTTATCAAAGCTTCAGATTTATCATCTGTCTTCTGGATATGTAGATCTATTCCGTCATAAGTGAAATTTTCATCTGCTTCCAATACTGTACCGGGAAAAGCAGTGTCGATAAAAATACTTTTATATCCGGCAATATGAATACCTTTCACTACAGCTCTGCTTGTTTTTAAACTTATCTCTCTTTCTGTTGAAAATCCACCTGCTAAAGTAACTATTTTCTTCATAAAGCAACTCCGTTTAAAGACCTTCCATTTTTTGATCTTCCTGTTCCTTTTTCTTCATCTTCTGTCTTGCAGCATACTCTTTTGTTGATATTATTAAATAATTTTCACTGATCTTATATGCTGCGAAATAGTCGCCTTCCTCTGTTTTCCAGAGTTTATTCTTTGATACACCCTTTGTTTCCATTGATTTCCATATTCTCTTTTTGCCGTTCAATTTAAGAATATTGTCAACTTCATTATCTGTGATAGGTAAAGTGATGGATTGATCTTCTTTATCAAGTTTCATATATGTTATCGCATCTACTTTGTTCTTGAAATAATGGATCACTATAAAAAATTCACCTTTTTCATACTGGAACAGATTGTTCTCTTCGTCATAGTTCACACTCCCTCCATATCTTCGGACGCACTGCTCTCTTGTTTCATCGATCCTTGAAAGTAATTGCTGTTGAAATATGATCGTACTAAGGATGATCAATAATAGAATTTTAACTTTCATTGTTTGCTCCTGTATTACTTTTGTAGCTTAAGTAAAAAATAAGCATAAACTTTACTTGTAGCAAGAAGGAAAATTGATTCACATAGTTTTAATCAGATCATAATAAATAAATTCGTTGGGGAAGGCTTCTACGCCTTCCCGCTTTGGGTTATTTGAATTGAAAACCATAAGCGGGAGACCGTGGAAGGTCTCCCCTACGCATTTGCATTGGGCTGATTAAATTCACTTGTAATATCACGATATACAAACTATATTTTCAACTATGCAAGAGACATACAACATAATAAATAAAGACCCTCAGATCTGGAAATTCAGTTTCTACGGATTTTTCAAAAATCTCAAGTTCTTCGAACCATTCCTGATAATCTTCCTAATGCAGTCCGGACTGAATCTCTTCCAGATAGGACTTCTTTATTCAGTCAGAGAAATAATGTCATTTGTCTTTGAAATTCCATCAGGTATTCTTGCAGATAACTACGGAAAGAAAAAGGAACTACTGCTATGTTTTGCATTCTACATATTTTCATTCACTGTATTCTTCTTCAGCACTGAATTCTGGCAATTTTCTATAGCAATGATATTCTTCGGTCTCGGAGAAGCGTTCAGATCAGGAACCCATAAAGCAATGATAATGACATATCTGGAAGAAAAGAACTGGTTTATGCACAAGAACTTTGTCTATGGAAAAACAAGATCTTTCTCAATGATAGGATCAGCGTTTTCATCAATACTATCAATAGTATTCTTATTCCAGTTCGAACAATTGAAATTTTTATTTATAATTTGTGTAATTCCTTACATTGCAGATATGATACTGATAGCTTCTTACCCTGCATCACTGGATGTAAAGGTCAGGAGCAAATTCAATTTTAAGGAATTTTTCAGTGACAGTGTAATACATTTCAAGAGAGTTTTAAAGAGCACTGAAATATTGAAGACCATTACATCATCATCATTCTTTGATGCAACATTCTCCAGTATAAAAGATTATATTCAGCCTATTCTTGCTATTCTTATAACATCCAGCACACTGGTACTTTACTTTAACCTTGACGAAAAACAGACTTTGAAGTTCTCTCTGGCTGTGATATACATGATCATTTATATTTTCAGTGCTTACGCTTCCAGAAATGTTTATAAATTGAATAAGAAAAGATCATCGGCAAGATTGATGGGCATAACAATGAATATTCTTGGATTTACATCATTATTCATAGCATTTTCAGTTAACTTCAACTTATTTCTACTGATAGCATTAAGTTTCTTCTTCCTTTACATACTGAAGAATGTCCGGAGACCTATGTTCGTAGATGTTATCAGTGATATAATGGAAAAAGACCAGAGAGCTACGGTCCTTTCAGTTGAAAATCAACTGACTGCCATATTTACTATAGTATTTGCTCCGGTATTTGGATTCATTGCCGACAATTCTTCTTTCACCGTATTATTTATGATCATTGCTGTTTTAGCTTTCGTGATGAATTTTATCGCCCGTGTTCCTGAAAAAAGATAACTGTCATTCTCGGACTCGATCCGGGAATCCAGGAGTATTAAAATTTGGATATGTTTTTATTAAAAATGGGGACGATAAGAATTCGTCCCCTACATTTTGTAAATAATTTAATCTTTACCACCCTTCGCAACCATTTCCAAAGCATCCTCAATATCTCCCGGTGCTCCCATAATGCCCATAAAACTATGGGACCCCATCATAGAAAGGTCAGGAAAGTTTATTGCAATTCTGAACTTTGTATGAAGTGCTATAACTTCTTTACCAGTGATCATAATTTCGTAAGGTAAATGAGCGGTTGAACGAATTGGTTTAAAATCGATCTCATCCATGACGAATTTATCAGCTCCTTCACCAACAGATAAAGAGACACCGAAAACTGTTTCTTTCTTTCCGGGAATATCAATTCTGTAAACTTTTGAAGTACCGCCTGCTTTCATCTCTAACCCTTTTTCAACCATTGAAACAGCCTGCTCATAGCTATTATACTCTTCCAGCTCTAATACATCTTCAAAATACGGCATCATTATCTTGTAGTGATAATCTTCTATATCTTCTGCTTCTAATCCTTCTTCCGGACCGAATTCACTGATAAAACCCAATGCTTTTTTCATACCTTCATAGACAGGTTTCATATCACCCTTCATCTGATATGCATAGAACATATAAACAGGATTTGTGTAGCTTACCTGTACCTTACCGTTCAATTCTGTTATGGAAATTCTCTGGGCAGCCCCAAACCCTCCATAGTTTGATCTGGATGAAAGCTCTTTTAATTTCTCATTGCTCACAATGATTATCATGGAATTTTCGTATGGAGAATACTCCCCTGCAATTTCAAACCCTTCCTTTATCATCTTAGCTTTAACATCTTTCGCAACAGAATCTATTACACCCTCTTCATGAATTGCCAGTATAAAAGGTTTGTAAAGAATCTCTTTCGCATTCAATATTAAAATCAATGACAATAAAATCATTATTATCTTTTTCATTATCTAATCTCCCTATTTTTCATAAATGTAACTTACATATTATAATATAAAAATGATATTTAGCATTGTTTTATTAAACAATGATATCTATCATCATTTATAGAAAGCTAAATGTAATAATAATTCTTCGGAGATGTTGTAAATTATTCTGATATGAACTATAACCCTTGATTATTTGAACAATTATAACTAAATTTAATAAAGTTGAACAATTAAATAATGTGGAAAATATCAAGACTGTTATGGAAAACTTTCAAAAAAAGTCAAAAGAACAACTGATAAAAGAAATCATGTCGTTGAAGGAAAGAGTTTTGGCCCTTGAGTCAAAATTGAATAACTGTGATAAAAAAGAACTTTTGAATGAGATAGAGGAAAAATATTTAAACCAGCTTGAAGATAATCCTGCAGCAATGGTAATACATTCTGATGGTAAGATCCTCTATACGAATCGTTCTACCAATAAAATTATCGGTGTAAAGGATTCCAATGAACTTTTAGGAAAAGAGGTCCTCGAATTTGTTCATCCCGATTCAAAAGATCATAACATTAAAAGAATTGAAGAATTACTTAAAAGTCAAAGACCGGGAGAATTTTCTCAGGAAATTTTTTTGAAGAAAGACGGTACTCCATTTCATGTTGTTGTTAAAGGTTTTCCCATTGAATTCAAGAAGAAAAAAGCTGTACTTGTTGAATTCTGGGATATTTCAAAGAACAAAAAGATATATGATGCTCTTAAAGAAAGTAAGAAACACTATAAAACTTTACTGGACAGTATCGAGGCATCAGTGTTTATGTTAGATCTTGATTTTAAATATATTTCTGGGAACAGGATCTTATACGACAGACTTAACATGAAGGAATCTGAAATTCTTGGAAAACATGTATCTAAAATTCTTGCTGAAAAAACAGCTGAAGTATTTTTAAAGAACGCTAAGAAAGTGATCGCTGATAAGAACAGCATAACTTTCGAGCTTGAAGTAAACACTAGAACAGGAAAATCGGTCTATCGGGTTAAATTATCACCGGTATTTGATGATGATGGCAATATAACGAACGTTCTGGGTATTTCTAATGATATTACAGAGCAAAAAAATGCAATATATGAATTATTTCATGAAAACGAAAAATTTAAATACTTAATTGAGCAGGCTGATGATGCAGTATTTAAAGGTGACAGTTCAGGAAATTTTATTTATGTAAACCCTGCGACAGAATTTATTACCGGATACACCAGCGAAAAGCTTTTAACTATGAACATGTCCGATCTTTTCTCAAAAGATGAACTTTCAAACAAACCATTAAAATATGATCTGCTTGATGAAGGTAGATCCGTTCTAATGGTAAGAGATATCATTATCAGAGACGGTTCAACCATAACAGTAGAAATGAATTCTAAAAAGATGCTTGACGGAACATACATCTGTATAATGCGTGATATCTCCGGAAGAAAGATGTGATCATTTTTTAGGGCGTATTTTGATACGCCCCTACGAATCAAAAAAATATACCCATAAATTTCTACAAACTTGATTTGTTCGGAATTTATTATTATCTTCTGTCGAAAAAAATAATAAGGAGATACAAAATGATTAAGGTAAACGGTTTTACTATCAGCGAAAAAGACTTTGACATGGCATGTGCCGAGAGAAAATACTACACTCGTAAAGAACAACTTGATAAAAATGACGTTGATGATATCGCTAATCAGCTTATCGAAGCAACACTATTAATGGAAGTTGCAGAGAAAAAAGACATTGAAGTAACTGAACCTGAAATTGATCAAATGCTGGCTCAGATAGCTTCAAATTTTGAGACTAAAGAAGCATTCGAGGATGCTGTCGCTAAAACTGGTGAAACTATCGAATCTACAAGGGCAAAAATTAAAAAAAATATTACTTTGCAGAAATTTGTTCAACAGGACTACGTCGATAAAACTGAAGTATCTGAAGAAGATGCTCAAAAATACTATGATGCAAATAAGACTAAATTTATCTCCGGGGAAGAAGTCAGAGCTTCTCATATACTTTTGAAAAAGGAGGACAAAGAGCTTGCAATGGAGATCCATGAAAAACTTACTGAAGGTGCAAATGGTGATTTTGCGGAATTTGCAAAAGCACATTCCGAGTGTCCAAGTAGAGAAAAAGGTGGAGATCTTGGATTCTTTGGTAGAGGTAAGATGGTTCCTGAATTTGATAAGGCTGCTTTTGAATTGGAAAAAGATCAGATAAGTGATCTTGTTGAGACTCAGTTCGGTTATCATATTTTGAAAGTTACTGATAAAAATATTGGTGGTCTTAAGAAATTTGATGATGTAAAAGATGCTCTTAAACAAAGTATAAAGAACACAGTTATCAACAATAAGCTTTCAAAATTTGCTCAGGAATTAAAAGCTGAAGCAACAATTGAGATCAATGAAGAATTACTGGCTAAGAGAATCGCTTAATTTTCATTTTCATATCAAAAAAGAGGTGTTCGATCGAACACCTTTTTTCATTTTAATTATAAATCACTGTTTTTCTTTTACGTTACTTTCTCTATAAAAAAATAACTCAATAAATAATCTTGTTAACAGCGAAATAATAAAAATAAACAAAGCATAATTAACCAATATACCATATATTGTATATTAATTGTTTTTAAAAAAAATACATGGGAAATAAAAAATGTCAAAACACAATCATAACAATAAGAAAAAATTCATTAAAAGAGAAAATGAAAAAAAGAACGAAAGACCTGCAAAAGAGACCAGAACATATACAGGTATTATTCAACTGAAGAAAAACGGTTCCGGAAGAGTGATATGTAACGATATAGAGGCAAATGTTTTCATTCCAAGTATTTATACCAATGGAGCTTTTGATAACGATAGTGTAGAAATATCCCTGATCGGTTCACCAAAATACTTTGATGTAGAGGGAAAAGTAGTAAGGGTTTTAAAAAGGAACACTTCACAATATGTTGCTGAGATCCACATTAAGAACAATCAGTATTTTGCTGTCTGTGATAATGAAATGGTGATCAGGTTAAAAAAGAAAAAAGTTGAAGCAAAATGGAAAGACGTAAAAGAAGGTATTCTTGTCGTAATTGATATCGATGACTGGCACGATCCTATTACAGCCCATATCGTTGAAGTTCTGGGTGAAGCAAGTGACCCGCATATATCAATGATAAGAATTGCCCGGAAGTATGGCTTTAGAGAAGAATTCTCACCGCAGATAATGGACTCTCTTGAAAGCTATTCACAGGAATACATCGAACAAAAATTGGCTGAGAGAACAGATCTAAGACATGAAACAATATTTACAATTGACCCGACAGATGCTAAAGATTTCGACGATGCGATATCTATCAAAAAAAATGATGATGGTTCATTCGATCTCGGTGTTCATATTGCTGATGTTTCATCATACATTCCTGAGGATGGACCTTTGGACAAAGAGGCTGCTTACAGAGGCTGCTCTCTTTACTTGCCGTCTTCAGTAATACCAATGCTCCCCCGGAAATTATCTAACTATCTTTGCAGTTTAAATCCTGATGTTGACCGGCTTGCATTCAGTTGTTTTATGCGCATTGATAAATTTGGAAATATTGAGAAATATCATTTCAAAGAAACAGTGATAAGATCAGCAATGAGATTTGACTACATAAATTTCCAGCAACTTTTTGAGACACTGGAAAATGAAAAGCAGCCTGAAGAAAAATATAACGGTTTTGAAGACCTTGTAAAATGGTCGTATGAGTTAAAAAGAATACTTAAGGAAAAGAGAAAAAATGAAGGAAGTATTGAATTTGATCTTCCTGAAATTAAAGTAGTTCTTGATGCGGATGGTAACACAATTGATATTCGTAAATACCAGCTTTTTGAATCGAACAGTGTTATTGAAGAATTCATGCTCGCAGCAAATATATGTTCTGCAGATTTTCTTGCTCAGAGAGATCAGAAACTTCCGGCGGTATACCGTATTCATGAAAAACCTTCTCAGGAAAAAATACTGCATTTTTTTGACGATCTTGAAAATAATGGTATAAAAATAAAAAGGATTGAAGATCTTACAGATCATAAATTCATCCAGAATACTCTGGAACAGGTAAAAAAAGCTCCTAACGGAGATATTATTTCAATGAGCTTTCTCAGAGCAATGATGAAAGCTAAATATTCCACTGATAACATTGGACATTACGGTCTTGCTTTCAAGCTCTACACCCATTTTACCTCTCCTATCAGAAGATATCCAGATCTCATGGTACACAGACTGATAAAAAAACATTTGAAAAAACTTTCCATTAACAAAGCATATGATAATAAAAAAGTGATCGAAGAAAAATGTATGCAGTCAACTGTTAGAGAGATAAGTGCTATAAAAGCCGAGTATGAAGCACGTGACCTGAAGATAATTGAATACATGATCGACAAGATCGGAAATAATTACTCAGGTGTTGTTGTAAGTGTAGTCCCTTTCGGAGTTTATGTAAGATTGAAGGAGATCCCTATCGAAGGACTTATCCGTATGAGAAATGAACACTCAGACCAGTTTGATTTTATTGAGGATAAAAATATTTTCAAGGGCAAAAGAACCGGATTGGAAATACATACAGGTAAGGATCTTGAAATAAAGATAAGTAACATTGATCGTGAGATGCTTACGATCGATTTTGAACTTGTTAAAAAAAAATAATACGACTTTAATTTTTTTTAGTTTCTTGTACTATACAGGCTTGTTATTTGTTATATTTATTTAAAATTGTTCAGATAATATACGTAAGTTCAATATGAAATTATTCACACCACTTTTACTATTAACAGTAACTCTTTTTTCTCAGGATAACACCTACGAGATTAAAAAGAACATGAGCTTTGCTGTAACAAAGTACAGACAAAAACAATTTCGCAGTGCTATGAATTACTTTGAGAAAGTATTTGAACTTGATCCCGATTTTTCTGTTGCACCTGTATCAATTCTGGATAAACAGGCAAGATGTTACAAGGAACTGGGATTAAATGATTCTGCTACGATCGCTTACGAAAAATTAAATAAACTTGATCCGGGTAACGAGGTAGCTCAGAAAAATATAGAATACAAGTATGTTAAGAACGAGGATTTTTCCAAAGCTGCCGAATTGAGTAAAAGATCAGCTGTTGAACATCCTGATGAACCAGAGCATTGGAGAGATGCAGGTAATTATCTTTTCAGAGAAAATAACTTTAAAAAGAACATGGATGATATCTTAAGCTGTTATCAAAAATATTTTTTTAAGAAAAATGATCCTGAGACCATCAAAAAAATTATTTCAATCTCACAGTCAAAGTTAACTGACAAGCAATTTGATATTGTAATAAATATCTTTGAGTCAATAGTCAAAAATGGATCTGAAAATACCGATATAATTAAGGCTCTGGCCAAAAAATATATTGATCATGATACTGAAAAGCTTGATACTGCTGTTAAGTATCTGACCACTATTGAAAAAAAGATACCGGAAGATGTTAAAGTAAAGCAATTACTTGTGGAAGCTTACACCAATTCTAAGAATTTCGATAAAGCATTAGCTTACTCTGAAAAAATATTAAATATAAATGACCTTGACTACCCATACAATGATTACGACACTTTTTCGAGATTATGTATCGAATTAAATAAATTCGGACAGGCAAGAAATAAGGTCTATAACGGTATGTTGAAATATAACGATCTTTCATTTAGAAAAATCCTTGCGAACATATATAAAGCTTCGGCATCATCTGGGAACAGAGATATTATGTACGATGACAAACTTGTATTCCTTATTTCATTTGGTCTATATGATGAATGCAATGAAACATCAGTAACATCAAAATTTAAAGTTAATGGACTTTTACCTTCAAGATCTGAATATTTTGTAAATAAGGACAAGTTCTATCCAACTGCAGAAAAATATCTTTGGATCAAAAAAGACTGGAAAGAAGTTAAATACATAGAAACTTACTTAAAAGGATTACTTAAATAAAATGGAGACAGCAATGAAATATATAGTTTTGATCCTGATATCTATCACATCTTTTCTTTTCTCCGGATTAATAAAAGGTGAGGTTAAAGATAATTCTGAGAATCCTTTAAGTGAAGCTAATATTACTATTGAAGGAACAACACTGGGTTCAGCTTCTAACGAAACAGGATATTATCTTATTACCGGTGTCAAGAATGGAACTTACGAGGTCACATGTTCTTACATCGGTTATCATCCTATCACTGCTGTTGGAGTAAAGGCATATGAGGACTCATTAACAATTGTAAATTTCAATCTTTATCCTCTGGAAATGGAAATGGAGGAGCTTCAGGTTGAGCATGAAGAGGAGGATTATACCGATCAGATGCAATTCAGAAAATTAGAAAGCGTTAAATTTTATCAGATCATATATGTCCCGAACCCCGACCAGAATTTAAAAAAACCTGATAAAGTAAAAGTGGGTTTCTTTGAGAGACTTTTTTATAAGATCGGTAAATTATTCGACTAAAATGTACATCTTGGATTATGAAAAAAATAATAATATACATATCTCTAATTTTTCTTATCGTTTCATGCACAAACACAGTAATAAAGGAGAAATTACCGACATTACGTTACAGAGATCTGGATACTTCAGAATTACCTGTTGAATTTAACATTCTCGGTGACCCCCGGAGCGGAATGTGGTCAGTAATGATCTATGACCTTGACAATAATATCTCACTTTTCGAATACAATAAGAATAAAAATCTTTTACCAGCTTCGAATTTAAAGCTGGTCTCGACCGCTGCAGCTTTAAAAATACTTGGACCGTTTCACCGGTTTAGGACCGATCTTTTTTATACCGGTAAGATAAACAAGAAATTAAATGTTTTAGACGGTGATATAATTGTTTTAGGTAGCGGTGATCCAACCATCGGTAAAAATTATTTCAGAGATTCATCCCTTACTGAGTTTAAAATCATTGCAGATTCATTAAAGCTGAATAACAGTATCGATTATATCAGAGGAAAAATTAAAGTTTATAATCCAGCAAGACATGATAATATGTATGGAAAAGGATGGGATGTGGATGATCTTTCTGATTACTACTCCGCTATTATTTCCCCTGTATCTTTCAATGAGAATTTGACCAAGATAATAATTAAAGATTCAAATATAGAAGTGATCCCACCTTATCCATTCAGATTCAAACTGGATACGATTCCAAATATGGAGAGATCTTCTTTCACAAGGGTCCTTGGTACTGATTCAGTGATAGTAAAGTCCGGCTTCATAAGAAGAGTTCAGGGCTATGTCACAGTTCAAAATCCGGAAAAATTATTTTTAAATTCTTTGGAAAATTATCTTAAGAAAAACGATATATCGGTCATGTCTGAGGATATTCAGGATTCCTCAGTACTGATTTCTCCTCTTTGTACTATCTTCAGTGACAGTGTTTTTTCAATTATACACAAGTGTAATATCGAAAGTAATAACTTCTATGCAGAACAGCTTTTCAGAGAAACAGCAAGGATCTTTTCGCTTGATACACTGGTTTCAGACTCACTTAAGAATATTGATCTGAATTATGATAATATCCTGAAACTTAACTCTGAGTTATACAGCAGATTGTTCGGTATAAATAACTTTGAAATAATGGACGGAAGCGGGTTATCACGTAGAAATTTTTTCTCAGCTGAAAAATTCATTAAAGTTTTAAAGGTAATGAAAGATGACCGGTACTTTACAACTTATCTATCCTCATTACCAATTCCCGGTCAGGACGGTACTCTTGAATTCAAATTCGTTCATCCCGATCTAAACAATGTACTTTTTGCAAAAACAGGAAGTATGAGCGGAGTGAACGATATAACAGGTTACTTGATCACAAAGAAAGGTACAAGGATCGCCTTTTCTCTGTTAAATAATTATTACAACATATCAAGAGGTATCATGAACAGATATCTTGAAGATATGCTGGTCTATGTGGTCAACAATTATTAACTGATCTATAAAAAAAAACAAAATAAATATTTTTTCACTTACCGCACAGAGAAAACAGAGAAGAATAATTTATGGAATATTCCAATTACAATAAAAATGCTGCAAAAAAATACGGTGCTGATGATTACGGTATGAGAAAATATGTTATGGCATTTTTAAAAAGAGGGCCTGATAGAGTAATTGAAAAAGAAAAAGCTGACGAACTACAGAGAGCTCATCTTGACAACATCAGTAAGATGGCTGAAGAAGGTAAACTTGTACTGGCAGGTCCTTTCTTTGGAGATGGTGAGTTAAGTGGCATATATATTTTCAATGTCAGCTCTATTGAGGAAGCTGAAAAACTAACCAGTACTGATCCTGCAATAAAAGCAGGCAGTCTCGTAATGGAATTAAAAGAATGGTACGGGTCAGCTGCTTTAATGGCTGTTAATGAGATACATAAAACGATAGCTAAAATTAATATTTAATAAAACTGTCTACTAAAAAAACGGGAATATTCCCGTTTTTTTTATTTTATATACCATTTTACATATTCAGGATACATTTCAAATAACAGATCGTCGATTGGTCTTATTCTGATATTGAATCCCTGCTCTCCGGATCCTGTCAGAACAAAATTACAAACATATTTGGCAACATTGTCAGCATACCTTTCAACAAATTTCATTTCATTTATCTCATAATTTTCTATTTCAGGATTATAAAATAATTCAACTTTTATATTTTTTTCATTAACTCCATCAAGGAAAATATAAGCTTCAACGGAAATAGTGTCACTTGAACTAACACTGTGTGAATCTAAATTGGTAAAAACATCTTTGAAATTTAAATTATTCCATTTCGGGTCATATTCATCGTGGAGCTTAAGAAGGTCATCGATCAATTTATAATCGTTCTTCTTCAGAACTTCCGTTCCGATGAATATCTTGTTATAAAATTTATTGTAGTATTCTTTGAACATACGGTGCATATTAAAACCCTTTCCGACGGTGTAGATCGATCTTTTCATGATCTCAACCCATTCTTCAGGATAATAACTTTCACCGTGATCATAGTATTTTTCAGCTATTTCATCTTCTATCAGATCGTATATCTGCTGTGCTTCAGCCTGATTTTTCAACTCAATATCTGTGTAATGGTCTCCGGCATTTATAGCCCAGCCATTGTCCCCGTCATAACATTCCGCCCACCAACCGTCAAGAACGCTCAGATTGATGATACCATTTATTCCTGCTTTAATACCTGAAGTTCCACTTGCCTCCATCGGTTTGATAGGATTATTCAGCCATACATCGACACCCTGCACCATATGACGTGCAATATCCATATCATAATCCTCAATGAAAACAATATTGTCCTCCAGGCCGTATTTTACCGTATTGTTTAGAATGTTTTTGATTATTGCTTTCCCTGCTATATCAGCCGGATGTGCTTTTCCTGCAAAAATGATCTGTACTGTTTTACCCGGTCTGGTCAGAATACTTTTTAATCTTTCAGGATCCTGGAATAACAGATCAGCTCTTTTATAAGTTGCAAATCTTCTTGCAAATCCAATTGTCAGAAATTGAGGATTTAGAATTTTTGATGCTTTTCTTATGCTTTTTGCCTGTGCACCTTTTTTCTGCAGACTGTCTACCACCCTTTTTCTAAGGAATGTTATCAACTGTTCCTTTCTTCTTTTATGAGCATCCCATATCTCATTGCTCGGTATAGAATCCACACCATCCCAAAGATCAGAACTATTCGCCCTGTGCATATAATCCGGTCCAATGTATCTGTCGAACAAATAAGTGATCTCAAGACTTAACCAGGTTTGAAGGTGTACACCGTTAGTAACATGGGTGATCGGTATCTCATTATCCTGCATATAAGGGAATATCCCTTTCCACATGTTCCTGGAGACTTCAGCATGTAACTTTGAAACTCCATTTCTGAATTTTGAGTACTTTATTGCAAAGACAGGAAGCCAGAATATTCTTGAACCATCAACTTTTCCACACTTTAAAAATCTATCCATAGGCATTTTTAGAGTTTCAATGTCATACTTAAGATATTCAATTATGATACTGTCATCAAAGTGCTCATTGCCTTCTATTACAGGAGTATGTGTAGTAAAAACAGTGGATTGAATAACGAGTTGTTTTGCTTTTTCAAAAGTCATTTTCTTTTCCAGGACAAGCTGTTTTATCCTTTCAACTATGAGAAATGCTGAATGACCTTCATTAAGATGGAATACTTTCGGTTTAATATTCATTACATCCAGGGCCTTTAAACCTCCCTGACCAAGAATGATCTCCTGCTGGATACGAAGTTGTTTATCTGCTATATACAAATGGTCTGTTATACATCTGGTTGAAGGATCATTCTGCTGGATATTAGTATCAAGTAAATACAACTTTATCTTACCGACATCTATCTCCCAGATCTTTACCCAGATATCCTTATCTTTTATCTTCATTGAGAACAACAAAGGTTCTCCACGATCATTTACGGTCTCACAGATAGGTTTCAGGCTCCACTGATTCTCACAATACTCTTCATGTTGATAACCGTCAATAGCGATCCTCTGATTCATATAACCATAAGTATACAGCAATCCTATACCTACAAGAGGGATACCCATGTCTGAAGCAGCTTTAAGATAGTCACCTGCAAGTACACCGAGACCTCCTGAATATATAGGTACTGATTCGTGCATTCCGAATTCCATAGAGAAATAAGCGATCACATTTTCTTTATCAACCGGCTTATCCTCATTTTCTTCATTTGTGTAAAAACCCTCAAAACTCATATATTGCTTGAACTTGTCATATACCTTGTTAAGTTCATAAAGAAACCCGTTATCCTTACTGAGTTTTGCTATGTCCTCTTTGGAAAGGCGGTGAAGAAATTCTACCGGATTATGATGGACCTCTCTGAAAAGTTCGGGATTTATCCTTCTGAAAAGTCTCTCAGTTTCTTTATCCCAAGTTGACCACATGTTGTAAGATATTTCAAACAAAGGTTTGAGTTCTTCAGGGAATTTGGGTTTAACATAAAAATTCTTTAACTTCATCTATATCTCCTTCATTATAAGCTTTCTTCAAGGTCAGTTAATGCGTTCATAAAATTTCTGTATGCGTTCTCAGGGGAACTGTACGGGGAGAAATATTTATGAACATCCCCGTCCTGAAAATATTTTGTTGACATGTAATAGTAGTGGTCTGATGTTGACAGTTTTCTTGCTTTTTCAAGTAATTCCACTGAACCTGATGCTTTCACTTTTGGTAGTAT
This sequence comes from Candidatus Delongbacteria bacterium, assembly GCA_016937995.1. Lineage (GTDB taxonomy): Bacteria > UBA4055 > UBA4055 > UBA4055 > UBA4055 > WTAK01. Next base: position 45,562 of record JAFGVM010000001.1, read on the forward strand.
TTCGTAAAAAGCTTCCAGAGCATTATTCTGAAGATCATTCTCTTTCCATGCGGACAGGTCCCTTTCCATGTCAGCCCATGATACAGGTTCAGGAAATGATATACTTTCAGGTTTATAATTTGCTTTCTGAAGAACATCGGAAGGCCATGAAAATTCTATCCTTTTAGTCTTTAATGCTTTCTGTGGAAGATGTTTTACGAATTCAAATATACCTGTCTCTTCCCACTGGTGCTCTCCGAATGTCTCATAATCCATGAACAGGTTAAGAAATAGATTTTTCTTTCCCTTTTCAACCATGTTCAGATCATCAACCCATTTAACGAATTTATCAACTGTCAAAGGATACTCTACCCATCCCTTATTGGAGAAACGGAATGCGATATCATCGGAAAGTGAATAATATTTTAACAGCATGTGCATTGTTTTATTAGGGTTCATGTAAGCATATAAAGGTGATCTCCAGTCAAGTATCCTGTCAACTCCCTCTGTTATTATTACCTTAAAACCTTCTTCTTCCCAGATGATATCAGATAAAGTATCCTGATAAATAAGCTCTGTATTTCTGAAAGTTATCGGTGAGAACCCGAATTCTTCCTGTATGGTCTTTCTATGCATTCGAACCTGTTCAAGAAATTCTTCTTTATCATACAAAAAAGCAAGAGAATGATAGTAAGTTTCGGATAAAAATTCTACACAGTTGGTTTTTGCGAGATCTCTGAATGAATAAAGAACTTCAGGAGCATACATTTTAAACTGCTCTATAGCCGTTCCTGTGATAGAGTATGCGATCTTGAATTTACCTTCGAACTTTTCTATCAGCTCTAGCAATAACTTATTCGTAGGTAAATAGCATTTCTCTGCTACTTTTCTCATAACTTCTTTATTCAGTTTATCGTCGAAAGGATCAAGTCCTTTACCGATATCCAATACAGAAAAGTTCCTTATTCTGAAAGGTTGATGTACCTGAAAGTAAAATACTATATTTATCATTTTTTTATCCGATTGTTTTTATATATACGCTGTTTATTTCGTCACATGCCTTATCCCATTTGATAGTCTCAACTTCCTTCCTGCCACTTTCACCGAGCTTATTTCTCTTTTCAGTATCTCTTAACAGATCAAGTATACTTGAAGTCAGAAGATCAACATCCCAGAAATCAACTTTTACAGCATTTTGTATTACTTCAGCCACACCTGACTGCTTCGAAATAATTGTTGCCAATCCGTATGACATAGCCTCCAAAGGTGCTATACCAAATGGTTCTGATACTGAACTTAGAACATATATGTCAGAATTCGTGAACATTTCAGCAACGTGCTCACCATTCAGGAATCCTGTAAAAAGAAAACGGTTCTTTAGTCTGTATTTTGCTGATCTGTGAACTATTTTTCTTTCCATATCCCCCGCCCCGGCCATTATAAACCTTACTTTCGGGAATTCTTTAAGAATTCTTTTTGATGCTTCAAGAAAATAATCAGGTCCTTTTTGGAGTGTTATTCTGCCCAGAAAAAGAACTACAGGATCTTTGAATATCTTTTTTCGATTGATGTACCCTCTGACGTTAATGTTGTGTGCATTGTGCACGATGGACACTTTACCCGTATCTATCAGGTACCTAGATATTACCATCTCGGCAGTGTAACGGGATACTGCTATTACAGAATCCGCTTCTGTCATTCCCGAATATTCTATATTATGTATCCTAATATCTCCACCACCACCGGCTCTGTCAAATTCTGTTGCATGAATGTGAGTTACAAGTTTTTTTCCGCTGATCGATCTGGCAATTATCCCTGCTGAATATGTCAACCAGTCATGTGCATGAATAATATCAAAATCAAGTATCCTTGCATACTTTTCAGCACGCATTGTAAATTCTTTTACTTTTTCGAATATATCCTCTGTACCCTCCAGATTTTCTATGATCTTTTTAAAAGGTACTTTGGTTGAGTAGGTATATGATCTGGTGAGCTCTTCAAAGTAGGTGGTTATCTCTGCTTTATTGAAATATGATTCCGGAATCGTGTCAAGACCAAGATAACTGTATTTTTCGGATACTGAATGAAAAACCTCTTTAAAATATTCTTCCTGTTTACTTATTGAAATGAACTTGACAGGTAATTCATCTGCATCACTTTCCTTTCTGAGAGGAAAATATATCTCCTCTTTTGACGGAAGTACAAGATCGACCTCAATACCTTTTTTTAAAAGACCTTTAACTATACCGTAGCAGGCTGTTCCTAATCCTCCGGATATGAGGGGAGGAAATTCCCATGTGAACATCAGAACTCTCATTTTCTTGCTCCCGGTTTTTGAAAAATATTTTCTATTTCTACTAACGCTGCCACACTCCATGCCTGTGCCGGACATCCCTTAGGAAAGTGAGGATTATCTCCGTCCCAGACCTCAGCAACAGAAGATATGTGTCCTTTTAATATTCCAAGTTTGAATTTTTCAATATATGTGTCGATCTGCTCTCTCAACTCCGGTCTTTTAAGTTTCTTTTTATGAGTTTTATAAAAAACGTTTACGAACGGCCCTAATAGCCATGCCCATACTGTTCCCTGATGATAAGAAAGGTCCAGCTGTGTCTGGTTTCCGATGAACTTCTTTTTAAAAGAACTGTTCCTCGGTGAAAGAGTTCTGATCCCGTACTGTGTTAATAATTCTGTTTCAGCAAGTTTCCAGCTATTATAAAGTATTTCATCACTCCACAGATCAAAAGGCAAAGAAGCAGCTATCAGCATGTTCGGTCTGTAATCATCTATAGGAATATCATTTTCCAGCCTGTCTGCAAGATGTCCGTCAACAATGAATTTATTTGCATTTTTCTCGATATTTTTAATTATACTGTTTATGTCCTTCAGATTAAATTTGATATTTTTTGGTTTGAACTCACTTATCTTCATGTCTTTAGCGAACATCTGAAATGTTTTAAGAGCGTTATACCAGAGTGAATTTATCTCAACAGGCTTACCGAACCTTGGGGTCACAGGTTTATTGTATACCTTGGCATCCATCCATGTTAAAGCACTGTCACTGTATTTGATGTTTATAAGACCATCATCGTTCATTCCGAAAGGCAGAAGATTATTGAAAGCATAATTGCCCACTATTTCGGTAAGATAAGAAAACAATCTTTTCTTAAGTTTTTCATCTTCAATCAAAGAATAACTGTCAAACAGTCTTACTGCAAACCATAATGAAGCATCAACTGAATCATAATTTGTACCTTGTCCTCCCTCTCCTATCACATTCGGCAGTATCCCTTTCTGAAGTTTCTTCCCGTATTTATCAAGGATATTAAAATATTTCTTTATCCCGTTCTTTTCGTAGAGAAGGGCTTTCATACTTATCATCGTGTCCCTTCCCCATGCTGAGAACCACGGAAAACCTGCAATTATGTCATCTTTTGTAACGAAAGTATCAAATATATTATCAAGAATGTTCGTGTATTTCTTTGCCGGGTAAAGATCTTCATCACTGAATTTTACCTTCGATAGAGAATACTCAGTTTTGATCTTATCAGGGTGATCGTAAGGAAGATCTGATACAGGATATCTTTTATCAATAGTTCCTGAAGTTCTGATGTGATCGTTTATTATCTCATCTGAGTATAGTATTTCAGCTGTTTCTCCGGGAGTAAGTTCAAATTTCCACAATACCGGGGCAACCACACTTTCTGAAGCATCATAACCCCTCATGGAATCAAGAGGATAAAAAATATTCCTGAAAATAATTCTTTCTTCTTCTATTACACCTTTTGAAGTAGAGAAATAAGCTTTAACTCCTGTATCTTTCCTTTCTACTGAACAAATGTTTTCATCTATTGAAGCTTCTGTTCGGACTGAATCCCAAATATCAATATCGTTCACACTGTGATGATCTCTTAATGAAAACTTCGGTCTTATCTCGAACTCTACTTTAACCGAGCTCAAATTCGCAAAAGAGACTTTTACAATATTCTTACTGTGATGCATTTTGATCTTTTTCAGTATCAGAAAGTCATCTGATTTCGGGACAGATGAAAATAATATCGTTGGAAAAGGGAGTAGCCATGTTTTTACAATATGCTCATATCCATCAGGATAGATACAGTCAGCATAATTGCTTGAATCAAGATATATTTCTCTGGTCCTCCATCTTACTTTTTCCTCTTGCGACTGTATAAGATGTGTCCGTTTGAATTTATCATCTGACGCGATAAGAAGCCCGTTGTATTTTCTTTTGTTAACGAAATTACCGCTTCCCATTGAGTATCCGCCTTTATTATTCGATAATACCCACTCGTGATGTGTTACTTCGTTAAAATAATAATTAAAATCCATTTCATAGCTCCTTTTTATCTTTGATCGCAGGGATTATATTTTTCGAAACTATGTAATCCCAGTCGATTTTCATTGCAAGTGATTGAGCCGTTTCAAGATGATTTTTCAATGCTTTATCATCATTGAAAGAAGTGATCTTTTTGAATATTTCTTCTGCATTTTTTTCTATTTCATACTTCTCGATCTCGGTTCTTCTTTCTACGTTAATATCCTGAAGCTGACGGATCGTTAGTCTATTAATATTCTCTGTAAAATCGATTATATGAAAAGAGTTCTCTGAAGAACTGTACTTTTCTTTTATCAGACTGCTGCAGCCGCAAGCATCCGATAATACTGCCAAGCCACCGAACTGGACAGTTTCTATCTGGGCAATACCGAACGGTTCATAGACTGACATTCCAAGTTCTGCATCAGAACCGATCCTGAGATCTATCCATTCAGCACTTCTAGGTATCCTGTTACCGCAACTGTGAGCATTAAAACCGAACTGGTTGATGAAAACACACTTTATTGACTTTGACTTTGCATTAAAATGTGATACCATATCGTATATTTTAGATTCAAGACCCACAAGATCAGGCCAACCTTCCTTATGAAGTACAGGCCATCCGTAATCCTTCTCCATTCTAACTATATCATTTGAAGATCTTCCGGTACCGATAAGTGTTGATAAAAGCACATAAAAACCTGTTTTTGAATTTTTGTGGAACAATTCATCAAGTTCTTCAAGCAGCATTATATCTCTCCATAGACCTTTACTGTCAACAAGTCTTGTTACATGAGTAAAAGTATGATCCGGAGTAAAATTAAACAAATTCCTGCAGTATTCTTGTACGATCAATTTACTTTTTTTCTTAGCTTCCAGATTTATATTTTTTATCGGGATCCCGTTATATACTGTTGCTATTTTTTTCTCATCTATACCGGGATTTAGGAACTTTATCTCTTTAGCTGTAAATTGACTTACTGCAAATATATGGTCTACCTTATCAGTTCTTTTCACAAGTTCATTTCTGTAAAAATCCGATCTATCTCCGAATATATCCTCCATCGATCTATTCTTTCTCTCTCCATGCTCCAGTATTCCATAGAAACAGATATCCTTCCCTTCATGACCTTCAATGATATTTCTTGCCGTTGAAACTTCATGGGCATAAAATACGGTCTTACAGTTCTTCCTTCTTCCTTTGTCTCTGTCAATACTGACTTTTAAAACAGATGGCATTCCCATATATTCATGAGAAAAATGTACTATCCTTTCATCTTTTGATATCACTGCATTGAGAATATCCGTGTATGGAACGGCTATTCTGACATACTGCTCATAATCCCAATCCCCGTATCTTTCGGACTGGATTCCAAAAGATTCCCATAACATAAACTTCAATTTATCTATATGATCCTGGAACATATTGTTTATGTGCACTAGTATCGTTTCGGTTTCCTGATAATCGTTGGGATCTGTCTCGCTACTGACGATCCTTTTACCGTAAACAATGCTTATATTGTATTTTTTTTCTATCGGTGAGAAAACATGTGTATACTTGTCAATGTCGTACTGATCCAGACCGGAATAGAGTACCACACCGTCTTTTCCTAAACGTGAAGAAGCTGTTCCTTCTGTGTTAAAAAGCGGTCCGTAAAGGAATGACCTTCCAAAATATTCTTTATAAGGGTCAGCTGTTATTAATCCTGCTATTACTGAACCTATTCCACCTATTTTTTGCACTGCTTCATGGGTAATATGAACTGCGATCTTCAATTTAAGACCCTTAATTTAATTTTGTATTTTTATGATTTATTCCCTCATGTATTAATGTATTCAATTTAACGAATTTTAACCGTTATTCCAAAGTAAATAAAATAAATTAATAGAAGGTGTTTTAGACGTAACTTCTTAAATAGTGCCTAGTATTTCGAAACTTTAATTTCTTTTGCATAAACCGGTTCTTTCAGGTCTTTACCATAACCTTTTATGTAGATCAGTCGTTTTTCATTATCAGGGATCAATACTACCTGATATAAATCAGTCGCATTATCTTTTACATATTTGATCAATGGGTCTTCTACCTTATTTCCTGATTCTCCCGGAAAAGGAGTTAATGCTGAATTTAAAGTAGGGATCAGTTTATCAACAGCTTTCTTAGGAGTCCATTCTTCATATCCGCTGTCCTGCATACTCCCCAAGGTCATCTCCACAACATCTACTGCAGTTTTGATCTTATGCAGATTTGCTGCATCAAGATTATTTTTTACGTTCTTTATATTGTCTTTATTTCCGGTGTTTTCTCCGCATGATAAAATTACAAAAAACATAACTACGGTTAGGATTTTCAATATTATACTGTATTTCTTCATTTTAACCTCCTTTTAACTATACTAAGAAATTATCGAATTTCTCATTCCAAGTCAAGAACTACAAAAAATTAAAATAATTTTTATTACTTTAGGTCATGCAAAAGTAAAGAGAGAATACTTATATTTCATTTTTCTTTCTTGATTTCAACTTAGTTCAGCTATATATTTTACTAATAATAGTTAATCCCAAAACAACACAGGACAATATCATGAAAAAGTTAATTTTACTATTAGTTATATTCCTATCAGTAAACCTCTTTTCATTTGAATTAATGAAATTCATCATCGTCGAATCTCCCAAAGATGACATTTCTGAAATGAAAAAACTCACAAAACCGAATTTCAAGACCGGTGACACAATGTACATGGTATTCGATCTAAGTAATTGTAATATGAAGAACAACAAAGCATCACTAATATACACTTATGAACTTCAGGCAAACATGAAATCTGTTTACAAATCTACACCTGAAATTCTCAGACCGGGAACGCAGAGTTTCTGGTATCTGATCGAGCATCAGCTTAATACAGGACCGGGAATGTATGAAGGAATTCTTACAGTTAAGGATAATAATTCAGGACAGGAAGAACATAGGACTGTTGTATTCAGATTGAAGAAAGGAAAATCGACTGGATTTGTTAAAACAAAAGCAGAACCGGTTGTGCAGGAAGAAATTCCTGTATCGATCGAACCAGAGATAAATACTCCGTCGACCGGGAATGTAGATCTTAGTGTATCATCAGGATCATTTATCAGCGAGAACGGTCTGCTGTCTCTCGATAAGAATGTTTATTTCCCTGATGAAGAAATCAAAGTAACATTCAAAGTTATGAAACATTTTAGCTCTAGTGCATGGATAGGAATCCTTCCGTATGACTGTCCTCATGGTTCAGAAAAGGTAAATGATGAGAATGATCTAGGTTACAAACATCTGAAATATGAGAAATACAAGGGTGGTGGTACTATGATTATGAAAGCTCCGAGGAAAC
>JAFGVM010000081.1 GCA_016937995.1 Candidatus Delongbacteria bacterium
AACTCTAAAAATAAAAATATGAACTTATATAATCAAATCTTAATGAGTTACAACGATTTTAGCACCCACTTTTTGACCATTAACCCTAATTTGTCGGTTTCACTGTCAAAAACCTTTTTAAGTTGTTCATAAAGATACAGCTCGATCTCTTTAAACTGATTCTTTCTCGCGATCTCAAGAGGAGATAATCCGTTTTTATCTTTAGTAATAACAGACACACCGCTTTCAACAAGTGATATGACCTTGCTTAAATTACCATCTTCAATTGCTTTAAAAAGCTTATCTTCATTTGATGAGCAGGAAAATAAAGATAAAATTACAGATATTATAATGATGATCCTAAAGATTTTATACATGATCTCTCCTATAAACGATTAGATTACTTTCACCAGAAGAAAAGTCTTCTTGCCTTTTTTCATCATGAACTCACCATTTGTGAGATCGTTTTTATCAAAAACAGAATTAATATCATTTACTTTCTTATCATTGATACTCAAACCGCCCTGCTTGATCATTCTTCGTGCTTCACCCTTTGATTCGAAAAGATTTGCTTCGACTGTAATATCTACAATAAGTTTGTCAATTACTTTATTTTTGTCCATTTCGATGCTTGGGGCACCATCGCTTCCACCATTTAAAAATATGTTTTTTGCTGCTTCTCTTGCGGAATCAGCATTTTCGACACCGTGAAGTATTTTTGTTGCTTCGTAAGCTAGTAATTCTTTGACCTGATTCAGATCTTCACCTTTATAAGTTTCAAACTTATTAATTTCATCAAGGGGTATGTAAGTAAATATTTTTATGAATTTTATTACATCCTCATCTGTTGAATTTCTCCAGAATTGATAATATTCATATGGTGTAGTCCATTCGGGATCAAGCCATATTGCTCCGCCTTCAGTTTTCCCCATTTTTTTTCCATCAGATTTTGTTAAAAGTGGAAAAGTCATTCCCATTCCCTCTCTTGCATCAATCCTACGTATCAATTCAATTCCAGCGATAATGTTTGACCATTGATCATCTCCACCAATTTGTAATTCACATTCGTATTTTCGTGATAATACATAAAAGTCATAAGCCTGCATTATCATATAATTGAATTCCAAAAATGATAACCCCTTCTCCATTCTCATCTTAAAACATTCAGCTGCCAACATTCTGTTCACTGTGAAATGTGGTCCGACAGTTCTAATAAAATGTATATAATTTTCATTCCCTAACCAGTCGTAATTATTCACTAGAAGTGCTTTTTCTTCTTTAAAGTCTATAAAATGAGATAACTGTTTTTTTATTCCTCGAAGATTTTCTTGAATTTTTTCATCAGTTAGCATTTCTCTCATACTGTCTTTACCACTCGGATCCCCAACCAGAGCAGTAGCTCCTCCAACAACACAAATAGGTCGGTGCCCTGCTCTTTGCATATGCGAAAGTAGCATAATAGGCATAAGATGACCTACGTGCAATGATTCTTTAGTCGGGTCAAAGCCTACGTACATGCTTATTTTTTTATTATTCAGGATGTTTTCAATTCTTTCTTCAGGGACAGTGATCTGTTTAATAAAACCACGTTGTTTAAGCTCTGTAAATAAATTCGACATTTCTTTTCCTACTTTTCTGTTTGTTAATAGTTTGCAATAGACTCAGTATAAATATATTTACCCATGAATGATTTAACAAGCAAAATATATTTAGTTAATTGATTATTCTAACATACATGATTATATTGTGGGTCTTAAATATAACATTTACAGGTAAGTTCCATGAAAGAAGAAATTACAAGATCGAATTTTATTAAGACGTTTATTGATGAAGACCTCGAAAGCGGTAGATTTTCTAAAGTTCACACCAGATTTCCTCCTGAACCGAGCGGATATTTGCACATTGGACATGCAAAAGCAATTGTGATCAGTTATGGAATTGCAGAGGAGTATAACGGCTTATATAACCTGAGGTTCGATGATACAAATCCTCTAAAAGAAGATAAAGAATATGAGCTTGGTATTATCAGAGATATAAAGTGGCTTGGTTTTGACTGGGGGGACAGATTATTTTACGCTTCAGATTATTTTCCTATCCTGTATGATTTTGCAGTTGAACTTATAAAAAAAGGCAAAGCATATGTTTGCGATCTAAGTCCTGAAGAAATGAAAATTTATAGAGGAACTCTTACTGAACCGGGTAAGGACAGTCCATACAGAAATCGAACTGTCAGTGAAAATATGGATCTGTTCGAGAGAATGAAAAATGGAGAATTTTCTGAAGGATCAAAAGTACTCAGAGCCAAGATTGATATGGCCAGTCCAAATATGAATATGAGAGATCCTGTGATGTACAGAATTCTTTTTAAAGAACATCATAGATGTGGTAAACAATGGTGTATCTACCCGTCATACGATTTTACTCACGGACAGTCAGATTCGATAGAAGGTATCACTCATTCATTATGTGACCTGTCTTTTGAAAATCACAGACCGTTATACGACTGGTTCATAGAAGAATTAGGAATATTTCATTCAAGGCAGATCGAATTTTCCAGACTGAATCTTTCACATACTGTTACTAGTAAGAGAAAATTGAAGGAATTAGTTGAAAATGATATAGTTAAAGGTTGGGATGACCCAAGATTGCCGACTTTGATCGGACTTAGAAGAAGGGGTGTGCCTCCAGAAGCTATAAAAGAATTTGTCGGAGCGATCGGCACCAGTAAAAAAGAGGGTGTTATAGATGTTGAAACATTTGATTATTATATCAGAGAGAATTTAAAACTTACGAGCTCTCATATAATGGCAGTTCTTGATCCGGTAAAATTAGTAATAAATAATTATCCTGAAGATAAATGTGAAATTTTAAATCTTGAAAATTTCCCGAATCTTAAAGATTCAGAAACACGTGAAGTAAAATTTTCGAGAACATTGTATGTTGAAAGGGATGATGTAAAAGAAGAAAGTGATGAAAAGTTTTTTAGGCTTGCTCCGGGTAACTATGTTAAGTTGAGAAAAACTTATATAGTTAAGTGTACAGCTGTTGAAAAGGATAATAGTGGTAGAATCGATACAGTTTATTGTGATTTAGTACCTGATTCTCAGAAGAGTATGAAAATTGACAGTAAAAAAGTGAATGGTATAATTCACTGGGTATCTGCTAATGACTCAATTGATGCTGAAGTAAGAATTTATGACAAACTTTTTACTAAAGAGAACCCTTTAGATGATAAGGGTGCGGATTTTAAGGAATTTATTAATAGTAATTCCCTGAGCGTATATAAAAATTGTAAGATCGAGAATAGTGTTGCAAAAGCAAAACAGGAAGATAGATTTCAGTTTGAAAGAGTGGGTTATTTTTGTGTTGATATGTTGGATTCCGTTGATGGAAAACTGGTATTCAATAAAACATTATCTTTACGCTAAGTCATATTTTTTATTTTTCTATAACGGAAATCTTCAGATTTCCGTTTTTTTTTAATCTATTTTGCAATTTTTTTTGCTTGTCAAATATATATATATATACTATATTCATTGGAGTTTCTAAATTAGGTATAAATCAAAACATTCAGGAGTAACTTAATGAGATTTATCAAAGCAACCGCAGTAATCATAGCAATAATAACTTTAATAGCCTGCAAACAAAATTCAAACAACTCTAAATACGTAGTTACATCTTCTGTAGGTAATATCATTTTTTCCGACTTTCAGGATCAGATGTTAAAGAAAGAATTTGAAGGTGATAAGCTTAAAGCTGCAAACAGTAAAATGGAGCAGAGAGAAAGATTTCTAAATTCAATGATAATGGATAATATCGTAAAGGATATGGCCGCAAAAAATGATCTTGACACTGTTAAAACCGTAAAGGATAAGTTCCATAATATTTTGTTTTACGATGCGATAGTTAATCACATGGTCGTTGATAGTGTTGAGAGTAAGATCTTCAGCCAAAAGGATGTTCTAGATACCTATGAAAAGAAAAAAACAGATTACTTCCCTAAACATATTCTTATAGCTGTAGATAAATCGCTGAACGATACACAGGCAAAAATGAAAATAGATTCCATTTACAATGAATTGGTGTCAGGTAAGGATTTCTCAGAACTCGCAAAAAAATATTCATCAGATAAAAAAACAGGTGTTAACGGAGGAGAGTTGGGGTGGTTGCACTCTTATGACCTTCTTGAAGAATTTGAAAATGTATTGATAAAGCTTAAGAAAGGTGAGATATCAAAGCCTTTTAAAACAAAATATGGATATCATATCGCATTATTATCGGACATTAAAAATAATGAAGACCTGAAACCTTTTGAAGAAGAGAAGGGTGTTATAGAAAAGGAGTTGACGGCTAAATACGGAAAAGAATATTCAAATGAAAGCAGAAAATTTCTTGATAACATAATGGTAAGGTTAAATGTCAGAATAGACACTTTGGGTATTAAAACTCTCGTTAAGCAGTATAGAAAGAACGAACTGGAATTTAAAGATACCGACAAAGATCCTATTTCCAGATTCTCAAATGAAGACAGAAAAAAGATCCTGGCAAGTTTCAATGATGTCAAGATTGATATTGATACTCTGCTGACAATGATGGGAACAATTCAGATCAATAAAAGACCACCTCTAAAGAATCTAAACAACGTTATAGATATTCTGAAGAATATTCTAAAAATAAAAATGCTAGAGAATTATGCAGAAAATTTGGGTTATACAAAACGACCGGAACTGATCGAAAAAGCTAAAGATGCAATGTTGCCTACATACAAAGATGTACTTATTAACAAGCTTGTAAAATCTAAAATTGAGATTTCTGAAAAGGAAATTGAGGAATTTTACAAGGAAAACATGGACAAATATAAAACACCTGAAGGATACGATCCGATCGATAAAGTAAAAGCAGGAATAAAAAATTCAATTAAAGGTAAAAAATTCAAAAAAGAGCTGAATAAATGGGAGGATGACCTTTTTAAGAATTATGATGTTAAAGTAAACAAGGTGCTATTGGAAGAAACCTTCTACTACGTAAGTGATGACAAACAATAGGGATTACTGAAAATATGCGAAAATTTATACTTTTAATACTCATAATGTCAGTAGCAGGAAGTTATGCTGCTTTGGATTCAAATCTGGTATTAACACCCGGTTATGAAAACAAAGTATTGGCTACGATCGATGGTAAAGAGATCAAAGAATTTGATGTTTTTGGTATTCCCAGCTTTTCAAAGATTAGAGAAAAGATCAGTTTGCAAACAAGAATTGCAAAGATCCAGGACCATATTCTGGATGTGATTTTTCAGAAAGAGGGTAATACTCCTGAAATTACAAATTCAGTTGATTACGTCAAAACCTATAACATGATATCAAAAAAGATCTCAGTCGATCAATTCAGGGATGATCTGATTGATAAGAAATTTCTAGGAAAAAGACAGATCGAAGAATATTACGAACTTAATAAGGATAAATATCCTGAAGGAATGAAAGATATTGCGAAAATTAAAGAAGATCTACGAAATTCTAGGAAAAGAGAGATCGATTCATTCATTTCTCACACACTTGATTCATTGAAAATTGATAAGAAAGTTGAGTATAACGAAGAATTACTGAGAAAGATAGCAGAGATAAGATTGTCAGAGCCTTCTGTATTCGCAGATTCTTTAAAATCTATTGGTTTAGGGAAAGTATTGGTAAGTTACAAGGATCAGAAAAAAACCATTACAGACCTGTATGCAGTTGTAAGAAATTTTAAACCATACCACATGGATAATTTAAATAATATAAGAGTTTTAAAATCTTTGGTAGATGGTGAGATATTAAATGAACTGTTGGCTGAAATAGCAAAATCAAAAGGGTATTTAGATGATAAAAGGGTAATCGAGAATTCAAAAGATAAAATGAAGTATTTTATTTCTTCTGAGTACAAAAAAAGATTATTCCAGGTTGATAATTTCAAACCTACAAAGGATGAGCTGATCGACTATTATATTGAGCACAAAGATGATCCTGAACTTAAAACCAGAAAAAAAATGTGGACTTTTGAAATATTTAAAGCTTACGACAATTCAGACAGTATTGACACCAATGATAAAATTAAAGTTGCTTTGGAACTTGAAAATATTCGACAAAAGATACTCAATGGTGAAAGTTTTGAAAAATACGCAAAATTCTACGCAAGGCCAAGTACAAGAGATGGAGAGCTTGGTTACATATACAGGACTGACTATGCTATGATAGGTGAAACCGCTGATAAACTTGAAGTTAATGAGATCTCTGAGTTGATAATTCAACAGAAAGCAATATCGATAGTAAAAGTGACAGAGATAAAAAATCCACAATTGTATAAATTCGATTATGTGGAGGAGATAGTTAAGAATAGGGTGATTGACCAAAAGAGAGATAAGTTCAAGGACGAATTAAAGAGTAAACTTTTTAAAAAATACAATGTTGTGTTTTTAGGCGAGCAATAAACCGGAGATAAAGTGAAAAGTGTTATATATATCCTGATAGCCATACTGTTTTATGCGAGCAGTACTCGATGCGAAATAATTGATAGAATATCTGCTGTGGTCGGAGATGAGATCATTTTGCAAAGTGAAGTCTATCAATTGGTAGAGCACCAGAAATATATGCTGAGCGGGAATTATAACAAAGCGGAACTCAGGCAGATGGTACTTGACGAGCTAGTGTCTGCAAAAATATTATATGATGTCGCACTAAAAGACACCACCATAACTGTTGAAGATGAGGAAGTAGAACGGATATTGGATGACAGGATAAATTCTGTTCTTGAGAGAGTTGGTGGAGAAAAAAATCTTCAGGAACAATACAATACTACTGTTAGCAAACTAAAAAAAGAATATAGAACTGAAATAAGAAAAACTCTGTTCGTCGACAAGCTTAAAAACAGAAAACTTCAAAAAATCGATGTTTCAAGAAAGGAGATCGAGGATTTTTATAACAATTTTAAAGATTCTATTCCTGAAGTAAAATCAACGATATCACTCAGTCAACTGGTCATAAACAGCAGTGATGAGTCATTAGCATTACAAAAAGTATTTCAAAAACTTAAAGCCATTAAAGAAGAAATAATTTCAGGTAAGATCACTTTTGAGGAAGCTGCAGAAAAATACTCACAGGATCCTGCTTCAGCCAAAAACGGTGGTGAACTGGGTATCACTTCAAGAGGTGATCTTGTTACAGAATATGAAATATCCGCTTACAACCTGAATGAAGGAGATATTTCTGAACCGGTAAGAACAGCTTTCGGGTATCATCTGATCAGACTGAATAAAAAGATCGGCGAGAAGATAAATACATCTCATATACTCATAAAAGCCACACAAGATGAAGCAGATGATGATGCAGCTAAAAATAAAGCACTACTTGTTAAAGATTCCATAATGAACAAGTACATGACATTTGAGGAAGCTGTTAAAAAATATAGCTCAGATCCGGTGTCTAAAGCTAAAAATGGCAGGATAGGAATTCTTAAAACTGATGATCTTGATCCAAAATATCAGGATATTTTCTCGGATTCGAAAATTGGATTTATAAGTGATCCGCTCAAGCAAAACGATGGGTATTATGTTTATAAGGTCATTGATAAACAATCTGCCCATAAAGTTGACTTAAAAACTGATTATAGTATGTTGAAAAATCTTGCTTCAGATCGTAAGAGACAGGAAGTTATGAAAAAATGGATTGAAGAGCTGAAAGAAAAAGTGTATATTGAAATCAAGTAATGTGTAAATTACAAGGATAACGTTAATGCAGAGTAACTACCGGTTTTTATATCTTATAATTCTATTGGTAGGCAGTATTTTTGCTACAGAAGTGGAGTTGTCAGAGGTAAATGAAATATTAACAAATAAGCACAAAGAGATCGGGAATGGCTTGATAAAAAATGTGCAGATTGCTCCGTTTAACGAAAATTTAATGAGCTTTGAAGTTCACTATGCGGATGATAAAACCATCAAGTTATTTTTGTATAATATCGAGGAAAAATCAATTTATCAGATCCAGTCTGCAAACTACTCCACTGGCAAAAAAAGCAAGAAAAGATATTATTTAAAAGATCAGGGTGTATCATGGCATCCAACTGAGAATTGGTTTACATTTTACGGAAATGGTCATTTGAAAAGAGATCAGTTATTTCTGTGTAAAGTTTTAGTGCCACAACTTATAAACGACTTCTCGGTTAAAGGTTACATGTTAGACATAAGGGAGAAGAAAAATACAAGGAGCTATTATAAGCAGCCATGTTTTGATTCAGAGGGAAAAAACATATTTTTTTCAAGAAGGATCGAGCTGAAAGATAAAAAAGCAAGATATAACAGAACGTATAATATCGCTTATATTGAGAATGTTATTTCAAAAGAGGAATCAAATTTTTCAGATATAGAATTTAAAACTGCAGTTGAAAAGAAATTTGATCAAATTTCTCCGATCTGTTCACCTACTGATCCGAAACTTGTTGCATATATTTCTTACAGGAACATGAAAAAAAGAGGTGGTGAATTCTATCCTGATTATTCTTTGAATATCGTGGATATTTCCACCCAGGAAATAGCTGTGGTTGACAAAATGGACGGATATGATGATTACCCGTTCCAATGGAGTCCTTCAGGTAATTATATATTTTATTACAAGGCACTTTCACTTCTCATGACCAAGCAGGAATTCATTGATGATAAGATGAACGTGTTAAACCTTAAATTCGCAAAGGTAACGAGAGAAGGCAACACTATTAAAACATTTGTACAGTCCAATCCTAAAAGTGATATATTGCTGGATGACATAACCGGTAAATTTCACGGAATAGCTTTTTTGAACGATGAAAATATTCTGGTTTCAAAATATGATCCTATGGAAGCAATTACTTTAGTTGATATTCAAAAATGGAAAGATCTGGATAAGAAATATTCAACTAAGCTTGATTTTAGTAATGATACGGATTACCCTATACTTGTTGGAAGTAAATTATTTTTTGTTTCTTATGAACTTGTCAATGACAATCTGGTCATTGCCGCAAATTTTTCAGATGTGAAGATAAGTCTGCCTGATGGTCAATCAAGGATATTAACTTCAGCTTCTGCGATAGAGGAACAGATAGAGAAGTTCAATGCTAAAATTTCTGAACATAATAAAGAAATTGAACCTATAGAAAAAGAATTGTCACAATTACAAAGTTCTCTTGATGCCGAAAATAAAATATTCACTGAACTTACATCTCAAAAAGAAAAATTATCTTCCGTCAGGGATACTGAACTAGCTACATTGAACAGTTACAGAGAGAAAAAATCTTCAGGTCTTGAAACAGAACAGGAGATAAGTAAACTGGTTACTCAGAAAGCGGAAATAGAAGCTCAAATAAAAAGTAATCAGGAATTAGTTGATGTTGAAAATGAGAAGATAAGAAAATTATTACAAAATAAATCATCATTACAAGCTGATAAGAATACATCATTGGAATTGATCGTTCAATATAAGAGTAATCTAGCTGAAGTGTTACTGGCTGAAACAGAGATAACGACTATAAAGAACAATATAAACAAAGCAAAATTGGAAATTTCAGAAATAGAAAACAGCATGACAAAACTAAATGCTGAAATTGAAGAAGAGAACAATCTTAAATCCAAGTTGGAATCAGATCTTGCAGCAAAAAATACTGAGAAAGCCAAAGCACGAGGGAATATAGATAATCTAAAGATCGAAAAAGCTAAAACTCTTGAATCGGAAGGAATGCTGGCAAGTTTTCAAAATCAGCTAAAAGAATTGAAAACAAAATCAACTAATATAGACAGCGAGATTAAGAAACTTCAGGATGACTTAAATTCAGAGAACTCTGCTTTAGCAAATAATGAAACTGCTATGAACTCAAAATCAAAAGAAAAAAGTGATCTTATAGCTTCAATTGAAAAACTGAATAGAGATAAAACAGCTTCTGAATCCAAAAATATAGAAGAGCAGGTAGCATCATTACAAACAAAGCTTGATCAGTTGAATACTGAATTGGAAAAAACGAATGATAAGCTTGGTACTTTTACATCTTTAGTTGCAGAGGAGAATAAAGCACTTGAAACCAGCAGGAAGACTTTAAAGGAGAAAAACGAAGAGAAACTTACTTATATTAAAGACATCGAAAATTTAAAAACTGCTAAAGCACAAGCAATTAAAGATGAAACTTTAGCTAAGCAGAAAGAGGAAGAAGAACTTGCTGCAAAGAAGGAAGCAGAAGAACTTGCTGCAAAGAAGAAAGCAGAAGAACTTGCTGCAAAGAAGAAAGAGGAAGAGGAAAAATTGCGAAAAGAAAAAGAGGCTGCTGAACTTGTTGCAAAACAAAAGAAGGAAGCTGAAGAACTTGCTGCAAAACAAAAGAAAGAAGCTGAAAATCTTACACAAAAAGATACTGCTACTTCTGAAGAGGATGAATATTCAGATGATGATGAATACGTTGATGAGGATGAATACGTTGATGAGGATGAATATATAGAAGATGAGGAAGACTACTTTGACAATAATACTACAACACCTACAACGTCAGGATCCACAAGGAGAAGAAGATAATATGAAACTTACATCATTACGGATATTAATGGTCTTATTCTTTACCTTTATCTTTTTTTCATGCACTAAAGAGATGAATATCAAAGATATGGGATTTGAGAAAAGTTTTTCAATCGCAAAGAAAAAATATCTAAATGAAAATTATATTCAGGCCCTTGATGATTTTAATGTATTATTATTGAACTATGGAGGCGAGACCGGTATTGATTCTGTACAATTTCTACTCGCTGATACACATTATAAACTGGGAGAATATTATTCCGCATCATACGAGTTCAATAGATTAACCGAAAGTTTCCCAGAATCTAAATTAGCGGAAGAGTCATATTTTAATTCAGCTATGAGCTATAACGAATTATCCCCAATATATTCACTTGATCAAAAAGAAACTTTTACAGCTATATCGAAATTTCAATTTTATCTTGATCTTTACCCATTCGGTAAATTTGCTGAGAAATCTAATGAACATATAATCCTTTTAAGAGAAAAACTTGCAAAGAAGGAGTTTGAATCGGGCAGATTGTATCTGAAGATGGATCAACCCAGAGCAGCGAAACTATATTTTCAAGAGATAATTAACAATTATTACGACACATCATACTATGTTCAATCCTTAAAATTTATAGCAGAAGCATATGATTCGATGAAGGATAATTATAACTCACATCTTTTTGAAAAAAAATATGAAGAAGCTTTAAAAGACAATGCCAAGTAGAATAGGAATATTTGGAGGTTCATTTGATCCGGTTCATAATGGACATTTAATAATTTGTAATTTAATTCGTGAAGAATTAAAATTGGAAAAGATAATATTTGTTCCTGCTTACAGATCACCACATAAGAAAGTAAGTAAATATACAAAACCCGATGAAAGATTCGAAATGTTAAAGTTGGCTATTGGAGATAATGAGCACTTCAATATATCTGATTTCGAGATCAAACATAACAGGATGGTTTACAGTATTGAAACGTTGACTCATTTTAAGGGAATTTATCATGATTGCGAATTGTTCATGATATTAGGTTCAGATTCATACAACAATATTTCAAAGTGGAAAGATCCTGATAAAATAAAGAATATCGCAAAACTCGTTGTAGCCTCCAGAGATAACATTGTAATTGAAAACGAAGTTATTTGTGCTAATACACCAATTATTGAAATATCATCTACAATGATCAGAGATAGAATAAGAAAAAATTTAAGTATTAAATATCTTGTAAATCCCGAAGTTGAACACTATATTTATAAAAAAAAGTTGTACGCAAATTAAGAAATATCAAGAATTTATTTGGTAGAAGATAATGTCTGAAGAAAAAAATAACAACTCAAAAAGTGGATACAAGGATGTCCTAAATAACCGAGAAGGAAGTGAAGGTCCAAGTATATATGGTAGCTTCAGAAAAAGAATCCTCGATGAAAATGAAAAGCAGATATACGATAAGGTTCAGGACGGAGCTTCAACTGGTTATAATTTTGAAGGAGAAAGTACTTTAGAAGGTGATTATATACGTAAAGTTGATAAGAAAGTTGTCGTTTTGTATGTTGTTATATCAACGATCATATTAACCTCTCTCATAATATTCCTTTACAGCTTAATCCCGGGGCCAGAAGATAAATTCAAACAGTACAAATCTTTAAGAGCTGAATTTGAAAAATTAAGCGTTAAAATGAGCCAGAAAAGAAAAGAAATTGAAACTATTGTGCTGGAATTAAAATCTAATGAAAAATATAAAGATCTTGAACTTGAAGATTCCGAAGGCAGCATTCTATCTGATCAGCAGTTGGAAACTCTTTCAGAAAAAGCAGAAACTGAAGATGATAAAGGGATCAAATCCAAGATTAATACTATTGTGCAAACGGATAAGGAATTAAAAGAGCTTCAGAAGAATATCCAGTCTAAATATAAAGGTCTTGAAGCACCTGAGGTAATGACAGATGAGATCGGCCATGAAGAGATAGCACTAAGCTATTTAATAAATACCAAAGGTCTTGATCATACAGAAGCGTTAAATCTGCTGGAAAGTGTCAATATTTTTGATTATGCATATGAGGGATTATATGTTTGGAATTTTTATGAGGATGGTTTTTATGGATCATTTATTACAAAGGGTGAAGCCGATAAAACTCCAAATGAAATAAAAAAATTAGCTAAACGGGCTTTCAAAGCAAGGATTAATGCATTACTTACTGAAAAGCAGAAATTAACTGAAAAGATAGAGATGCTGGAAGCTGAGAACAGAAGAAATAATACTAATAAAGAAATCGATGACTCTCCGGTTGTTGAGAAAGAAGATACCGATGATACTCCTGCTGATACATATGAAGAAAAAAATATAGTTGAAGTTAAAGCGATCAACTACAAATTACTCAGTTTTGATTACGCTCAAAAGAAAGGTGTAATAACTGAGTCTATGTGGGATGGAGTCAAGCTAAACAATTCAAGAGGAATCGATTACGCTTCTAAAGTGGATTTCTCAGTGACCGATAATCTTATAATTAAACCTAAGCAATTTGGTCTTTCAACTTTTACAGAAGTTTATGTTTTCCCGAAAAGTTTAGTCGCCTCAGGATATATAGACGTGATAAAGAAAAATACAGAATGCAGAATAGAATTTAACGGCCTAGATAATTTGAACGGTAAAAATTTATTGATCATTGCAAAGTAGAATACTTGAATTTACAAAGATATAGCAGCGGATCATTAAATATCCGCTGTTTTTATTTAAGATTGAATTTAGAGAATGGAATTATGAAAATAATATTGATAATACTACTACTGACAAATTCTTTTATTTTTGCAGAAATTCCAGAAAAAGCACTTACATTAGATGATGTTATTGCCATGAGCAGACAGAGTCTTGATTTTAAAAAAATCAATATCTCAGTTATGGAACTGGAAAGATCGAATGATCAACTGTTTTATTATTATTTCCCTAAACTGGAGATGAATACCTCTGCAAATTATGACCACTATGCAGATTCATCTAATTCATCACAAAATACTATAATGGGACTAAATTTAACACAGAATTTTATTTTTAACAGTAAACTGTCAGCAACTTTAAGTGGGACTAATCTGTTCGAAGAAAAGTACAATATGGGCAAAAGATTCAGTGTTTCATTATCAGCTGATATCCATTATAAAATGAAATTAATGCAGGAGTATGATACTCAAAAAAGATATAATATGATCCAAAAACTGCAGGTTGATGAAAGTGCAAGGGAGTTCTATTTAAATGTTATAGATCGTTTTTACAGTTTATACCGGTCTATTAGTCAATTTGAAATAGAAACAAAAGGCTACGAACTAAGCTTGAAGCATTATAACGAGGGGGTAGCAAAATACAAGGCGGGAATCATTCCTGAAGTAGAAATGCTTGACCTTGAGTTGTATCTTCAAAGGAAGGAACTTTCTTTAAAAAGGAGTAAAAACGCTTTGTCTTATGCAAAGGAGGATTTCAACCGTTATTTTAATCTGCCCCTTGATTATGAGATCAGAGTGAAGCATGCTTTAGAGGTAGTGGATGAATATTTGATAGATATTCATTCTGATCTTGAAAAAATATTGAATTCAAATCCTGATCTGTTGATCACCAAGTACAATATAGAAAATAAAAGTGACGAAATCATAGATGTCCATAGATCTAAATCTATAAAAGGTAATATAGGGGTCAGTTTTTCAACAGAAAGCACAAATACAGATTATGATCTCAATTTTGATGAGAATGCCGGTACCACGTCTTACTATCTTGGTCTAACTATACCTATATTTGACAAAGGCGAATTTTTTAATTCACTTGATATAGCAAAACTTAACTATAAACTTGCAAAAGAAGAGTATAGAAATAAGGAAAAAGAATTAGAAAATACACTAAGAGCAAAAGTGCGTACTTTGAATTTGAATTATGAAAATTTAAAGATATCAAAAAAAAGTTTTGAACTATCAGAAAAGATATATAATATCTCACAGAAGAGATTTGAGAACGGTTTGATCACATCAAAAGACTTTATACAAAATCAGATTGATTATATGAATAACAAGCAGGACATGATCAATAGTGAGATCGATTATATATTGATGGTTTATGAATACAAAAAATTTATCGGGATCGACCTGTTTTGATTAAACTTATGAAAAATATTGCTAAGAAAGATAATTTGATAGAACTTAGAAAATTATTGCATTCTAAAGCTGAACTGTCAGATAATGAGATCAACACTTCAAAGATAATTAATGACTTTATAAAGATTCATGATCCGGATGAAATTATATCTTTCAAATACGGGTCAGCATTTGTTTTTGATAGTGGAAATGCAGGTTTAACTGTTGTTTTCAGGGCAGATATGGACGGATTACCTATTCATGAGGAAAATGACCATGACCATGTGTCAATGAACGACAATGTATCTCATGCATGCGGACATGACGGTCATATGGCAATATTGTGTGGGTTAGCTGAAAAAATATCAGCTGATAAACCGGATAAAGGTAAAGTGGTTTTATTATTTCAGCATGCAGAAGAAACCGGAGAAGGTGCCAGATACATCGCAGATCACATTAATTTTAGAGAGTTAAAACCGGATCATATTTTCGGTCTGCATAATATCCCCGGTTATAAAAAAGGCAAAATTATCTTTAAAAATGATAATTTCACTTCTGCTTCTCGGGGAATAGTATTAGAACTTATTGGTAAAACATCACATGCCAGTGAACCCGAAAAAGGTATAAATCCTGTCTTTGCAATTAAGAAACTTATTGAAAGTTTATATGAAATACCGAAGGATCCATGTTTTAAAGGTTTTGCTTTGATAACTTTTGTGTATATAAAACTTGGGGAAATAGCCTTTGGGACTTCACCTGGATATGCTGAAATTATGATCACTGTAAGATCAGAATTAAATGTTGAAATGGACTTAGTGGTTGAAAAGATAGAAGAAAAGATAAATAATATAACTACTGAAGAAAAATTGAAGTATAAAATTTCATATAAAGAAATATTTCCTGTTGTTCATAACGATAATTTATCAAATAAGTTAATTGTTGATGCTGCTAAAAAAAATAATTTCAGTATCGAGGAATTGACAGACCCTTTCAAATGGTCTGAAGATTTTTCTTACTACACCAATAATTTCAGAGGTGGATATTTTGGTATTGGATCGGGACTAGATCATCCGGGCCTACATAACAGCGATTATGATTTCCCTGATGATATCATTAATATTGGGGTTGAGATGTTCTATCAGATATATAAATTAACATTGAAAAATTAAGTATCTTTGTTGAAATGATATTGACTGATGAACCTACATATTGAGATGATCTAAGAACTTGACATATCGTGTAAAATGACTTATATTAAAATGGATATACACAAAGGGAAGAGTTGCAGATGAAAAATATAATATTAATAATTCTTATCGTTATAGGGGTTGTTTTAGGCTCAACATCTATATTGAATTTATCTATTGTAGCTGAAACTAACCTTGTGAAGATCCAGTGGACAACAAATACAGAAACAAATGTTAAACAGTTCATCATAGAGAAGTCATCTGATAATGTTAATTTTGAATCGTTCACGGTTGAGACGCCAAAAGGAAGTGCATCATCTTACGCAATTATTGATTCAAATCCTTATTCCAAGAACGCTACACTTTATTACAGGGTAGTGGTAGAGGACTATGATGGAACAAAAAACATATCAGAAACAATAAGTGTGACTATCAGTACTGCGGGTATTCCAGCTACTTGGGGAAGTATCAAAGCAATGTTCAGATAGGAGTTCTTTTGTTCGAAATTTAGCGAGTTTTACTCGCTTTTTTTATTTAAAAAAATAAACAGAATAAAAATATAATATCCTTGCAATTAGACTTAAAATATTATAATATTATATACTTGTAGAGCACTGGTTCAATGCGAATATAATTATGAATTTGTTTACTAGTTGTGCTTGATTCAGGATTATGTTTTTTAAGAGGATAATTTGAGAGAAACTATTTTAACAGGTTCGGAATTGAATGAGGATATCAAGATCGAACAATCCTTAAGACCTTTAAAATTTGATGATTTTGTAGGACAGGAGAAGATCAAAGAAAATTTAAAGGTTTATGTAGAATCTGCTCATATGAGAAAGGATAGCCTTGATCACGTTATACTGCATGGACCCCCCGGACTGGGAAAGACCACTTTGGCATATATTATAGCTAATGAACTTGGAGTAGACATAAAAGTGACCTCCGGTCCAGTTTTGGAAAAAGCTGCGGATCTGGCAGGCCTATTAACAAACTTAAATGAACATGATGTGATATTTATTGATGAAATTCACAGACTTGCTCCAATTATTGAAGAGTATTTATATCCTGCAATGGAAGATTATTCGATCGATATAATGCTCAGTAGCGGACCGGCAGCTAACAGTGTGCAACTAAAATTACCGAAGTTCACTTTGATTGGAGCAACAACGAAAGCAGGAAATCTTACGTCACCACTCAGAGCCAGATTTGGGATCACTTGCAGGATGACATACTATAATTCGGATGAGATCTATCAGATCATTAAAAGAAGTGCAAAGTTGCTTGAAATTCATGTTGATGAAGATGGTATCATGGAAATGGCAAAACGATCAAGAGGGACACCAAGAATTGCAAACAGAATTTTGAGAAGACTCAGAGATTATGCTCTTGTTAAACACAGTGGAAAAATAACAAGAGAGATAGCCATGAGTGGACTGGATTCTCTAGATATTGATCATCTGGGACTTGATGATATGGATAGGGATATTATAACTACAATGATCGAGAAATTCGGTGGAGGTCCTGTTGGGATCAAAAATATAGCTGTTGCTGTAGGTGAAGAGAGTGATACGATAGAGGAAGTTTATGAGCCATATTTGATACAGGAAGGTTTTATTCAAAGAACACAAAGAGGAAGGATCGTTACGGAATTAGCATATAAACATTATGGTTATAAAGTAAATAATTCTGGTTTGGGGATTTAGAAAATGTTAGAACTTTCGGACTATGATTATGATCTGCCAAAGGAACTTATAGCTCAGGAACCAGCTGAGAAAAGAGACAGTTCAAGATTACTCATAGTTGACAGGGAGTCGAATAAAGTTTGTATGAAAAATTTTACTGAAATAGTAGACTATTTCAATAAAGGGGATGTTCTAGTAATTAATGAAACCAAGGTAATACCTGCAAGATTTTATGCTAAAAGAAAAGATACAAATGCTGAAATTGAAATATTCCTTCTAAGAGAAATTTCAGAAAGAACCTGGGAAGTTATGGTAAAACCCGGAAGGAAAGTAAAACTGAATATTGAACTACTTCTTCCAGGAAACGCTATTTGTGTAGTTAAAAGTATCACTGATACCGGAACCAGAATAGCTGAATTTAAGTACGATGGTGATTTTATTAAGTATATCTATGAAAATGGACATGTTCCCTTGCCTCCTTATATAGAAAGGGAATCAAATGTAAATGATAAAGAAAGATATCAGACAGTATTTGCAAACAAACCAGGAGCAGTTGCAGCACCTACGGCCGGACTGCATTTTACTGATGATTTATTAATGAAAATTGAAGAAAAGGGTGTAAAAATAGCAAAAATAATTCTTCATGTTGGAATAGGCACTTTCCAGCCTATAAAAGTGAAAAAAATTGAAGATCACAGGATGCACGAAGAATATTATGAAGTTTCAAAAGAAGCAGAGGTTATGATAAATAGTGCAAAAAAAAATAAAAATAAAATAATTGCACTTGGGACTACTTCAGTGAGGGCGATAGAATCTGTTGCTGATGATAAGGGAAAGATACATTCCAGTAATGGTGAAACGGATATATTCATATATCCTGGCTATAAATTCAAAGCAGTTGACAAACTGATAACAAATTTTCATCTACCAAAATCTTCTCTAATGTTACTGGTATCAGCATTCAGTTCAGTGGATTTAATAAAGAAGGCATACAAAAAGGCCGTTAAAGAAAAATTTAGATTTTTCAGCTATGGCGATGCAATGATAATAATATAAAAATTAAATTAAATTAGGAGTTCTACATAATGATCTGTCCAGAATGTAAAACACTAAATCCGAATTCGATCAAAAAGTGTATTAAGTGCGGTGCTAAATTAGAAAAAAGTGATGCACCAAAAAAGAAACCTGAAAAAAGAACAAGTATTAAACCTCAGAAACAAGTAGCACCTACACCTGTAAAAGTCCAAAAACAAAAACCGGCCGGAGGTGGCGGAGAGGAGAAGAAAGGAAAAGG
This sequence comes from Candidatus Delongbacteria bacterium, assembly GCA_016937995.1. Lineage (GTDB taxonomy): Bacteria > UBA4055 > UBA4055 > UBA4055 > UBA4055 > WTAK01. Next base: position 18,814 of record JAFGVM010000081.1, read on the forward strand.
CATATATGTAGTTCTTCTTGTAATATTAGCTGCTGTCGGAGCATATTTTACAAAACCTGATCTTGCTAGTTTTAAAGAATTCATTACAAGCAGTATTCAAGCTGATCAAGAAGATGCTTTCTTTCAATCTTTAACGAAGGATGAATTTATTACCAAAGGATTGGTAGATTCACTTGACTATCAGGACATGTATGTATGTGCAATGATAGAAGTTGAAAGCAAAGGAAATACAAGAAAATATCTTGGTATAGCAAAAAGCTGGTACGACATTACTTCTCAGGAAGTTGCTCCAGATACAACTGCTGTTGCTGAAGCTGATTCAGTTTCGTCAGAAGATCTTACGGATAAAAAAAATAATGATGTCTATGATGAATACAATGACATATATCTTGGAAAAAAGAGTAAAGGCCCACAGGATACGACCCTATACAAATCTTTATCTGATGCTGAACTTGCTCAAAGGAATAAGAAGCTGAGAAAACCGAATGAGAAAATTTATTACGCAAAAGACAATAAGAAAATGATGCTGGTCCCTGCTCAAACCTTTAAAATGGGAAGTGATAAAGGGTCTATGATTGAAAAACCTTCTCACACGGTTAAAGTTAGAGCTTTTTACATGGACGCAACTGAGGTCACTAATATTCAGTTTAAAAGATTTTTGAAAGAGACAGGATATAAACCTAAAGGCAGTCTAGAGCATTTGAAGGATAGAAGGTTCAATCATGATAACCAACCTATAGTGGATGTAGATTATTATGACGCAGCTGAGTATGCTAAATGGGCAGGTAAACGACTGCCAACTGAAAGAGAATGGGAATGTGCTGCGAGAGGTGGAAAAGGATTAAAATATGCAGTTGGAGATTCTATCAGCACTGATATGGCGAGTTACGGACTGCCGATAACAACAGGGAGTCCTGCAAGAGTAGGTAATTACAAGGAAAATGTCTACGGTATCAGTGATCTGAGCGGTAACGCAGCTGAATGGGTTTCAGGAGTTCTTACGGCATATCCTGGAAACAAAGCGATGTTCTCAGGTTACGGAAAAAATAGGATCGCTCGGGGAGGGTCATGGCTTTCAGAGGAAAACGAAACTACAACTTTTGCCAGAAAACATTTGGATATTTCAAATTCTACCGGAAACATCGGATTCAGATGTGCTATCGGGCATGATATGGTAATGAAAATTGAGAACTCAAAGTAATTGAGATAAGATCTTTTTAGATCAGGAGGTATTATTATGTCAACTTCGTCTAAATCAAATGCAATAGTATTAACGATGATTATGATAATAATGATCGTAGGAGCTTTACTTTATTTTCTTGGTGGAGAAGTTAAATCTGACAAATATGTGATAAGACAGGAATTCTTCACAGGTAAAATGAGTGCTATAACTGATGAAGGCTGGTACTTTAAATTTGGTTATGTCACGGAATTCAATATATCTGATATTATATGGTTCAGCGCAGATGCTGAAGAGGGAAGAGAGAAAGATGAATCAATTCGAGTTAGATTTAATGATGGTGCTTCAGCCCAAATATCAGGTTCTGTAAGATTTGTTTTGCCAACTGAACCGGACAAACTTATTCAATTGAAGAAACAGTTCGGAACTTTTGAAAGAATTAAGAAGGAACTTGTTATACAGGTGGTCAATGAAGCGATTTATCTTACAGCTTCTCTGATGAGTTCAAAGGAGTCATATACAACTAAAAGAAGTCTTTTCTCTGATTATGCACAGGATCAAGCACTGAACGGTGTTTTCAGGACAAGAACGAATGAAATATTAACGAGAGATTCATTAACCGGTGAAGTTTCAACTTTTACTGAGATAGAGATCCTGAGAGATCCGAAAACAGGTGAGATACTGAGAAAAGAATCAGCCTTAAAGGATTATGGTGTAAAATTAAAGAATTTTGTTGTTAAAAGAATTCAGTACCCGGACAATATTTTAGTTCAGCTTGATGAGCAGCAACAGGCTTTAATGGATGTTCAGAAAGCTAAAGCGATGGCTCAAAAAGCTGAGCAGGAAGCTATTACAGCTGAAAAAGAAGGATTAGCTAAGATAGCTATAGCAAAAGCTAAAGAGGAAGCAGTAAAGATCCAGGCGGTTGTTCAGGCAAAAAAAGTCAAAGAAGTAGCTGTGCTGGAAGCAGAAAAAGCCTTAGAGGTTGCAAAACTTGATAAGATGGCCGCAAAAGAATATAAAGAAGCAAAGGACCTAAGAGCTGAAGCTGATGCTAATGCTGCAAGAAAACTGATACAGGCGGACGGAGCACTTAAGCAAAAACTTCAAACATATGAAAATGTAATGAAATTCTGGGCTGATGCCTACACTAAACAAAGACCTACTCCTGATATTGTTATAGGTGGCGAGGATAAAAAAGGATGTGGTAATGCCGCAGAGCAATTTATGAATTTACTCAGCATTAAAGCTCTAAAAGATCTATCGCTTGATATGAATGTTAAAAATAAATAATTTGTTCAAAAACTGTTTGCTTTTTGTAAAATGATTTATTATATTCGTGCTGCTGTAAGTAAAGCATGAAATTAGAAATTAAGGGGTTTATAGATGAAAAAAGATATTCATCCAAAATATGAAACTGCAACAGTGTCATGTGTATGTGGAAATACTTTTGAGACAAGAACAACAGTTGGAGAGATCAAAGTAGAGATCTGTTCAAACTGTCATCCTTTTTATACTGGAAAAACAAGACTTCTTGATACTGCCGGACGTGTTGATAAGTTCATGAAAAAGTATAAGATCGCTGAAAAGAAAGAAGACTAACTTTCCGGTCTGAGTTTCAATATTTTAAAATTAAAAGCACATACTTTACAAAGATGTGCTTTTTTACTTTAGGGGTATAAGTTGAAAGAAGAAAAGATATCTATTGGTGGCCAGGCAGTCATAGAAGGAGTTATGATGAGATCACCTCAATATATTTCCACAGTTATTAGAAGAGCTGACGGTTCTATGGAAGACAGAACCGATAAATTCATTCCTTTGTCAAAAAGATATAAAATATTAAATCTACCTGTCCTTAGGGGAGCGATCAGTTTATTTGAGATGATGAAGGTCGGTATAGGAACATTGAACTGGTCGGCAGATAAAGCTATTGAAGATGAGAACATTGCAAAAGGTAAAGAAGTGGATGTAAATAAGGAAAAATCATTCCTTCAAAAGTTGTTTGATGCAGTTGGGACTTCAGTTATATTGCTTATATCTCTGGGTATATTTATGTACATACCTTACAAGTTAACTAGCTACCTAAAAGCAATTGATGGTAATCAATTTCTTTTCAATTTATTTGCAGGGATTATAAGAACTGCATTCCTGATATTATATATGTATGCGATCAGTTTTATGAAAGATGTTAAAAGACTTTTTGAATATCATGGTGCAGAGCATAAGACAATTGCCCTATACGAGCAGAAGCTTGAACTGACTGTTGATAATGCAAGAAAACAAAGCCGTTTTCATCCCAGATGTGGTACTAGTTTTATTCTGATAGCTGCGATCATTACAATATTTATTTTTTCAATTTTTGATAGTATAATGTATTTGTTTTATCAATATCCGAATGTTATCTCAAGGATAGGTGTTCATTTATTGTTCGTTCCCTTTGCAGTTGGAGTTTCATTTGAGTTATTGAAGCTTTCTGATAAATATTCTACTAACATACTTGTCAGGCAGCTTATTAAACCGGGTCTTTGGTTGCAGAAGATAACTACAAGTGAACCGGATGATAAGCAACTGGAAGTTGCAATTGAGTCTGTAAAGCTGTCCACAGCTTACTTAAATGATAGTGATTAATGTTCGTGATTTGCAGGGGATACCTTCAAATCGTCCCCTCTTTTTAAAAGATAGATCCTGAAATAAATTCAGGATGACAAAGAAGGAGGATGAATTATGAAATTTTTATTGATCTGTTTAACATTATTTACAAGTTTATTCTCACAATTTTCAAGTAGTGTTGATTATAAAGAATTATCTAGAAAAAAAAATTCATTCGGTTTAAGCTTAACTAATTTTACAGCTGAGAACCAATGGGATACTGATTTTATTAATGGCGTTGACACTGTTAAATTCACTGGTGTATATGATCATCTTGGAGATAAAATTGAACTCGATGGTTTTTATTACTTAAATGAAGACAGATTGATTTATAGACTTGGATTCTCACTGGACACATATTCTTCTATAATTAAGATCGATACACTGGGTTTCAGAGAAAGATTTGTACCTGATGAAAAAAATCTGGCATGTAGTTTCGGAGAGCTCGGATATGTTTTTGGAGAAGATGAATTCGGTGGTTCTGTAGGATTCAATTTATACTCGATAGATGAAAGAAAATGCTTTATAGGTTCAGTTAACGGATTTATTAACAGTAAAACAGTATCAGGTAATAGATATGGTGCTGATCTGGGTTATATATTTGTATCTGATGACTCTTTAAGGTCATATGTTAGATCAAATAATGTCATATCTCCCGATATCAAATTCGGTGTACACTACATTTATTCCGGTTATACATATGATCTGAAGTTTTATTCCGGTTTAAATCTATTTGACTCAGAGATATATGAAGAAAATGCATATATTAATTTTAGTGTATCATACAATAGAAGTTTAGAAAAATTGAAAACCGATCTTTTATTTAATGTAGGTTCGAATGTTACTTCGGAATTTGATATTCCAGAGATCCAACTACCATTTCTTTATTATGGGGTTGCGGTTGAGAATAAATTTTTTGGGGAGAAATTCAGGTTGTTGATAGGATGGAGGTCTGAGATGTATTATGCTGTTATAGGTAGTTTTGATGATATATCTGAGTACATCCCTGCTCATTATCCTGCAATGTTCGATCTGGAACAGACCATGACTAGGAATAAATTGTTGATCGAAGTGAATTATTTGTATTAAGTTAAATAAAAAAGGTCAGGATTATCCTGACCTTTTTGAAAATTCTGAATCAAGTTCAGAATGACGATCTAATTATATCCCGTATTCATCTAACGGTATGTTCAACTCTTCAGTACCTGCAACAGCAAATCGCCCGTTCCTGATTATATCAAATTTCTCTCCATCTTCTGCAATAGCAGTAATGAATTCAATATCCTCGTAAGGAAGTGTTATATCAGTATGAACATTTGTATAAGCTTTTGAATAATCCTCTTTTCTGTTCAAGGTCATTGAATTATCTCTTGCAGTGATCTCTTTATTGTCAATAGGGTTGTAAACAGCCATATCTTCAGTGTGAGAGAAGCACGTATCACCAATAGCAAAATGAGGTCCCATTTTTTCTATTATTAGAACTGGGAGGACATCCAGTATCTTATACTTTTGAGCAACTACATAAGCTAAAGTATTTGTACCGATTGCAAATTCACCGATTGGTAATGTCTTATGTGGGAAGATAAGATTCTCTTCGATAAATTTCTTATTTTTAGCTTCTTCATCATAGTTCGCACAGCTGTAGTCAGAGATGAATCCATCTTTAAAAGTCAGGTTGAGTTCTTTGTATTTCAAACCGCCCAGGAAGGTTTCTTTAATATGAAGAGTTCCATTAGTTCCTTCAAGTTGAGGACTTGTAAATACTTCACCAACAGGAATGTTCACATCCGCTCCGCAGTTACAATAATTTGTCTGCTTGGAAGGATCTGTCAGCTTCTGATTCTTGATGATAATATCTGTAAGGTTACCATTCTGACCTTTGATGTGTACTTTAGTAGATCTGTCAAGAACATCAATGATGTTCTTTTGAATTACTTCATATCTTTCACTTTCAAGCATGTTAATTTCAAGAGTATCTTCAAATATAGCTTCAAATTCTCCATCGATCTCTGGTGAAGGGAACGAAATTATACAGAAACTATTTTCAGTCCTAGGCATATATTTCTGTTGAGTTTGAGAATTTGTCATCATCATCTTCTGGTATATTTTCTGTTGTTCAGGATCTAATGACCATGCTGAATCTTTATTTTCTGGAGCAAAAGGTTTCTCTCCAAATTTTGTTACAGCGATCACACCTGAATACTGCTTGGTATATTCATCAGTATTTTCCCATGCTATTTTTGTTTGTTCTATAGACTTTTCAGCCAGTGATTCATCAAGGAACGATGCAATTGAGAATTTATGATCATGACCTAATTGTTTGTTTGCAGAAGTTGAAGCAGGAGATCTAACGATCGAGTCTAAATTATATTTTTCCTTAAGAAGTACGATCACTCTTTTTATCAATTCTTCCTGACCAATCTGACAAACAATCATAACGGTTGATTTCATTGACATATCTTTATTGCTCTTAACGAATCCCTGCTCGTATGCTTTAACTATCTGAAGAGCCAAAATATCAAGTTTTTCTTTTGAGTATGATTTTAAAAAATTAGCTGTCTTGATCTCATTTTCGGTGATGTACGGGTCGAACTTGAACATGTATCTTAGATCGGATGGATCAGAATCGAGGATCACATCCTTATAGTACGTCAATTCTTTGTCAAACATTGCTTTTATGCCAATTATTCTTGCTTCCAAGTTCATTTGTTGCTGATATCTTCTCACTATTTCAGAGATAGATCTTGTTTCGATATTTAAAGTTCCATTAAAATAGTTGAAAAGTTCTAAAAAAAGCTTATTATATTTGTCCATTTCAAAGATCTTGTGTTCAAAAGAATAATTCCTGTAAGATCTGTATATCTGATAAAGCACATAGAAAATTTTACCGATCTGCTCTCCGAAAATTTCTACAGAATAAACAGGATTAGCATAGGATCTTCCATAGTTTTCCGGCAATATTTCTTCACTGAAACCATTGAATGTCTTTTGAAGTTCTTCAAAAGATTTATTATTGAAGAAATCATCATTGATTTTTTTTTCGTGCTCATAAAAATATATTATTAGATCAGCACACTTTATAAGAAAAGTTTTAAATTTCTCATCAATAGTTGTTACAGGTAATTTTAGAGCTATTTCTTTAATCAATGAGATATTTTTTTCATAGCTGTCCAGGATAGGTGCATTTATCTCTGAATAAAATTGTTTAAAATCCATATTATTTCTCCATTTTAAATTAAAATTCCGAAACAAGTTCAGAATGGCACTTTTGGTAGTAATGAGATACTTTTTACAAAATTAAAATGCGGTAGTATAAATAACACGGACCTCTCTTCCAAGAGTTTCTCCAGTGTTTTTAAGAATATCTTTCACGTCGAACTCAAGATGCAGAACATTCTCAAAAGACCATCTTAATCCAATATTCAAGTATCCGTTACCTTTATTATTTCCTTCTTTACTATTGTCATTCCAGGCAAAATCGTATTCGCAAAGCAAATTAACAGTGGGGACTATGCTCTTATCGAATCCGATGAACATATTAATGTTATCATCACCCTCGTATGGGTCTTCTTCAGTAACACAATAGTTAACTCCCCAATGGAAGCCTAAAGTCCCGAATTGTCCTTCAGCAACATAATAATTTTTGCTTAATACAAGATAAAATCCTTTTGATTTGATCGCAAATCTGTCTCCAAGCCATTGTCCTGCTCCCTGGCTGTCAAAACCTACAGAAACATTTGGATAATAAAAATCCTCTTTAAATGCCAGGAACTGAATTCTCATCCCAGGTTGTCCATTCCATGCAGGAGTCTGATCACCTATAATGTTGGATGTACCATAACTGACACCAAAAAAGAAATTCTCAAACACACCAATATTAACTTCTCCCATCATACCGTTAGATGCATAAAGTCTTCCACCTATTTCGATCTCAGCTCTGTTTAAAGAATATGCGGTTGGTGTATCAATGAGTCTTTTTGTGAATGCATCCTGACTTAACAGTACATTAACAGTGATTAAAGCAAAAATAAAGAAGATCTTTTTCATTACAGTATCCCTATTGTTTTTTAAAAAAAAGGCACGATATTTCGTGCCTTGAATTAATTCTATTTTTCGATCATTTCAATGTTAGCTCTTGGGATCAATACATCTTTACCATCCACATTAGCTATCATTACTCTGACCCAAGTTCCTGATTCAACTTTGTGAAGTTCTACAGGAAGGCTTACTACAGTTCCAAGTTTTCCAAAATAAGGTGCTCTAATGATCCTGATCTGGTCACCGGTCTCAATTCCAGTCTGTGCATAATCTTTAGACGTATTATCATCGATATTCTCGTTATGCGTAATGATTATTTCAGGTCTCATAACACCTGCTCTGATCTGTGTAGCACCGTTAATTGATGCTTTATAGCCTTCGTACTTTTTTAGAAGATCAAATGTTCTTTGTGCCATTGGGATAGTTCCGAAACCTTCTGTAAGGATCAATGTGAATCCGATATCCTCGTGACCGGTTATAGCAACACCCAGATCTCTGCCCAGAATATCCTTGATGTCCTGGTATTCGAAACATCCACTGATAATTCCTTTTACACCAATTTCTTTAGATTTCTTCAATGCTTCAGGTGTTACTTTAGATCCTGCTACAATTACTTTTCCTTTCATTGCTTCAGTGATCATTGTCTCATTCAGAATTGTTTCAGGTGAGGATGAAGCCATCATAATTTCACCCTGAGTTTCTCCACCAAGACCAATGATCCCCTGTATATGAACACCGGTAGTTCCCATGATCACACCTTCTTTTGGTATTTCCTCAAGAACCTTACCATCTACATAAGCATCAATTTCTACAGGAATAGCAGGAGCGTTAAAAATAACCTGTCCGGTAATTCCGGATATCTGACTTACTGTGCCGGTAATAGGTGCCTTATATTCGCTCTTAAAGAATCCGAAAAATCCTTTACTTTGAGCAACTAATTCGCCTTTTGTTACCTGATCACCCTCCTTTTTTAACATTGCCTCTGGTAATTCGCTTGCTTTTCCTAAAGCTAACTGACCTGCAACATTGATAGGGTATACTTTGCCGGGTAATTCTGTTTTTGCCACAATAGTACGGGCATCTATCATATCATCTTTTTTTACTAATACGTCACCAAGAAGCGGTAGTTTTCGGGTTTTTTCGATCTCAGTCTTTGCTGCAACTTTTAATCCCGGTGTATATGCATGAGCCATAAAACTCTCCTATTAAAAAACTTTTAAAATTATTAGTTAAACACCATCTTTATCAGACTTTGGAACATAATTCTTTGAAATATCCCACTCTCCAAGCATTTTTACACGATCTTTAAAATCTTTAGAGAATTTGAATGGTCTACCTCTTGTATCTATGATCAGACCAACCACTCCACCTCTTAAATTTCTAGTTACAGTTTTACCTTTTCCAGCTCCAACATCGAAACCTTTTGCAGGTTCTATAACAAATTTCACTTCTTCATCGTATGGGAAATCATATCTGATAACCTTATTAGATTCGATCCATTCATTTAATTTAGTTCCATCAGGAAGTTCAGCTGTGATCTTTACAACTTCTTTGCCTTCTTTGATCTTTCCTACAGGACAAATGCTCATAGCCAAATGAATCAGACAGTCCTTATCGAAAACTTCCATAGCAGCTCTTTCACAACCAGGAGCATCAACTTCAGATAGAACTCCGAGTTGAGGCATCATGAAGATCGAATCTACTGCCAGTTCTGTAATTCCTTCAGGTAGAAAAGCGTCAACGAGCATGTGTGCGGACTGACTTCTAAGAGGAGCATGAGAAAGAACACCTCCTGAACCTACAAGCATATCAAGCTCCATCATGTTTATGATAGAGTCACTTGTATCAGTATCACTGAATGCATCAGCAATACCTTTTTCCTGCTGAATACCCTTTAATCCAACTGCGAAAGCTTTATGCTGAATGAAGGAGAGTCTTAAAGCCTCTCTTGCAATCGCCTGCTCAACATCAAGATCCTGTTTTGACTGAGGAATAGTTGTAGGACGGATCATTTTATTTCCTATTCCGTTCCTAAGTTCAGATTCATCCATTTCAAAGGGAACCCATCTCATAATATCATCTAAACCAGACTCCAAAAGAACATTTGAAACAGAATATGACATTCCCAGATTAGCAGATACAGTTCTGTTGAATTTCAGATGTTGTTTACCTTCTTTATCCTCAAGTTTAAATACAGAGAAAATATCAGTCGTAGCACCACCAATATCTACACCGACAACATTTTTATTCTGCAATTCACCGATCTTTTTTATGATCAGGCCAACTGCTCCCGGTGTAGGCATAATGGGTGCATCAGTCCATTTCATTAATTTATTATAACCAGGAGCCTGTTGCATAACATGTTCCATAAACAGGTCATGGATCTTGTCTGAAGCAGGTCTTAAATTTTCATGTTCCAGCGAAGGTCTAAGATTAGGTACGATACTTAACGCTGTATCATTTTCCAAGATCTTTTTAATATCTTCCTGAGCTCTCTGGTTCCCTGCATATATAACAGGAAGTGCATAGCCTGCACCAAGTCTTGCAGTCGGTCTTGCTGATTTAACAAGTTCAGACATTCCTATAACATGTTTAGGTTTTGCCTGATCCGTTTCTCCGGCAATTAGTATCATATCCGGTCTTAATGCTCTGATCCTTTCAATCTTTTCATGGGGAAGTCTTCCATCGTTGATCGCCAATACATCCATAACGATCGCACCTGCACCCAAAGCTGCTCTCTGAGCAGATTCGGCTGTCATTCCTTTAACTACTCCGAATACCATCATCTGAAGACCTCCACCTGCTGAAGAAGTGGATATGTATATATCACATCCTTCTTCGATGCCTTCAGAATTTACCGTTTTTCTCAGAATTTGCTCATTAGCTACAAATGTTCTCTTCTGGTTGTAATATTTACTACCTTTTGCAGCATCTGACTTATAATATTCAGTAGCTAATTCTTCAAGTTCCATAATTGCATTCAGTACACCTTTAGTAACATCTTCAAATGGAGCTTCAACAGTGGTAGGGGCTTCACCCCTGACAAGCTGACGATATTCATCGCCAACTTTTTCGATCAGGATCGCTTTTGTCGTAGTTGATCCGCAATCGGTTGCAATGATCGTTGTGACTTCTTGGTTGGACATTAATTACCTCAAAATTTATGTTAATTAATACATTTTACATAACTTCTTAATCAAGTAAAGAATATATTTATAATCAGGGATTTTAGCAAGATTGTTTTTATTTTTTAATTACAATGAATATGACAGGATGTTGATATTACGGTGCGAGATGCTACCGTATCTGTTTTCAAAGAATTTTTAGATTGATTAATCAAAATTATTTGATCAATTTATGTTCATTATAAATCAGGCTGAAGAATGTATTGAGATTAAAATTTAGGTAGAGTTGTATACTGTTTTGATCATTAGATCAGGGTTTGAAAGAAAGGGAAAAGAGATGAGAATGAAAAATATATTTATAATAGGATTATTAGCACTGGGAATTTGGTACTGGTACGATATGCAGCCGGTTACTTATGGTCATGGTCAGATAGCACCGGATGCACCGAAACAAGTTTTAGGTTCAAAGAAAAAATTCAACTTTAAAGACGATTATGAAATTTTACCTTTAGCTACTTTTGATATAACTGCCAGAGTACTTTCAAGAAAGAGATACTGGACTGGTAGAGATTCCGAATTAGCTCCGGTCGATCTGGCTTTAGGTTGGGGCCCGATGTCTGATGAAAAAGTACTGGATCAACTTAAAATAAGTCAGAGTAACAGATGGTTCTATTGGAGATGTAAAAAGTTACCTATACCTCAACAGGATATTCTGTATAATTCTGCGAATATGCATCTTATTCCGGCTGATGATCAGATCGAAAGCAGAATAAAAGATGCTAAAAAGGGCGATCTTGTAAAGTTCAAAGGTTACCTTGTAAGGGTTGAAGGGGATAAGGGCTGGTACTGGCAGGGTTCACTGAGCAGAACTGATACAGGTGATGGAGCTTGTGAAGTTGTTTTCGTAAAGGAATTTGAGATAATAGATAAAGACAGTGTCCTGTCTAAAATGAAAATGTAATTTATTTTTATTGCTTTTGTAATTAGTTTGTTGTATTTTTAATTTGCGGTTATCAAAATATCTTAAAATTTAATGGGGTATATAAAATGAAAAAGACAGTTTTAGTAGCTTTTATTGTTTGCTTTTCATCGTTTCTTTTTTCGCAGACTCAGGTCCAGGGCGATGTGCTTACTTCTACGTGGACATTAGAAAATTCTCCTTACGAAATTATGGGAGATATTGTAATCCTGAATGGTGAAAGACTGACAATTGAAGAAGGTGTTGAAGTCGTTTTTTATGGACATTATATGATAAATGTTCAGGGTTCGATCGTTGCGAATGGAACATCTGATGAAATGATAACTTTCCGGTCAGTTGATGAAGAGACCAAATGGTTCGGGATAAGATTTCTATATACCACCGACAACAGTCCGTCAACAATAAATTATTGTCATATCCGGGATGCTAAGTCAATTTTGGAAGAACTCACTGGTGAAGATGCTTGGGACCTTAGACACGGTGGTGCAATATACTCAAGGAATTTTTCAAATTTCACAGTATCGAACTGTATAATTGAAAATAATATAGCTGCAACGGGTGCAGGGATAGGGCTTATGTACTCAAGTCCAACTATCAAGGACAATTTGATAAGATACAATTTATCAACAGGACCATCTTCCGGTTGGGGAGCAGGTATTTCAATTGCAATGGACAGTAATCCAATGGTAAGAGGCAATATCATTGAGTATAATGCATGTGAAGGTCCAAATTATTGCGGTGGATCAGGAATGTATATTGAGCAGGCAGAACCAAAAATACATAATAATATAGTCAGGTATAACACAGTCTCTCATTCAGCTAAGAATTATGACGGAGCTGCCTTTTATATTCATACTGCAAGCCCTCAATTCGTAGGGAATCTTATTTACGGTAACTATGGACTGGATAATGTGAATGACGGTGGTGGATTTTTTCTGTATATGTGTAACTCCCATTTCGTAAACAATACTATAAAAACAAACCTTGCAAGCAGGGGAGGGGGATTCTTTTTTAGAGAATCAAGTCCTGTTTTTCATAACAATATAATCAGATACAACGACGATCTTGGAGGTGGTGAGCAGATATACTTAAACGATGATAATTGTGATCCTGATTTTATTAATAACAATATCCAGGGTGGGGTTGAAGGATTTGGGGGAAGCGGAGCTGATTCCTATACAGGAGATTATATAAACAATGTTGATGAAGACCCCAAATATGTTGATGCAAAGGGTGACGATTTTAATCTAACTTCTGACTCCCCTTGTGTTAACTCCGGTTTAAGCTATATCGAAGGGTTTGAATTTCCTCTGGATGACCTGAACGGAAATTTAAGAATATTTGGTGATGATGTTGATATGGGAGCTTGCGAATTTGGTTCTACTTCTGAGATTCAGAATGGAGAATTGATAATTAAGAATTTCACTTTAGATCAGAATTATCCTAATCCATTTAACCCAACAACAACAATTAAGTATTCTATATCCGAAACTTCTTCAGTTAACCTGAACGTATATAACATGCAGGGACAACTGGTAAAAAATTTAGTTAATGAAGTTCAAAAAGCAGGTATTCATAATGTTGAATTCAGAGCGGATGACATAATAAGCGGTGTATATTTTTATTCATTGGTCTTAGATGGTGCCGTTACCGAAAGTAAAAAGATGATATTAGTTAAATAAATTATGTTGATAATGAAAAAAAAGCGATCCAATGATCGCTTTTTTTTATTTAGTTTTCTTCCCTAAGAAAAATTCCCGCATATATGGTCCGGTTGCATCAAGAAAATCTGAAACACCACTGAACCTTGAAGTTGCAAAATATTGATACCAACCACATTGCCTTGTACAATTTGCCATGGTTTTTCTGTCATTGATAGCTTGAGAACTGTTTAAAAAATCCATAAGATCATCTTCCTGAAGTTTTATCGTCTTTTTCTTAAGGGTTCTGCATGGATAGAATAACGATCCGTCAGCATCGATGATTATTGAACTCGGACTGCAACCGCCTTTCTTTTTTCTTACCTCCTTAAAGTAAGAATTCGGAGTAATGATAGTCTCAGGATATTTTTTCTTAAGTCTTATTATCTCTTTTTCAAGTTTATCAAAATCCGGGAAATGATCATCAGTATTGTCTAAGTGTACTGCAGGCATTAAAAGTATCTTACTGCCAGAGTCATAGCATTGTTTTACTTTATCCTCAACATAAGGTTGATCTTCTTTTGCAACAACTGTTTGAACACAAACTATCATGTCAAATTTATTAATTTCTTTCAACGAGTCGAATAAGTGCATATTATCATGACCTTCATCTATGGAAATATGAAGAAAGTCGATATACTTCTGATATCTGTACCATGGATAATCAAGAATATTTTTCTGACTTGTAGTGAACAGAAGATAAAATGGTTGTTTGTAGGTTTCTTTCAGGATATCTTCGATATCATTTCTTAGAAGTGGTTCTCCACCCTCTAAAGACAATAGGAATAAAGATGATCTTCCAAGATTTCTTATTATTTTTTTTATTTCATCTGTAGGTATATCCGGTGTCTGGAAATATTTCATGTCGCAGAATTTACAATTAAAATGACATCTTGATGTTACTTTCAGAGAAGCATAGAATGGGAATTTTTCATTGATAAAGTTTCTACCTGAGCATTTTAATACTTCCAGGTATCTGCTGAATGATAATTTCCTGATCTTTTTTATCGGCATTATGGATCCTGTATTTATATCAGCTGGAAAAGTACAAAAAATAATGGTGATTTACAAGAATATATGATATATTGTGATTTAACAAATTAAACAATCGGTAATTCATGGAAGAATACAAGAGACTCTTCATTGCAGTCAAAGTTCAAATTGAACCATCACTTGAGAAATATATTTTATCATTGAAGGAGTTATTCGGTGATTCACGTATTAAATGGGTAAGATCCGATAATCTTCATTTAACTCTAAAATTTCTCGGTAAAACTCATATCTCAAAGATTGATAATATTTCTATTGAATTATCAGAAATAGCCGGAAAAAGTGAACCTTTTAACATGAAGATACAGGGAAGTGGAGTTTTTAAAGATTTTTTTAGACCTACAATTCTGTGGGTTGGAGTTAGGAATCATGATATCTTCGATATATTAAAAAATGATATTGAAAACAAAATGGGCGATCTAAATTTTCAGATAGATCATAAGCGATTCAAACCTCATTTAACTATTGGCAGGATCAAAGAAATTAACAAAAGGGATGAATTTGAAAAATTTGTTAGGAGTTACGAACATATTTTATTTCAGATGATCAATGTTAATGAAATTATTTTATATGAGAGTATTTTAAAGCCAGAAGGTCCTGAGTATGTCGAGTTAGAGAAGTTTAAAATGGGGAAGAGCGGAACCGGGCTTGTTACTGAAAGGTTTTAAATTTTTTCTTCTATCAACTCTTCTAATATCCTTATTCTGTCCCTGTATTCAGCTGCTCTTTCAAATTCAAGGTTCTCAGCTGCTTCCATCATTAAAGCTTCCAGCTCAATAATTTCATTCCTTGCTTCATTTAATTCCTTGTAAGCAGCTTTCACTTCTTTAACCTTTTCAAGTTGTTCGTCATCCTGCATTTGAGTTTGTTTAAGAATATCCTCAGTGGATTTGTAAATAGTTTTAGGTGTTATGTTATACTTTTTGTTGTACTCGATTTGAACCTGTCTTCTTCTGTCAGTTTCAGATATACAATTTTCCATTGACTGAGTTACTTTGTCAGCATAAAAAATAACTCTTCCATTAACGTTCCTTGCAGCCCTGCCTGAGGTCTGGAGCAATGATCTTCTGTCCCTGAGAAATCCTTCTCTATCAGCATCGAGAATGCCTATCAAAGAAACTTCCGGAAGATCAAGTCCCTCTCTCAAAAGATTTATGCCTACAAGAACATCAAACTTCCCGAGCCTAAGTTCTCTGATAAGCCTTACTCTGTCCAGAGAACTTATTTCACTGTGTAGATATCTTGCCCTGACACCGTTCTCTTTTAGATACGTTGTAAGATCTTCAGCCATTCTTTTCGTAAGAGTGGTAATGAGTACTTTTTCTTTATTATCAGTTGTTTTCTTTATTTCCTCCATCAGATCATCGATCTGACCTTTAGAAGATCTTACCTCTATCATTGGGTCCAA
>JAFGVM010000082.1 GCA_016937995.1 Candidatus Delongbacteria bacterium
AATATTCACTATTTTATGTTCTTTAGCATAATATCTAACTTCTCTAAATAAATTTAATATGATGAAAAAACAAGAAAAACATATCCCCTTTTCGGGATACTTAAAATGGTACAAATTGTTAACGTTTTTGCGGGATTTAGTATTTATTGGAATTTTGATAAAATTTCAATTCGCATAATAAAAAAGGCAGTTAATGAACTGCCTTTTTTTTCCGGGCGTAACAAATTACGCCCCTACCTCTGACTTCTAACCTCTGACTTCTGACTTTTAAAAATACCCTATCACACTGAACATCACTGAACTATACATCCCACCATATTCAGTTCTTTCACGACTACCCATAAAAATATTAGAATTAAGCTTAATCTGTATATTCTCATGAAAATCATAGGATAGCTCCGGTATAAGTACACTTGAAATATCATCTAAGTTCGTAATGTTGAACAATGAAGCAGTATATTTATCCCGGAAAGAATATGAAATCACCGTAGCAAGATAGTTCTGAGCAAACCCTGACATAGCACCTGCTGTAGATAAACCTATCGAACTTATATCATAATCTTTATAATCGTTATCTCCAAGAGCATTGTAATAATACTCCGCCATGCAATATACACCGTTATCAAAAGTGTAATCAAAACCTGAAGCCGTCTGTATGTATATAGAATCTGTATCTGAATATTCCATGCCGTCATATCTGGGATTTATAACTGCTACTTCACCCCACCAGCCTATTTCACTGATGATCTCTCCTGCAAAATCAGCTCCAAGTAATATTTTCTCAGGAAAGCCCATTATTTCACCATCATCAGTTTTATCTCTGATAGCCAAAACTGAATAATCGAATCTACCGGTATTCGATTTAACTCTGAATCCATATCTCCAGTGATCAAAATTACTCCCGGGGGATGCAATTAGATTCAGAGAAGAGTTTTCCCCGAAATATGTTTCAAGATTTAGTGCAAGAACACCGATCTTTCCTGCTGTGGCGTTCATTGGATCCTTGATATTCCATATATCTGTAGGATTATACGCATATCCTGTCCCCCATGCTATCTGCTGTTTACCTATGATAAAGTCTGAATTCCCGAAATATAGTTTCACAAGTGCTCTATCTATTATCATAGTTTCCTTAGGATAATATGAACTATAAGGCAGGTAAGTAGATGTATTGTCTTCAAACAATTGTACAAGATAATCGTATATAACTCTTTCCGTCGAACTTAAACTATTTGGATCTATATCAAAATACAGATTTTCTCCCATTATCTTTGAATAGATACTGTTTTCTTTGAATGAGGAAAATGGATCTACCGGCTGAAGATCGTAATTATATAATAGATGTGCTTCCATTTTACCTTTATCTCCGATATCGTAGCTGGTTTCTAATCTGAAAAGTGTGTTCGAACTTGTTATTTCATCATCAGCGATCATGCAGGATAATTTCGTCTCCAGATAACCACCAAATTTCAAGCTATTTTCCTGAGCTACAGCTAACATTGTAAATGTTATTATTATTATTAATATTTTTTTCATGATCAATCCTTTAATTGTTTCGGAAGGGACGCAGATCTGCGTCCCTTACTTTTCCCATAGGGTCGAATAGATGCGTTCGACCCTACAGTTACCTTTTTAATTTTCGTTCTGTGAACATATCCTCATCAAGTTCTATATCATATTCTATCTTGATCGTTTTAAATATCGTTTTGGAATCTTTCAGCAGATTTTTCATTTCAACTTCACCTGCCGACCAATATTTGCCTTCTTTTTTAATGTCTCTGATAGACAACCTTTTCCAAAGTACTCCGTCTTCGTCATAAAATTCTCCTGCTACAGCGAGAAAATTGTTCTTGTCGATCCATATATAAAATTTACTATACGTATTATCATTATCTTTTGCTTTGAATTCAAGCTTATAGCAGTCTTTATCATCAACTTTTTCTTCACCAAGAAGTTTGTAGTCATAGTCCTTTCTATTATCACTCATAGACATATCTTCATAGGAAAAATCTGAACCGTTAGCAGATTGTTTCTTCTGATGTGATGCTATCTTTCTAACTCTGTTGGTCCTGTTTGAATAGAACCAGATATCATCACCATCATTCAGCATTAATACTTTCATCCCCTGGATACGTTTCGGTTTGACATATTCCATTAATGATTTTTCGTTGCCGTTCATAGAATAAGCTATCATTTCAGATTCTGTTTTACTTCCGTCAGATTTATATGATATTTCAAGATTAATTGACTTTGAAGTTTTAAAGTTGTCATTAGCTTCACTTTTATCCAGTATCTCATCTGCTGTGAGAGCGAATATCATATTTACTGTAAATATCAAAGTTAAAATAATGTGCTTCATAATTTGTCCTTATATTTATTTCGTTTTGTTTGTGTATTGGGGACGACTGATAGACGTACCCTACAAACTGATCACTAATCACTTGCCACTGATTTATCTTTATACTTGATCTTATCCTTCAACGAGATCATTGCGGTTAATAAGAATGCTGAACTGATAAAACATGAACCAACACCCAGCACAAGTACAATTCCCATACTTGCTAATCCTCTATGAGTTGCCATACCAATAGATCCAAAACCTATCATGGTCGTCAACGATGTCAATAGAATAGCCTTTCCGGTATGCTTAGTAACTTTATCCATTGAATTTCTACCTTCTATCATATACCGATGGAGAATATGCACCCCATCGTCTATACCTATTCCGATAATGATGGGAAGTGCCATGAAATTATTTAAATTGAGTTTCATCTTGAACAGATACATCAATCCCATCATCCAGACCGCTCCTACCAAAAGTGGTATAAGTGCCATTATTGTATACCTTACAGATCTAAAATCCAGCAGTAATAATACAATAATAACAATTGAACCCAGTATGACAGACAGTGTGCCCTTTTCCTTTATCAGGTCTATAAATACCAGCATTATTATAGGTAATCCTGTTATACCTTTGTCGATCTTTTGTGTTTGTTCATGGAATCTTCTAAGATTCTTCTCCTGCCATATATTTGAATTAGGATAGATCGATATCAGCAAGTTATTGTTGGACGTACTTACGAACCTGTCCTTAATACTGCTAGGAAGATTATCGAATCCTATAATGGTAGTATCTGAAATATTATAAAGATAACGTCTCAATTCAGGAATATATGCCTTCTGAAAGTCTATTATTTTTTTATTAGCTTCTGCTGTCGAAGCTATCTTGTTCTTGATCGCCAATATTTTACTGTTATCCTCTCCTGACCTTCCTGCGATCTCATCACATTTTACAATTATTTTATTTTTCTCTCCAGAACTTAAAACAGAAAGCTCTCCGATCTCTACAATATTGAAATGTAACCTTTGAAGTTCATCCTTTATTTCAGCAATAACACCTTCATCCAATTCTTCAGGTGCTGCCTGTTTAAGAATATTATCTCTGTAATCATTCAAAATTCCCTGATTATCCCTCTGCTGTTCCTCATCTACAAAATATTCGGTTATAGCATCTATTCTGCCTATAATCTCTGTTTTGTCCGCAACTTTTTTTAATTCTTTCACTTTTTCTCTGCATGAATCCAGGTCATTAACAGAGAACATTGCGAAATCCGGAGATATTTCGAGTTTTTCTATAATTTTATCCTGAGCTACTATAGCAGGCATTCCGTGCGGTTCAAGTTTCGTCATATCATATTCATATTCAAGCTGCATTGCCCCGTATAAAGAAAGTGAAAAAGTTATAGCGCTGAATATCAGGACTATCCAAATATATGAGTTGTGTTTTGAAAGTTTTCCTATCCTTTCCATAAAATGGAACTGCATAAATTCACCCAGTCCGTTCATCAACTTATTATCAAAAATAATATTACTGTTTTTTGTAACAAAATCATTTAACCTTGGAATAAATCCAAGACCCGTAAATTTCATAATTTTTCTTAATATTGGATGCTCTCTACTATCCCAGATAAACAATGAAGGTAATAAAATGAACATTGCCATTAAAGCAATAAGTATACCTGATCCCATTGCATAGCCCATTTCAGTAAAAGCCCTGAAACCGGTTATGAACAATGAAAGAAATACAAATGATGTTGTCAGAGCACCGGTCAATACACCATTCCCAACTGTCAGGAACATCGTTGATATAGCCTTATCGGGTGTATCTCCCTCTTCAAGTGCATCTTTATATCCTGAAAGAATATGAATGGCAAAATCAATTCCAAGACCGACCAGTATCACTCCAAAAGCAGCTGACATAGTGTTAAGATATTTTAATGTAATCCCAAGCAGTCCAGATGTCCATATTATTGATATCACAAGAGTAAAAATAGAATTAAAAGGGTTCCTCCAGGACTTAAATGAGCCGATTATGATGACCATTACTATCAATAGGGCTATTAAAGTTGACCAGCCGAAATCACTTATAATTGCAGATTGTTCCTGATAACCGATTATTGGAGTTCCCGCTAATCCTATCTCAAGATCAGGAAATTTATCCTGGATCTCTTTCATTCTACCTGTTATAATTTCACTCATAATCAGCAAATTATCAAAATCATCAGTACTGATAGAAGGTAAAATTCCAACTAAAAGCATTGTCCGATCCGAAGAGAAAATATAATCATCTCCGATCAAGAATTTCCTGACACTGTTCTTCACCTTCGCAGAGTCATTATCGTCAAGATAAACACTAAGAGAATTTACAAAATTATAAATATTATTCAATCCTGACACAGCCTGTGCTTCACCGTCAAGTGAGTTTAAATTCTCGGAATCATCCACAAATTCCTGTTCAAAATTATCATTTATATTCCTGAGAAGATCTCTGAATTCTAATGCAGAATACATTTCAGTGAAATTTTTCAAGTCCTTCTTTTTTTGAATTACTGCACCATGTTTCTCAAAAAAATCAGTATCAAGCTTTGCATCAATTCTTTTTACATAGTTTATTGTATCATACTTTACACCTTCTACAGGAAATACATTATTTGATATCTGCCATTTCTGCATGAACGATAGATCCTGATCAGCCACTGGTAAAACATGTTCAATTACCGCCAGGTCCTCTGATATCGTATTTGCACACATGATCATTCGTTCAGTGTCTTTCTTTTCACTGTTTATTGAGATCATTATTACAGCATCTGATGTAAAATCTTCAATAATATTATTGAATGAATCTACTACAGGTACATTTTCGGGCATCATATCAGCGATCCTGTTCTTAATGCCTATCCCAGCAGTAAAATATATCATCACTAAAGTTATTATGAATACGGTAAAGAGAACTTTATTGTTGTGTTTTGTAATGATCTTGGCCAGGATTCTATAAAATTTTTCTCTCATGATTATTTTGCTCCTTTATAGTAAAAAATCAATGATCTCATCCCATGATGAAACTACTTTATCTGCAGTAGTAATATCTTTGTCAGCATCTCTGAAACCGGTAAAAAGTATTGCCTTCATTCCAACTGATCTAGCACCTTTTATATCTTTCTCTTCCCTGTCTCCGATATGAAGCATTTCAGAAAATTCTGTTCCTGATTTCATTGCAGCAAGTTCAAATGCTCTCGGATCAGGTTTGGAATATCCTGTTTCATCAGAGAATACTTCGTAAATGAATAAATTATCCAATCCTGCGTTATTAATTGCTTTCCTCAAAGCTTTTCCCGGTTCAAAGCCCGTGTCTGAGATCAGGATCAGTTTATATTTTTTTGAAAGTTCTTTGATCGAATTAATTATCATTGGATCTATAGTAAAATATTTTTCAGGTACAAGATTTTCATTGTACTCTACAAGGATATTAAAATACTGATCGCTAAACTCAATTCCTGCATTCATCTCAAGATTCTTAAACATTTCAGAAGTAGAAGGTGTCCTGTGTTCATTTATCCAGATCTCTTCGAAATGCACATATATGTTACGCATGAGTTTGACCGTCCTTTCAAGATCTATACCATACTCTTTAAATATACCGTATGCATGGCCAACTCTTTCCATAAATATTTCTTCTGAGAATGGATAAGATGTGATCGTATCCCAGAAATCAAGTGTTATGGTTTTAATGTTATTCATAAAAAGTAATATAGCTTAAACTAACTCTTTCATCAATGGATTTAATTAATAATTGTTTCCTGTTATAATGATGAACTGTCAATTATATTTTAATCTTTTCCTTGCAGAGACATATAAAATAAAGTACATTTCTACAACTTATCTTCAGGCATAGAATGAAAGAACAAATTTTTTATATCGGGATCGATCTTCACGGAACACTTATAAATAATGAAGAGAAGATCGCCGAAGGTTCGCTTCAATATCTGGAGACTCTTCTAAAAAACAAACCAGACAATTTCAGGATATATATTTGTACAGGCAATGACCTTCTTTTTGTCCAAAGGAAACTCAAGGATGTATTTGAGCTTTTCGATGGTGCGATCCTGGAAACAGGATGCGTTATCTCCAACGATAAAAAAAGCGAGAACATTATTGTTCCCAAAGAACTTCTTATCAAGATCAAAGAAGTTGAGGATATATTACTTGATGAAGACCATCCGGAAGTTTATAAATTTGCCAGAAGACTTGCAACTATAAGTTTATTCACAAAATATGGAATTTCAATACCTGAATTTCATACTAAAATGCAAAATGAGTTAAAAAATCTTGATTTTTGCAGGGTAACAAGGTCCAGTGTAGCGGTAGATATCCTTCCTAACGGTTTTGACAAATATTCAGGTTTGAAATATGTCGCCGGTGAATACGGTATCATTGTTGCGATTGCTGATTCATTGAACGACATTGAAATGCTTAAACAGGCGGATATAACATATATGCCAGGAAACGCGGATGATCAAACAGTTGAACTACTGGCAAAAACAAGATCAAAAAAAGATCTTTCGTACAGTATTGAAAAAGACAGTTTTTATATAGCAGGAAAAAAAGAAACGTTCGGGGTAATTGAAATACTTGAGCATTTATACAGAAATTTTGAAAATTTCAACAGGAAGTAACTTATTTAAAATAGATTGCCGGAGGAATATTAAATGATATTGTCTGAATTGATCAAACCTGAAAATGTTATATTTGTAGATCAGGACAAAGTGAATTCCGCTTTGGAAGATATGGTAAATAAAGCATTTGAACTTAAACTTATAAAAGATCATAATAAATTTTTAAAAGCAGTACTGGAAAGAGAAAATATTGTCAGTACAGGTATAGGTCTTGGTATAGCTGTTCCCCATTCAAAAATGGATAATATTGATGAGTTCTTTATAGTTGTGGGTATCCTAAAAAATGAGATCGAATGGAACTCAATTGATTCAAAGCCTGTCAAAGCAGTGTTTTTGATAGGTGGACCAACGAACGCACAGAAAAAATACCTTGGAATATTGGCAAAACTAATGCTGTTGATAAGAAACTCAGCCATCAGGAATAAATTATTTACAGCTAAGGAAAAAACTGACATCACTGAGATATTTAAAGCTTTCTAATATTTTTCACTCTATAAGGATTCTTTGCTTTGGAACCACACAACTTACTTCTTTACATGGGCATTTTATTCCTGATATCAACAGGTAATAAGATACTTTCCAAAAAGATAAATATCCCAGAAGTTACCGGTTATGTAATTATCGGAGTGCTTTGCGGTCAGTCTGTTCTAAATGTATTTAATGATGACATAATAGAGAGTTTAAAATATCTGTCGTCAATTGCTTTGGGGATCATAGCATTTACTATCGGAGTTGAACTCAGATTCAATGTTTTGAAAAAGATAGGAAAATCTATTTTTCTCATCGTGATATTCGAAGGATTCGCGGCATTTTTTCTTGTATTTTTCTCAGTAAAATATCTGCTTCATCAGGAGACGTTCGTTGCTCTTTTACTGGCTGCTGTTTCTGCAGCAACTGCACCTGCAGCAACTGTAGCTGTTATCAAACAGTATAAGGCCAAAGGACAACTTACATCAGCTATACTTGCAGTTGTAGGTATAGATGATGCTCTTGCTTTAATTATCTATGTTTTCGCTGCAAGCTTTTCAAGATCTCTGATAATGGGTTCTGAAATGCATATTTTAAGCACTGTATTATTATCCGTGCTGTCAGTGTTATTTGCCGTAGTGACAGGAATTATCGCTGCTGTACTGTTTATGTCACTTTTAAGAAAGATCAGAAATGATGAAGTAATCAAAATGGCTTTAGCAGCATTTATATTCCTTCTACTCGGTATAAGTGAGTATTTCCATTTTTCTGAGCTTTTATCAATTATGACATTCGGTGCCGTACTTACTAACCTTTCCCCTGTGATAGCAAGAAAAAGTGAGGGTATCATTGAGTTCTTTACACCAATCTTTTTAGCTATATTCTTCATCATAGGCGGTGCACATTTAGATGTTATGTCCATTAAAAAGATCGGATTGATAGGAGTTGTTTACTTCTTCGCCAGAGGTATCGGTAAGATAGGTGGAGGTACTTTAGGAGCAGCATTAGGTAAAGCACCTGCCAATATTAGAAAATATATCGGCTTTGCTCTTCTGCCTCAAGTTGGTGTAGCGCTTGCGTTGGCATTATCTATAAATAAAGATTTTAATCAGCCTGAATTCGGTGATAAAGGTAAAGAAGTAGCTGTACTTGTTATAAATATATTACTTTTCACAACTATAATCACAGAGATAGTAGGTCCAATATTAACCAAGAAAGTTCTTATGAAATCCGGTGAGATCGTAAGTAATGGCAGGGAGGATTAATTATGTATTTTATGTTCATGAAAATAATTGATGTAAATTATAAGGACGATATTTTTCTTGCTCTTGAGAGTGTTGAAATAACAAAGGCATCTTATATTGAAGCCAGGAATCTCGAAAAATCACTCACTGATGACCTTCCTCTGTTCAAAGGATTTTTTACTACTGATGAAGAAAAAGAAAAGCAGGTTATCATTGTTACAGCTCTGGTTGAAAGAACTGAGCAGATAGATGAATTTGTAAGTATTCTTGAAGCATCAGGACTAAATGTAAGAGAAGAAGAGATCTTCAGGCTGGCTCTTATGCCTGTGACCATGACCTTTGATCCAACAAAGGATTAGAGTCTCAAAAACAGCTTTGCACACCCACGCGCATCAGATAAAGCATCATGATGATCCAAATGAATTCCATACCTGTAGCATAAACTGTTCAATCTGGCAGGTTTACATCCTAAAGCCCTGTATATTTTCATCGTACATTCCCAGCGATCTGCTATTCCCAGCTCAGAATAGTCTAATCCATAATGTTCCATTGTATACTTTAATACATTACGGTCGAAAGATTCATTGTGAGCAACAACTACCCTATTGTAAAGCCTTTTCTTTATCTCATGGTATATTTTGTCGAAGGAAGGAGCATCTTCCGTATCTTCCTCGTAAATGCCGTGTACATTAGTGTTGTGCCAGTTGTATTCATTGTATGGTGGTCGGATCAATGCTGAGTATTCTTCTACTATCACACCGTTCTCAACAGTTACAATACCCACAGAGCAAATCGAATTTCTCTTTGAAGTTGCTGTTTCAAAATCTATAGCTGTAAAAGTGTTGTTATCTCGCATTTAAAGCTCTATTTAATTCTCTGATTTTCTCAGTAGAATATTTAAAATCTAAAGGCTTCGATCTTACTTGAGAATTCAGTTCTTTTAACTTTTGGAGTTTAATCCAATTTCGAATAATATTTTTCTGTATTTTATCAGTTCTTTTCATAAATGTAATATGCTATTATCTATCCTAGAAGTCAATAATAACAAATCTAAATTCCATTCATATCTTCAGAATAGTTTTGCGACCATTTTAATGGATTATTTCTCATATAATCTCTAACATTATTCAATTCTTTATCACTTCGTATTATACGATCATAAAAACGAGTATGCCATTGGAATGGAATATTGTTGATTGTTGAATATTTTTTTAATAAGAATATACTTTTAAATACTGATCTTTTCTGTTTATATAATAAAGCCTGTCTCTCTTTAAAATTATCTGCTCATCATAATTCACAAAATCATATCCCGGACAGATATCAAGTTTGATCTGCTGTAAGAATACTCCGTCTTTGAATAGATCAACAAGGTAATCAGTTTTGTTGGTCTCATCCCTTTTTATTGCAGATATTACCCATAATCTTTCATACTTATCATATCCCATCTGAATAATAGCACTTTTAAACTTCGATTTGTTATTACTAAAATACCATCTATTATTGTATTCTTTTTCAAAAATAATTAATTCCTCTTCGCTGAAAGGGATCTTCGCGTAATTCTTCATGATAGAATAAATGTGATTAGCTTCATGATCATAAACATTTATTTTATACTTGGAATCACTTTTTTCAGCAAAATATATCAGACTGTCAGATGTTGCATAAGCGGATAAGAACATGTCAAAGAAATTATATTTTTCTCTGTTAAATAGTATCTGTTTTTGAGCTACTTCTTTATAATTTGTAAAATTACTATTTTTAATTGTAAGATTGTAACTCATGTAAACTTCTTCACCTTCTTCTTTGTAATACACCTGATAACCGATTATTTTATCATCAGTCAATGCCTGATATCTTTCAAAAGGTCCTGGTTCATTGACTCTGTTTTTATAAAGATAATTACCGTCAGCATCAAATTTCAGCATATCCTGTACTATATAATCATCAACAATAACGGTATCTTTCAAAACCATCATCCACCCCGTCATCTCAACTTCACCCGGGCCCTTTCCCCTGCCTCCGAAACTTTTTATGTAATTTCCATTACTGTCGAACTTTTTCAATGTATTGTTACTCATATCAGAAATGTAAATATTGTTATTAATATCAACATCAAAATCGTTAAATCTTTTAATTATTCTTGTTGAGTCTGTTGTTGAATTATCTTCACAATTTATCGTAAATAATTCAACTGGTTTTATCACGATATCCTTTGTAGATGGAATATTCTTATTTCTGTAGGTCTTCACACCGTTGATCACTTCAATAGTGTAGTTTTTCTCCTGAACAGTACATGACAACAGACTGAATAACACCGAGATGATCATAAAATGTTTTAACATGGTTTTGCTCCTGTGTGAATTTGAGATTGAAAACAATCTATAGTTATTTATTTTATAAGTCAATGCAAATATTTAGTGGAATATTGAAAAACAAAAACATATCTTATTGCTAGATTAGTTATTGTTTAAAAAAAGGAGAATTTAAATGCAATTATTTAATCCAATTATGTTAGGTATCTTTTTTCTTTTAGTTCTATTTTTTATTTTGGACTTATACCATTTTATAATATTAAACAAGAAGATAAAAGACAAAAATGTGACATCAGATTTGCATATTGATAAATATCATGAGTTAAAATGGAGAATTAACACTTTACTCACTGTCGCTACAGTTATTGGAATTATACTTGGTTATACAGGATTTGATATTCAGAAAAAACTTACTGAAACTTTTTTAGATTATGATAATAAAATTGCAAAATTAGATTCATTAATTGAATCTTCTCAAAAAAAGTTATCCTCTATCAATTCTATTAGTTTAAATTTAGAATCAAAATATTCAAAATTATCCGAAATACCTAAAAAAATTGAAAATGATATACAGAATGTAAAAACTGATATCAAAAAAGTACAAGATGAAAATTTAAGAAGATCACAAATTTATGTAGTTACGAGCATTCCAATAACAATTGGGAAAAAAGATAATGAGGAACAAAAAATTTACTATAAGGATTTAAATACAAACACAAACAATAAATTACCTAGTTTTAATAAACCTCCAATTATACAAATTCTCATAAATGAAAAAGAGACAGAGAATATTTCAATCATAAAAAATACAGTTGATTATTTTATAATAACATATAACTATTTGTCCGCTATCACTGATGAAAACAATATAATTGGAAAAGAAAAACCAAAAACTGGAACATTTGATATTTGGATTTCAAATCAGTAGCTATTCATAAAAAGATCCTGTAATCAAATCCAAGATGACTATTCAAAAGTGGGATTCCTTCCTCTCTTCCCTGCTTCCTGTAAATATTTTTTTTTGTTTAATTCGTTTTGGGGACGAAAAGAAATCGTCCCCTACGGTAAATTGTAAATTGTAAATTAACCATTGTCAATTGATTGCTTTTCAAGCAATCGTGTCGCTGCTTCCAGATCGATCCGCTTATCACTTTTATAAATATTCATATCATCAACAAGCTTATCTTTTAATAGTTCTACAACAATTTTCTGCTTGAACACTGATCCGTGAAGTACCACATAGGAAGCTTCATTTTTTATAAGCTTCGAACAATTTCTGACTAAATACTCAAGCTTGTCAACACCTTTATGAATTGCTTTTTCTGCAAAAGGACATCCTTCTTTGTAGGCATCAAAAAGAAGTTTCGATGCTGAAGCTACCAGATTCTTACCTTGTTCTTTGTAGATAAGGTCATAAAGTTCTTCAGGTTCTTTGATACTGAATTTATTGAAGACCATCTCCTCAATAACAGATTTTTCTTCATGATGAAATCTGGAATTTAAGGCTAGTTTGATCGCCTGTTTCCCGAACCACTGGCCTGAACCCCCATCATCTATCATATGCCCAAATCCGCCAGTCTTATAAACATTCCCATTTGTATCCTTTCCAAAACAAATACTTCCTGTACCCGAAATAAGTAAAAGACCCGGTTTATTCGGAAAATAAACATTTAATGCAAGAAGTGCATCTGAACCGAATTCAAGGTCTTTAACAGTAATATTTTGACCTATGGTTGCCCTTGTGATTACATCTATAAATCTTTGTTCAGCATTTGATCTAGTGGATATACCTGCAAAACCGGCAGAAATATGAAGCTCATATTTTGCTGTAATATTTTTCTTTAGAAGAGAAACCAGTTTTTTTAAAAGTTTAAACAGATTATCCTCGAACTCAGTTCCGTTCAGAAGATTTGAGGGACCACACGTTTCAGAAAATATTAGATCATTTGTTTTACTTAAAACTGAAATATTGGTCTTAGTACCACCACCGTCAATTCCTACGAATAGCTCAGTTGGGGTGCTGTCAATATTCATTGCAAAATCATTCCTGGGCATTGATCTCACCTGCCTTTGTCAAAGCTATCTTAGTTAAAATAGGTCCGATTATCTCAAAGAATATACATGTAGCTGTAACAGTTGTGATCACTACTGATCCAAGCTGATCTCCTGAAGTGATATTTACACCGTCCACTGTATTTACAACTTTGCCCAGACCTGCGAATTCATACTTTACGATCAATGCCAGACCGATAGCGACTCCTGCCTGGGAAAGAATTCCGAGACCTACCCATTTCTTTATTTTATCCTCAACATGACCGAACATGGCACCTATCCTTGATCCTCCCACAAGACCAACAGACCTTGCAATGATATATAAGACACCGAGTAAACCCAGTGAAGGCAGTGCAGAAACGTGAAGATTAGCACCTGCGAGTGTAAAGAACATTATGAACAATAAAGGCATGAAAAGTATCATTCTTTCATGGAATTTCTGTACTATATAATGAGGTTGTGTATTAACGATCACCATACCAAGTATCATGTTTGTCAAGATTATTGACAAATGAAATAACTCACTCAGACCACAGGCTATAAATGAAAAACCGAATATCAAAATTACAAGACCACCCTCTTTTTTGACCCCTCTTGCAAGTAATGAAATAATTACCGCCAGTACTGCACCAATTAATAAACTGAGGAAAACTTCTTTGAGAGGGAACATCATAGCAGCAAGCATATTCCCTGAAGTGTCTCCGGTTTCAGTCATCAGAAAATATTTTGCCATTGCAGCTGCAAATCCAAAGATAATTATACCAAGTCCATCATCAAATCCAACGATCGCATATAATGCTTTAGTCAAAGTTCCTTTAGCTTTGTATTCATGGATTACTGCAACAGTTCCGGCAGGAGCACTGGCAGGTGCTATTGAACCGAATATCAAAGCCATGGCAATATCATCAGTGAAAAGATATACGACTATAAAAACAACAATGAAAGCTGAAAAAGATTCTGCTAATATAATATAAATAATACCTTTACCCAGTTTTTTTAGGATCGAAAATTTCAACTCAAGTCCGATACTTAGAGCAACAAAGCTTAATGCTATATCTGTGATGAATGAAAGGTCCTGTTGTATATCATCATGCATAATATCAAATAATGACGGTCCCAGCAAAACACCGAAGATCATGTATCCGATAAGGGACGGAAGTTTCATGTATTTCATATTATTACCAATATAAAAACCCACAATAATGACCGTTCCAAGGATCAGCAATATTGGTATAGATGTTAGTTCTTTTATTTCATGCATGAGCAGAATTTCCTATACGTTCAAATTTCCGTTGATATAATCAATAGTCTGCATATAGACCATTACTCCCGTTCTCTCAGGAAGTTTATCAATGATATTGTTTATCTTTCTCAAAATATCATTTGTGTTTGTCTTTGGTAACACAGTGGTGATTATTCTCTGGAAACCCTGTGATTCATCACCCCAGAACTTGGCGAATAAAGGCATAGCGTGAATATATTTGCCTGCGTTATTTCCTTCAATAACTGAGATATCACATTCACTTACTTCAGTGATAATGCCCATTATCTCATCAAATTTTTCTTCAAGCTGACAATATATGTGAAGCAGGTTGAATTCTTTACTTTCTTTTTTATTCGTTGCAGACGGTAATGAATATCTTAAAAAACTTTCCAGGACCGCAGTCGGAGTTTTTTCAGAAAGCATTTCATTAACAGCCTGTTCCTGCTTTAAGATGCCTGATATCGCTGACAAGAATCTGATATGATGATTTCTCTTCTTTTCAGGAGCTATGATAAATACAAAAACTTTTGTCGGTTCTTTATCAAGTGAATCAAAATCAATACCGTTTAGCACAATGATTATACCTACAATAAATTCGTCTATATTGTCTAAAGCACAATGAGGTATTGCTATTCCGTTACCAAATCCGGTAGATCCCAGATCTTCCCTGTCTTTAAGCTTTTTAAATACGTTTTTCTGCTCTGAAGGATCAGTAGCTGCAAGTGATGCAATTTCATTTAAAACACCGTCTTTATCGATGTTCTCTTTTATTATTTTGATGTTCTTTTCAAACAAAAAATCCGAGAGATCCATATTGTTCCCCTTTAGTATTAAAAAATTCAATTAGGAATGTAATGTTATAAAATATATTGTCAAGGTGTTTTTTGATTTGAAAAATGGGATTCGTAGGGGCGTTATTTATAACGCCCAACCAATCAAAAAATATTACAGGAAGGTGGGAAGATAAAGAAGATTTATTGTTCTTTGCAAGGGGTTGAAACCCCTTGTTCATATGTATCGTTACCCTGAATTTATTTCAGGGTCAAAAAAGTAAGGGAGCAAATATTTTGCTCCCTTATTACCCTCTAATATAGTATCAAACTACTTTATCATTACCATCTTCTTCGTTGCTTCCTTAACCCCATTTACCTCAAAAGAATAATAATAAACACCACTGTTCAGTGCAGATGCATCGAAATTTATTGAATATCTTCCTTTATTTTTCAATCCATCAAATAATGTACTCACTAACTGACCGTTAACATTGTAAACAACAAGCTTAATCTTTGAATTGTTATGTGGGACAGAAAAGTTTATACTAGTACTAGGATTGAATGGATTTGGATAATTTTGCTCTAATTCGTAGTTTTGAATAATATTATTGTCAGTATCATCAATAGATACAAATTGAGAAATATCCATAATGGAAACACCATAATCCAGATTGGTGCTATACAGAAGATCGTTTACATATATCATCTTTCCAATATATCTATCATATTTTATGGATTGAAGTAGAGTAATATTATCAATATCCATTATATCATAAATAAACAATTCATTCCAATTCGTATCAAATAAAAATAATTGTCCATCATAAATATATGGTCTTGAAAATGATGTTATTGAATTTTGATGTGCACTTAATGAATCAAGCAAAATCGGAGATGTAGGATCACTGACATCATAGATCTTAAGTCCATTTTTGTAATGAGAAACAAATAAAATATTGTTTCTAATAGCTAGGGTTGCCCCGTATATACCTAAATCTATAGTTGATTTAAGAGAAGGTGTATCAGGAGAAGAAACATCAATCAGATCAATACATTTAGATTCTAGTGTAACATACGCTATTCTGTTTGACACAACTATATCTGTGATCCAGTCTTCTGCAAAATAACTTCCTTTTAAAACCGGATCTCCGGCATCACTTTTTTCATAGATTTTAAATTCTTCCAGTGTATTCAAATAAATATAATCCTGATCCTGATCTGAATTCATCGTTGTAAGATCTGTACCTACATAGTCAAAATCATATAATTCTACTGGATTTGTTGGGTCAGTAATATCGATCATGAGCATATCAGGTTTTTGGTATGAGTATCCAAGGCATAATATATTATCGTACAAAGACAACGTAAATGTTTCCCCCAAGGCATTAAAGAAATAACCTATGGAAGTTGGATTATAAGAGTCTCTTACATCAATTATATTTAGGCTATAACCATCAGCTGTTAACAGATACCCATCTTTAAATTCAATATCGCGAGCCCTCCTTACAGTTTTTGTAGATCCGAGTAGATAGTCATTAGTTGGATCACTTATATCGATAACATGTATTCCATAAAATCCGTCGCAATCATAAACAAGATCACCATCAGCAATTACTCTAAAATCCTCTCCAAGGGAATCATAAGTTCCAGAATAGCTTAGATTATATGGATCGGTAATATCAATAACTGAAAGTCCTTTAGCATTGGTACATGCTTTATTTCCTGAGATACTTACAGTAGAAGATGGATTATCTGCTAATGAATCCATAACAACAGGATTTTGAATATTTCTTATATCAATAGAAGTAAAATAAACTGAGGATACATATGCAATTGAATCCTGTATCGCTAATCCTCCATAATCATTATTTGAAATACTTAACTCACTAATAAATTCTGGATTTTCAGGATCTTTAACATCCATAATTTTAAATTTATCAGAGACTCCATAGATCAGAGAGTCAGAAGAAAGGATTATTGATGTAAAATTATCTCCGCAAGACCACACAATCCCTTCGTAACGAGGTGTTGTATCATAAACATAAAATGCCTGATCATCTGCGATATACAAAATATTACCGGATTCGATAATTTGTCTCACATTTCCGAAGCCATATGTTCGGTCAATTTCAGGATTTGGAATATCAGAAATATCTACAACAGATATTGAATCCTCTCCGCATAAGTAAATTTTTTGATTAAATACACCACCAATACGACCACCAAAAAAATCATCCATTTGGAGTTCACTTATCAATTCAGGATTTAAGGGATTGGAAACATCGATTATTTCTAGCAAACCGGCATAAGTCAAAGAAAATAGTAAACTATCGCTTTTTTCTATGCTTACTCTTCTCTTAGTCCCATCATAATATTCCCCCACTTTGTGATAAATCCCGTAAAGATTAATTGATACACACACCAATAAAAAAACGATCAAAATTCGTAGTGATTTCATTTATTTCCCCATAATATTCATTTCACATTAACATTAACAATGAAAATAATATATAAACGCACTATTTACAAGTATTATTATTTTAGTCGCACTGTTTCCGGCACATCTTCCCTCTTCACAGCAGAATCGGCTATGATATAATAAAATTTCTTCGTCGTAGCATCTATAGCACTTGACCAGGAATTTGTTGCAGTTGTTCCAAGGTAGTTAAAGATGCCATAAGGGTCGTCTGATGAATAAATGCAATAAGTGTTGGCGTTCTCAACATCATCCCAGGTAATGTACACATTAAAAGCATCGAGAGAGATCTGTACGTTAGTCGGAGATCCCATATTTAAAAATACAGGATTTGTCAGAGCTTTTATACAGAAGTTTGCTGTTCCGGGATTATCGATAGTTGTATTGTCATAGAGATCTTTCCAGATCCCGCCTTCATAGTAATAACTTTCATCCGCAGATGCTTTTGATTCTACCGTAGCTTTGGTCTTAGCTCCAAGAAGAGTTGGAATGAAAGAAGTTCTGTCAAAGGGCTGTCCTCCATCGGAAAGATCAAGGTAGACATAGAAATCATCCCCATTGGAAACTTGAACAGAGTTGTTAAGATCAATAGTGTGAAATCCTTTGTGTTCAATATATCCGGTCTTACTTTCAAGTTCATTTTGTAAAGTACCGGTCGTAAAATCATCGTAGATCTTAATAGTGTAATTCACACTGTCTTTCGCTGTATAGAAACTAACTGCATTGATATATTCATCCTGAGCAGAAACAAATTTATTAAATGCTTCATTTATACCTGTATAAGTATCTCTCCAACCGTGATAATCATGGTAATAAACATTATCATATCTCATTTTTTCAACGTTCATGAATGAAACAGCACCCATTTCAGGATGCTTACCTGCATACTTATCGTAATATGAGATCCAGAAATAACCGTCAAAACCCCAGTCCTCACTGTAACTGTTCTTACAAAGCCATGCACCCTTACCTTTAGGAGCTTGAGTTATTAAACTGTCATTCCATCCAACAATAGCAATTGAATGATTAGGTTCTTCTATTGTTGCAGGTGGTTGATAATGAATATAGTCAGTTGTATAACCCGCACTTGAGGTCATACAGGTCGCGATAGCTCCATTCTCCATGATCTTCTGCTTAACTTCATTAATATTTTCAAGATCATCACCAACATTATAGAATTCAACATCTCTCGGATAAAAATAATGATAACTGTCGGAATTTCTGACTGGTGGAGTGTCATATGACTGACCATCAATTTCTCTGACTCCACCCTCTCCTCTGGAAAAATAAGCTGAAGCCATCAGATAATCACCACCCTGATGTACTTCAATCCCAGCTCCTTGCACAGCAATATCATCATTGTTATAATCGTTAAATCCGTTCCACCAGTCGAGATGATATTCAGCCAGAGCAGGCTCACCCTCTTCACCGTAGTAACTCCAGAGATCAGTCATTAACAGATTACTTTCCATTGAAGCTAAAGTACCATGTGTCCAGCATGTTCCTCCAAGCTGTAATTTTATTGAAGTAACATAATTTTCAGGATAAGAAGTTCTAAGATCGAAACTGTCAGGAGGAGTTGATGTCCAGTTAATTACATAATCGCCGGAATTTAATCTGTTGCCTTCAAAGTCTTCTATTGTAAATCTGAGATTCCCCTGTAATTCTGAAGTTTCTGCAGGGAGAATTCCTTCATAGACGTAAGTATGCATTTTTGGTAAGTTCATCGCAAAATCATATTGTGTATCCCAGTCATTCTTTGAATAATGACCTGTACATGACACTATATCGGATTCATCATTGACGGTAATAGATATCTTTGCATCTTTATTTACAAATGCAGTTCTTCCTCTTACGGCTGTAATTAAAGGTACATCATAATCCCGGACAAAATAAATATTATAGTCAGGAGTTATAACACTTTGTTCTCCATTATCTGTTATGTCAAAATTGATAGTGCCTGAATCAACACTTGCTAAAGCAGGTATTTTGCCTGTCCAGATATCGTCAATTAACTTTGTGAACCTGATAGTACCGGGAGGATATTTCCCGTTGAAAAGGTAATGTCCGTAAATAGAATCTATACCAACCCGTGAAGATAAAGTAAGCTCGATCTCCATATCATTATT
Organism: Candidatus Delongbacteria bacterium; assembly: GCA_016937995.1. GTDB lineage: Bacteria > UBA4055 > UBA4055 > UBA4055 > UBA4055 > WTAK01. The sequence goes on from JAFGVM010000082.1 coordinate 19,735, forward strand.
AAGATAAGCACCTACGATAGGTAATAATGCAGGATTTGCCTGAATGTTAGTTATGGAAGGTTCTTCATCGTCACAGATAATATTTACATTATCTATATACCAGAGATCACTGTTATCACCAGTATAATGCCAACCGAGATAAATATTCTGATCAATGTAAGAGCTCAGTGAAATAATATTCTCACTAAATTCATCTTCTGAAGATATGCCTGACCAAAGAGTTGTCCAGTTTGTTTTATCAGTGGAAACACAGACTTCATGGATACCGTTTGCTGCTGAAGATAGTGAGTCCTTCTGCCAGTATGATAATATCACAGAAACCGAATCCGGAATATATATCTGTGGTGAGATCAACCAGTCATCCTGTGTACCGGTATTATTTAAATGAGTGGCTGAGTTTTCTCCTGTATGGACAGGATATTGAACTTGAACAAATCCTGCACCTGCTGTCTGTAATTCCCAGTTGTATGGTGGAAATTCTTCTTCGAAATCTTCTGAGAACAGATAATATTCTTTTGACCAGCTTAGAGGAAAAGTACCTGACCATTGTGAGTTCGTTTGATCATCTTCGGCCAAAAATCTAACCTGACCTGTTGATCCATCAGGTTGCCCCGGGATCGTTCCGTGGAATTTCGTATCTCCTTTCGCAGTGCTCATGTTGAAAGGCACCCATGCTCCGCCGTCTATGCTGTACTCCGCATTCATCGGTGAAAGAACAGAATTCTGATCCTGTACCATAATTGTTATTTGCAGATCAATATTCTGATATCCTTCATTTCCTGTAATAGTTCTAACAGAAGGCGGATATACGTCCGTTCCTGCGTAGTGCTCAAGTAATACTCTCGTAATAAATTCTTTATGATATTTTGTCCAATCTCCGGGCATACCATCATAGCTGTGACAATCATCAGAATCGTATCTGTCTGCCACTATTGTCGGTAGTCCTGATATCGTATCAGGCACCATTGCGACCCAGAAATCATCATTGAATACCATTGTTGAAGGCAGATATACATCATTCCAGCTCTGAATAGATAAACTTTCATCTGACTGCCATAGTATAGTTGAACCGTCTTTAGCATAGATCTTGAAGGTAAAAGTTTCTCCGTTCTGCCATAGATACGAACTGACTGCATTTAAACTGACCGGATATTCAAGTCCGAAGTCATTTGCATTGATATAAGTTGCTTTCTCTTCAGTGGAAGTATAAAGATCCCATGCCTGTCCCCAATAATCATACCAGGCAAAAGTCCTGTTTTCTTTTGAATACCAGTCAGAAGCAGACAGTGATAAATATGTTGATAAAATTAAAATTGCTATTTTTTTCATAGATATCCCCGTAAAATTTATACTTTTATAATATACAAAATATAATCGATTCTTCAAATGATATAAAATCGTTCTTTCATTGCGTTGTGTTTTTTTTCGGGGACGAATGGGAATCATTCCCTACAGATGTCATTGCGAATCCCGAATTATGGGATGTGCAATCTGTTTTTTCCAGGGGCGTTATGAATAACGCCCCTTCATGTTTTCTCCGTGTTGAATATTTAACATTGTTATGATTTTATTCCTTGATTTATTACGATAAATTATTGTATTTTGAATAATACTGATAAATTGGAGGAGATAATGAAAATAGTTGCAATTGTTTTGATATTTGTATCTCTATGTCTTTTTGGCAAAATATCGCAGGAAGAACTTGTTTCTATTGAGAACAAAGGATATTTAACAAATTTAACTCAAACAGAACTCGGTACCGTTGCAACGAACAATCTTGAAAATGCCTTGTATCTGATAAATGATGGAGAGTTATCGACTCTGATTGAAAACCCCGGTTGTGGAAGATACTTCAACGTTTACAATGAATTCATAGGCTTCAAATATATTGATCCGGGAACTGCAGAACAAACTCCTGCTTTATTCGATCTTAAAACTAATGATATTATTCATTTAGCTTCTCCTTCAAAGTATTGCGGACAGGTATCTTTCTCAGAAAATGGAGATATTGCTTATACGGTCAGCAATGATCTGATAGTTGAGTATACTAATGGTGTTAAATTCGAATATGATCTAGAAACTTATTCAAATATTACTCCTATCTCTCCGGATGGTAACAAAGTATCCTACCATGATAAAAACCAGAACATATACATACTTGATCTCACAACTCATAACTCTAAACCCATAACTCACAACAATGGCTTCTTCGACCAGAAATGGTCTCCTGACTCTAAGAAACTTGCTTTCAGAGATATTTCAGGCAAGTTATTAGTCTATGATCTCTTTTCTGAGAATACAACAGAATACGATATTGTTAACAACTACAACTGGAAAAGTAACACTACAATACACTGTGTCAAATTTATCCATGATGAAGAATCTTTGCTCTCAAGCGATGTTTACGAATTGAATACAGAAAACAACCTTGAAAGAAATCTTACAAACAGTACTGATGTTTACGAATTCAATACTTTGCTTGTCGATAATCAATTGATCTCAAACCTGAATTACCAATTGAAATTGAAACCGATTATCATGAAAGAACCTAAGCAAAAATCAACTTTGAACGCACCTTACATACATCAGGTTAATGATACTGATGGTTATGGGCATAGATATGGTTGCTGTGCAGCTACAACTTGTGCAATGGTTCTCGCTTATTATAAGATAATTCCACACTGGATTAATACAACAAATGAGTGGGCACATTTTATTTATGATAATTATATTTATAAAGATTTTGTTTACGACATTCTTTACGATATCGGAGTTGGTACTGGCGGTGGTGACGGATTTATGTGGAACGATAACGGACCAGGAGGCACTTCTCCTTCAGGTAATCAGAAATATTACTTACAATATCACGGTCTAACATCTGTACAATACTGGAGTAACTGGTGGAATGTTATCTCTGCAGATGTAAACAATGGCTATCCTCATCCAATGTGTGTTATGCTTACAGCTTCAGGTCATCTTATTCTTCCGGTCGGGATAGCTGATGATATTCAGCAGGTGATGTATTACAATGACCCTTACGGTAATAAGAACGTAGCATATCCAAGTGCGGACGGTTTTGAAGTAATGTATGACTGGCCGGGATTTAATACTGGTATAGAGAATCTTGATGCTGTAGCCTGGACTACTTCTGCAATTGGAATTATACCTGAAGAAGCTGGACTTCAGATAAATGACAACCAGTTAGCGTATACAACCGATTACTATGATTTCAGTGATAGAAACAATGGGTTCTTCATGCTTGCTGAAGGTACTACGGGTATGAAATACTGGAGAAATGTAGATGGTGTAGATCCATACTGGTGGACTGGAGCTATGACCGCTACAACTATCGATGATTACAGTGCTTCCTGGAATCCTGATATAACTTCCCCCGGAGATTATAAAGTTGAAGTATACATCCCCTCAAATACAGAACTTATAACAAATGCAAAATATCAGATCTTCCATAATTCAACTGTCGATGAAATCAGAGTAGATCAAGGAGCAAATGCCGGTCTGTGGGTCGATCTTGGAACTTATTATTTCACAGGTTCAGATCAGGAAATGGTCTATCTGGGTGATGCGACAGGGACAAAGAGCATTAAACAAGATCACACAGAGAAAGCAAAAGTATTCAAAATTGTTTATGACAAAGTAAAATTTACACCTCAAGACCCATTTTTCACAGCCGACGGAGACTGGCAATTCGGCACTGATGCAGCGGTTGGTTCTGTCTCAGGCGGAAATATCTGGGGAACTGTGCTTAACGCAAATTATACTGATAATTCAAATTCAAAGTTAACTTATGATCTTTCCGCTGTCCCACTGGAAGAGAATTCATTACTTACTTTTTATCACTGGTTTCAGATGGAGGATGGAACTGCCCCAACAGCTTACGATGGTGGCAATGTCAAAATTTCGACTGATAATGGTAACAATTATACTCTGATCTACCCTCTTGACGGATATAGTTATGAGATATCTTCAGAATACACGAATCCAATGCCGGGAGAAGATGCATATTCCGGTGATTCCGGTGGCTGGATCTCAGTGATCTTTGATCTGAGTGCATACGCGAGACAGAACGTAATAATCCAGTGGCAGTTCGGCAGTGATACTCTTTACAATGAAAGGGGCTGGTATCTGGATAATATTACAGTTTCACAGTTCATGTCTCCGGAGAATCTTCTTATCACTTACAATGGATCTGTTGTGAATATTACCTGGGATGTAGTAGAAAATGCTGAATCTTATCTCATCTATTCAGCTGATGACCCTTACGGAACTTATTCTCAGATTGGAATTTCTGTAACAAACTCCTGGAACGGAACTGAAAGTTCAACTAAGAAATTCTATAGGATCATCGCAGCAACTGATTAATAAATTATTGCTTTTATTATAAATTTTGCTTTATTTCCACTAAAATTACCGGAGTGACAAATTAAAGACCAGTTCAATATATTAAGAGCATTTGCAATAATTGCTGTCATCGCGATTCATGTAACAAGTAATTTCAGCAAGATAGTTTCTTACTCAGCTTTACCGGTTGTAGTTTGCGGAGTAGATATTTTCAGCCAGTTTGCTGTTCCAATGTTCATCCTGATTTCAGGTTTGGTTCTCAGCCTTAGATACGATGGTGATTATTCTATAAAAACATTCTATAAGAAAAGGATCAACAGAATACTGGTCCCATATCTGATCTGGTCTGTAATTTACGTTACCATGACTTTTATTCTAACAAAAGATATTTCTGTACAAAGAATCATATATATGCTTTTCACAGGTAGTGCATATTATCATCTGTGGTTCTTTTTCCTGATATTTCAATTGTATCTGATATTCCCGTTTTACAGGAAGCTGTTAAAAGGAAGAAGTTTTATCATGATAATATTCACATATGGACTTCAAATATTATTCAATCACTACAAAATTGGAGTTGTCGGGAACGAACAATTAGCTATGATAATAAACCGGATATTCTTATCTCATATTTTCTATTTCAGTCTGGGTATATGGATCGCTGATAATATTGGGAACGTTGAAATCCAATTATCAAAACTCAATTATTATTTAAATTTGATGCTTGTAATTATCATAACATGGGCTTCGTATATTTTTACATTTAACTGGCTTGCTACAAACAATGATTTTTTTCCGATATTTAACGCTTTGGTCGTACTTGAGAAAGCATTATTACCCTTAGTTTATGTTTTAGTGTTTATTGTCTTATACTCTTTGGCTAAGAAAATCACTAATGCTGAGGCAAGGAAATATCTGGAATTAATATCAAGATATTCTTTCGGGATCTATCTTTCTCATGCACTTATATTATATACATTGATCAAATTGATAAAACAGGTAAATATAGTTCCTAACAATTTTTCATTCTATTTTATCACTTTTGCAGGCACACTAATTGCGAGTATATTTTTTTGCATCGTCCTTGAAAGAACAGTATTTTCAAAATACTTATTGAGCATTGATCAAAAGAAAAAGGTGGAATAATATCCACCTTTTGAATTCTGTCATCTTCGGACTCGATCCGGAGATCCATAATTTCTATTTTATCATTACCATCTTCTTCGTTACCTGTTTCAGTCCATCAACTTCCAGGCAATAATAATAAATCCCACTATTGAATTTTGAAGCATCAAAAACGACTGAATGTTTACCTCGGTGTTGAATT
>JAFGVM010000083.1 GCA_016937995.1 Candidatus Delongbacteria bacterium
GAAGTAAGAAGTAAGAAGTAAGAAGTAAGAAGTAAGAAGTAAGAAGTAAGAAGTAAGAAGTAAGAAGTAAGAAGTAAGAAGTAAGAAATTCACAGTTCATAGTTCATAACTCATAACTCAAAAAAAATGTCTGCAAAATTCTTTTATAACAGCTATGCAAAATTCTCTAAAAGGGGAAGAAAGATCAGATTATCTGTAACCCCTTTTGGTCTGCTTGTTGTATCTATATGCATAATAAGCGGTTTTGCCGGTTTGAATTTAACAGTTTCATTTTTGTACAGACTGTTTACACTTTCTTTATCTCTCCTTATAATTTCTTACCTGTCCAGGAATAAAGATTTTGACAATATTCAGATAAAACTTTTTTTTTCTAAACAATTTCCTGTTGGAGAAAGGGCAAAATACTTAATTAAAATTTACAACTACCGTAAGGCTGATATTCATGACATCTGTATTATTCCAGTGGTGAAGGAAATTATTCCGACTCTTGATGAGTTTGTTAACGTAAAAGAACCGAACGAAGATAAAAGAAATATCTGGGACAGGAATGTTTATACTTACAGGTGGATGTGGCATATAATCAGATTATTTAAAGCAGAATTCCATGCGATAGATGTAAAAACTGTTAGTGCCGGTTCTTTTTATGAGTGTGATTCCGTTTTTGAACCAGTAAAAAGAGGGAAAATATATATTACCGGTGTATTTATTACCAAGAAAGATATTTTTGGTTTGTTCAATACTTCTAAATATTTTGAACTAAATGAAAATATTACTATTCTACCCAGAAGATATGAGATCGATAAAAAAACCGTTAACAGTATCAAATCTGATATTGATAGAACAAAAAATTCATTATACAACATTTTGCATAAACATAAAACAGGTGATTTTATTGGACTGCGTAGTTATGTTCCTGGAGATCCTATCAGGAATATACATTGGAAATCTTGGGCAAAAACAAACAGACCGACTGTAATAGAGAAAGGATTTGGTAAAGTAAATGAATTTAATATTGTACTTTTTAATCTCATCAGCACCGAGAATAATAATTCTGCTATAAAATTCGAGGATTCTCTATCATTCGTATATTCACTGCTGGAATATTTTTCTAAGAACTGGTTCACAGTTAACTTCTATTACTTTCATAAAAATGAATTGAAGAGTATAACGGCATGTAATGACAAAGGTAATTATCCAATTCTTAACGAGATCATCTGCAGGATCGACTATTATATAGTTGCTGAAATAGAAAAAATAACAAATCAGTTAAAAAAGAAACTGAAAAAACATTCAAATACATTCATTATTCTAACTGAGGATAATGAAAATATCATTAGATCGATCAAGTATTTTGATCCGATTATTGCTTCAAACACCGATAAGGAAACTAATAAAAATAGAATGATAAGAATACCTGAAGTGAATACAAATGTTGAACAAATAACTATATTATGAGAAAGTATCCTTTTCTAATATCTTTTGCTCTGCTATACTGGGGAATAAATACAGACAATCTTCTTATTGCCCTTATTTTCATGATACTGCTAGAATCTCACAGACTGATCAAATTCAGATGGGATTTTTCAACTAATGATTTCAACATGATATCCGTACTTTCAACACTGGGCTCGATTGGATATTTGATATACTATTCTAACTCATCTCAGGAAACCGGATTTATTTCCTCTTTTCTTATTTTTCTTCCAGTGTTATTATTTCCTCTTAATTTTTTTTATCTGTACAGCACTTCTGAAAATATAAATGCAAAAAAACTCTTTCTGTTGTTCGTAGTTAACAAGTATTCAATAGTTCATCCTTATACAAAAAGGTTCAGACCTGATTATATTTTCTTTTGCAGTTTGTTGATAGGCGGGAGTATTTCAGCAGGGCTCTATTCCTTTCCTGTTATGATATTACTGATTCTACCGTTACTTTTTATCAACAGGTCACAGAATTATAAATTTATAACATGGTTCTTAAGTTTATTGATTGTCATTTCGATCGCTTTGATACTGCAGATATCCATGTCAAAAACCTTTTACTTTATTAAATATCTTGCAACGGATATCTATATAAATAATTTCATGAAGCACACTAACCGGAACAGCACAATTGGAAGTATCGGTGATAAAAAAAATGACTATAGAATTGAATTAAGAATGAAAATTTATGATAACAATAAACCTTTTTATCATTTAAAAGAAAATATTTACAACTTCTATCATTTCGGAACATGGCAATCACACAAAAGTGAAAATAAAAATTTTTCTCAGATCTATTTTGAATACGGGAATACCAAACTTGATTCTATGAGAATATTCTTCTTCTCATCCGGGAGAAGGTCCCGGGTAAAATCAAATTTTAAAACAAGTAATATTTCGGGTATAAGTGAAAATGATATGAGCATGAATTCACTCGGTACTATTACCGTTAAAGACCCACAATATCTTGTTGATTATAAGGTTTATTCCAGAAAAGATCCTATAACATATCTTTTCGGTGATCCCAATGAAATTGACCTTCAGTTAAATCCGGTTGATAAAAATTTAGTTCAACCGATAATTGACTCTCTGGGCTTAAGAGAACTGCCATTCAAAAAGATCAACAGAAAGTTATCAAATTATTTTATTTCAAATTATAGATATTCCCTGGATTACATAAAACAGAAAGATCATAGCAAGTTACAAAATTTTATTACTGATAAAAAAGGTCATTGCGAGCTTTTTGCAACATTAACATGCCTGATATACAGAGAATTGGGTTATCCGAGCAGATATGTGACCGGTTATCTTGTCAGTGAGTACGATGACACAAAAGATCTATACATTGCCAGGCAGAAAGACAGACATGCCTGGGTCTATGCTAATGATAATGAGGGCAACTGGTTTGAATACGACACTACCCCACCGGATATTTTTATGAACAGGTCCGGTTCCGGGATCTTGGGAGGTGTTTATGACTTTGTATCGAACCTGTATTATAAAGCTTTTCTATTCAAGGCTGAAAACAATGAATTATTCAAGAATATTTTACTCCTGTCAATAATCCCTTTAGCATTGTTTCTTCTTTACAGGATACTTCGTGGTGTAAGGTATAAAAGTGATATTAAAAAAAATACGATCATATCTCATTATGAAGTGATCAAGGAACTTTATCAGATCCGGGAAAAATTAAAAGATCCTAAAATAGATGATCATGAAACTTTAGCGAAATGGTTCGAACGAATTGGAACTGGTCGCAGGAATGAGGAGATCGATAAGCTAAAGAATGTTCAAAGTTTATACTATAATAAAAGATATTTTCCTGAAGGATTTACAAAAGAACTTGATGAAAAATTAAAAAAATATATTGAAGACATAACTTAGGGTTCACTTATCTGTGTACCCGTAACAATTTATACTTCGAAATCTTTGATCAACTGTTTAAATTTAAATACAGGAGAAAAACCGGTAGTTGTCTGCAGTATCCTGTGTAAAAATCCGTCAATAGTAGCCTTATCCTCAACAATACCTCTGTGATTCAAGTCCAGCAAAGCTTCAATTACTGCCTGTCTGACATTATTATTCGTGTTGAAGAAAATATGTGAGAATTTATTGAACTCGTTAATGTTCTTTATGAATTTTGTGTATGCAGCAACAGCGTTAATAACTATCAAAAAATTCTTATGCTTCAAAAGCCTTTCCACTTCTTTGATAATTTTTTCGTTTCCTTTTAAATTCTCAGAAAAATGACATACGTTCAGTAATCCTTCAGATACAGTTTCAAAATAATTGTCACTCAATGAATTCAGAATATCCTTCTCAACAGTTTCATTAAACCTTCCGATCTGTCTGTAAGATGTCATTATATTTCTTCTTATGAAACTCACCTGCTGATATTCACCACCTAATATCCTCTGAATAAGTGAAACCTTTGTTTTATCATTGAATAATTTGTGTAAAAAAGGTAACTTTTCTTCAGCATAGGTCAGACCGGAGAGTTTCACAGCATAATTTCTTACCTGCCATGAATCCGAATTGAAATAATGGCTAGTTCTATAGCGCAGATATTCAAGGTACTTGTTACTTATTACTTCATCCTTTGTCATTGATGAAAGAATACTGATCAACTTGACAGCCCCATAATTCGCATATGGATTTTTTTCTATGATCTCTTCATTTGGATCTTTCGTGATATTATTATTGATTATCTGCACAATGAACTCATAAATCTTATCAGTGCCTGAATCCTTGATATATTTCCTTGCATTTTCCTCAAGCTCAAGGATCCTGTCCCTGTTGTTGTAAAGTTCTCTTAATTTATCACTCAGTTTTTTCCCGCTTACCATCACTGCAAATTCGTTATTGTCAATGATTATATCTTCATAAATCACTTCTGCCGCACCTGCATCTTTGATATTCTCAGCATTGATTACCTGATGATCTCCCGACAGATTTGCTTTCGGTATTATCAATGATGCCCTACCGCAAACTGCGATCTCATTAATAGTTCCTCCACCTCTTGTTATGATAAGATCTGCAGCTTTGTAATAATCTTTGATATTATCTGCATATTCCAATCTGCTGTAAAAAGGAAAGTCCTTTTCATCTATTGAGTTATAACCGAACCGCCTTATTGTGTCAAGAACTCCATTATAAGCAGTAGTACCTTTTCCTGTAACATGTATAAGCTTTAGATCAGGCATATCCTTAATAAATTTCAAGCTGTCCACTATACTTCTGTTTATCGTTCTTGCACCCTGAGAACCTCCAACAGCAAAGACTACAAATGAATTTTCATCTATACCAAGTCTGTCTCTGGACTCCTTCCTCGACCCATGCTTGAACTCATCTCTGACAGGATAACCTACATACTTACCATTTTTTTTAAAATATTCCAGACAAGATCTGTAGGAAAGCCCTACACCGTCACACATTGGACCTGCTTTTCGGATCATTTTACCCGGTTCAGCGTTAGCTTCATGCAGGAACAATTTAGCTTTGGTTAATTTGAACTTTCTTAATAGTCTTCCTGCAAATATAGGCGAAGCTGAAACAAATCCGCCTGTTCCAATAATTATATTGGGCCTGAAAAATATAATGTGGTAACAGCTTTTAAAGACTCCTAAAAACAATGACAGTATGAATGTAATGAACTGTAAACTGAATTTTGAACCCGGAAGACCTGATGCAGGAATATACTTTATCTTATATCCTTTTGCCGGAACTATCTTTGATTCGATCTTTCCATAAGCTCCGATATATAAAAATTTAGCATCTTTATCTTTTTCTTTGATATGTTCCGCTATGGCAAGTGCGGGATAAACATGTCCCCCTGTGCCTCCACCTGTCAAAATATATTTCATAGTAGTATCACTTTAGTTTTTACTGTCCCTGAAAAGATATATTTATGAGATGATTTTATCAATGAAATTAATTATGTAAATTCGATTATTCTTTTTTGCCGGTGTAATACCTTGATCATTCCTGCCTGTCCCGATTTATCGGGATGTTGAATATTGAATATTCAGTAGAGGAACGCATTCCTGCGTTCCCTACTGACCACTATAACAATTTTAGATTTTTCTCCAGTCCTTTTCCCTGCATAAGCTCTGTTAAAGATTCAACAACAAATTTTTTTGAAAATCCATCGATCCATTCAAGTTTTATCAGTTCAGATATCAATACAACATTCTGCATTCTCGGATCAGGAACATCATCTCGAAATACTCTGACCACCTGACCATGTTTTGATTTCACCGCGATCTCGAATTCATCCATATCCGGATACTTTTGAGTTCCAAGTCTGTTATCCACGGTCTGATACCGAACATCATAAAAAATAACTTTACCCTCATCCTTCATCATTGTGTGAACAGCTCTGAGCGCTTCCAGCCTTTCAAGAGCTATAACAATGTCAGCCTGTCCTGGTGGAACAAGCGGAGTATGAACTTTTTTACCTATCCTGAGATGAGAAACAACTGTTCCACCTCTCTGAGCTAGTCCGTGAGTATCAACACCTTTTACTTCATAACCTGCTTTACTGCAGGTCCTTATCATCATCTCAGCTAATAGACCGATGCCCTGACCACCTACTCCACACATATATATATTGAATTCTTTCATTATTTCCCCTCCTTGTCAAAATCTATCGCTGTTACAGGACATGTCTGCTTACATGATCCGTCTCCTATACAAAGATCCTCATTCACAGTGATCTTACCATCATCATTCCTTATGAACGAAGGGCATGCAAAATCCTCTAAACAAACATTATGATTTTCACATATATTCTGATCCACAATAACATGCTTTGCAGTATAACTATCTTTCTTTCGCTGTCCACGCATGAATTTCAGCATACAAGGATGACTTGCAATTACAACTGCAAAACCTTTGTGATCCATTGCTTCTTTAACATATTCTGTAAGTTTCTTCTGCTGGTAAGTATCCACTCTTTTAAGAAATTTTACTCCGAGCGATTCAAGAACTTTATCAATAGATATTTTTTCACCTATCTCTCCTGTTCCGGCATGTGGCTGATGACCTGTCATAGCAGTTGTTCCGTTCTCCATAACTACAAGCGTGAAATCATGATCATAAAGAACAGCATTTATTATAGCTGGAAGTCCTGCATGGAAAAATGTTGAATCTCCAATGAAACCGAGTACTTTTCTAGTTTTATTACCAATTGAAAGACCTGCTGCTGTTCCGCTGGAGTGACCCATTGAAAGAAGCATCTGCCCCATGTTGTAAGGTTTGAAGAAACCGAGTGAATGACAACCTATATCACCTACAGTGATCGCGTCAGCAGGTAAAGCCTGTTTAATCGCATGGAAAGCCGATCTGTGACCGCATCCGGGACACATCTGAGGTATCCTATGGTTAGTGAAAGAAGAAGCGGCTGTGGTTTCTTTTACAGGGAATTCAACAGGCCATACCTCTGAAATTATTTTCCAGGTTCTCTCTGGACCGAGTTCTCCCATAAGATCTTCACTGTCCGACCTTGTATGTATCTTACAATTTATATCTTCATCATAGGCAAAACTCTTTATCTCATTTTCCATTATCCTGTCTAGCTCTTCTATAATGATAACTTCATCATGGTCTTTGAGAAAAGATCTCACTTTTTTCCTAGGCCAGGGATAACTGAAGTTCAATGCCATAACATCTACCGGTTGTTTGACTTCATCTAGATTTTCAAGGATTGAAAGAACAGGCATTGACGAAGATATCACTCCGAGTCTTTTACCATTTATCCTATCAGAGCCGAACGGAGAATGAATAATATTGAATTTCGAGTTTTCCGAATCTTCTTCAATAGCAGCTATTCTCGCAATAGCTTTTCTTTTTAAAGGAAATACACTTTTTGTAATAGGCAGAAAAGGTCCGTTCTTAACATCAAACAACGTTTCATATTTATGCTCTGCTGTGTTGATCTTTCCGAATTTTATTATTTCTTTCGCATGACATACATGAGTGGTCATCCTCAGGAACACAGGTATCTGATGTTTCTTAGAAAGCTCAGCAGCATCATGGAAAGCATGATAAGCTTCGGTCGGAGTTGCAGGTTCAATTGTAGGAATGTATGCCATTCTTGCAAAGTGACGGTTATCCTGTTCATTTTGGGATGAGTTTGCACCAGGATCGTCTCCGAGAATTATTACCAGTCCACCTACCATGTTCATCAACCCCAGCTGGACTGCTGAGTCGGAAGCTACGTTCAGGCCTACAGATTTGAAGAATACAACAGACAGATGTCCGTTTATTGTTGAACCGAAAGCTATCTCAGTAGCTACTTTTTCATTAGTGGCATATTCAAAATGTAACGGTCTTTTATACACAGGTACAGATAGAATAGCATCCGCTATCTCAGGAGTTGGTGAACCGGGATAGGTGGTCACTACTTTAACACCGGCTTCGAACATTGCTCTTGCCAGTGCATGGTTACCCATTATGAGCCCTTCCCATGGTTCTGGATCAATTATCATATCAGCAAACTTTTTCATTCTTCCTCCTTTTTCTTATGGAACATTCCAATTAAGAACAGGATCATACCCAGTAACCACATCGTGAACATAGGTGATCCTAACGGACTTGTTATTCCTATCACTGAAAAGATGAAGCCCAGATTAAAATTCACTGTTTTTTTATCCTTTTCCCCTCCAGGTGAAAGTTCTCCGTCTTTTATCTTTTTTAAAGCTAAACCGTAAATTACTGCAGTTATAAGATACTGCGCACCTTTGATGAATGCCAGATCAATTATCATCATTGCTATTCCCAATACTGCAAACAATATAGCAGATATCAGAATAATGTTCTTTAAAACTTTTGCCTTATTCATTTTGTTTTTCATTTGTTTTCCGATTGTTGTTGAACATTCTGTGATGGATATTCTTTTATTATTATTTTATCGGCAGATCGAACAATAAAAAATCCTCCTCTTCTTCCCAGCTTCTGAACCCGAATTGTTTGAACCATCTATTACATTCCTTATCTTTTAAATGAATTATAACGTTCATATGCTTCTGATGATTGATATATGTGATCTGTTTCATCTTTTGAAATAATTCTTTCGCATACCTGTCGCTATCCGCGGAAAAATAGCTGATGAAAAGCTCATTCTTTTCTCTTACCATATAAAATCCTAAGGCTTTGATCCTTCCTTTTTTTATAATACCCAGACATTTTCCGGTTTTAATGAATTCATCTATTATCAGATCATCCGTTACAGGATGCAGTACCCAGCTGATGTTTAAACCGTTCTTTAATAATTTGGCAGACTTTGATCTTTTAAAATAATCCAGAACAAGTTTTTCATCTTTGATGATCTCTACTCTGTTACCTTTATACACGGGTATCGACTTTAATTTTGGAAGTGTGTAGAATTTATTATTCCTCCTTTCAAGAACCTTAAAACCTATCTTCTGGAACAGACCGATAGATTCAACGTTCCTAAAGTAAGTAGAAAAGCGAATAGTTTTAATTTTTTTATCATTTTTCAGTTTTTCTATAAAATAATTCGAAAGAAATTTACCCACACCTTTCACACCGGATTTCAAGTCTTTTCTCAGACCTTCTATCCATGCATCATTTTCAGATACCATAGTAAGTTTTTCAAAACCGACAAGCTTCCCTTTTTCATCAATAGCACCTACGAATTCACCTTTCTTATCTTTTACCCATTTGTCGAAGACCAAAGGAAGATAGTCATCTCCATCCCAGATATTCTTTGTTATATCTATAACACGCTTTCTGTCTTTCAAGGTCATTTTTTTAATTTTCATCATATTAATATTCCCTAAATGTTATGATCTGATAATATATGTAAATTCAGCTAAAAATCAAATTTTATAATTTGATCTGTAAGATTTATATTTTGAATTTATGATTTTGCTTTTCTAAATTTACGGAATATTACACAAATGTGAGCAGGCTTCAACCTCAGGAATAAAAAAAGGGATGCATTAACGCATCCCCAAACTGTTCACTGTTCACTTGTCACTACTTCTTACTGTTCATAAACTCCTGCCATTCACGCTCCAGCTGCTCAATATCAGTCTTGAACTTATTATACCTTCCATCGTATCTGACACTGATCACCTCACCTTTGACAATAGATATCCACTCGTTAAGAGTGACCTCATAAGGACCTGGAACCTCTTTCGGAGGACCTACCTCTTTTGGGGCCATACTGTTGGATTTCTTGGGAGGAATAATATTATACTTTGTCTTGACCTGTTGTTCAAGATCGACATTCACCTGACCTTCTCTGACAGCAATATTAGTCATTTGACCATCTGAAGTCATTTTATACGAAGTGCCGACAACAGCAGCAACAGCGATAGGAGATTTAACTTTAAAATCCCTTGCGTTCTTATCAGATTTGTTAACATTAGTCCAGCTCTCCCCTTTCAGAAGATTACCTACGTAAGCAATATTCGGTTTGTCTGTATATGATTCAAAAACATACTGAGATTTCTCACTGATCCTGATGGTCGAACCATCATTAAGAATGATCTCACACTTAGACTCCTCACCGGTAGTAAGAGTATCAAGTGCAAATATCTTATCCTCCTCATCACAGTCGACATATTCCTTGGCACCTGTATGTTTCACAGACAGCTCACCAAGTCTAAAATCAACTGTACCGATACTGTTAAGAGCGATCTTTACAGTTGCAGATTTACCTGACTCAGAACCGGATCTGGTACTGATAGCAAGTTCTCCATTATCAACAGACATTCCTGTGGCATAAGCGAATATCACGTACAAAAATACAATAATAATAACTTTCTTCATAATCCCTCACTAGGATATTATATGTTATTTCACACTCAATATATCACGTTGTAACATAATATAAATCCAAAACTGTTTAAAAACAAGTTATTCAAGAAGTTAAATCAATTTTAAGATAGAGCTTAGTTTGCATGAGTGACATTGGAAAAAATTTGTTCTACGACGATAAAGAGCGAAGTTTTTCAGCAGTTTTTTCAAGTATTACATTTGCAATATCTTCTTTACTCATAGATGGAAGCTCTTCAACAGAATCCTTCGAAACAAGGGTGACCTTATTTTTGCCTGAACCAAATGCAGGATTCTCTTTACTGATAGAATTCAATACGATAAGATCAGCATTTTTCGTTAATAATTTCTTTTTTGCATTCTCAACAGCATCGTTCGTCTCCATAGCAAAACCAATTATGACCTGCTTCTCTTTTCTCTGACCCATAGTAAGCAAGATATCCTTAGTATCCTTTGTGTTCAGTTCGAAACCTGAACCGGATTTCTTGATCTTATCATTTGACATGTAAAATGAAATATCCGCAACAGCAGCTGACATGATCAGACAGTCACAGAAGTCAAATTCCCTATCCACAGCAGTGAACATATCGTCCGCGGTTATAATATTTATCCTCTTAACTTTAGAAAAAGTCTCCTGATCTGTAGGACCGGTGATCAAAGTAACTTCAGCACCCATACAGGCAGCCTGCTCAGCAATTCTGAAACCCGTAATTCCCGATGATCTGTTTGTCAAATATCTGACCGGATCAAGTGATTCCTCTGTTCTGGAAGCAGTAACAATTATTTTTTTTCCTGCAAGCAAACTGCTTCTATCCAGATGGAACCTGGCTTCTCTAAATATCTGTTCAGGTTCTGCCATACGTCCCTTGCCTTCATAACCGCATGCAAGATCACCTGTATCAGGTTCAATGAACTCAACTCCATTTGCAGCTAAAAATTCCATATTCCTCTGTACAGCTGGATTATCGTACATCTTTGTATTCATAGCTGGAGCTATCAGTATCTGTCTGTTAAAAGCCAATAGGGATGTTGAAAGAGCATCATCAGCAATTCCGTTCGCAAGTTTTCCGATAATATTTGCAGTAGCAGGGGCTACAACAAAAATATCACCCCAGTCCGTTATTGAAATGTGCTCATGAGGTTTATTGTTCCATTCTGCAAAAGTGTCAGAGTAAACATTATTATTAGAAAGGCTTCTGAGAGTGGTTTCACCAACGAACTTAAGACCGTTCTCAGTAGTCACCACTTTAACTTCAGCACCTGCTTTAACAAAATACCTGATAAGATAACAACTCTTATAAGCGGCTATACCACCTGTGATACCTATTAAAACTTTTTTACCTTTCATAATCAACCCTGCTGTGTTTTATCGTTGTTGGTTTTCAGTTCGCAGCTGCGTGAACCATAGTGTTTACTAGCCACTGCCACTGCCACCTTACAACTTGAAAGATATTGAATAATCAGACCGATTATTCAATATCTTTCATTGCTTCATACTCAAATTCCAGCTTATCATTCAACATCTCATCGATACTGACCCTGATAGCTTTAGGAAAAACAGGAAGGTCCTCTTCAGCTGAATCTGAGAAATAATCTCTAGTATATTCACTTTCAGATCTTTCATCCATCAATTCATTTCTCAATTTTTCGAACTCTTCATTGTTCGCTTTTTCGATCTGTCTGATCCTTTTACCAAGAACCATTATGGTCTCGTAGATATTGTCAGATTTCTCCTCCAGCTGTTCCTGGCTGATCTTTCTATCGTCCTTGTCATAGATTTTTTCCATGGATCTTCTCCTTATTTTATCTTTAATTTTTTAAATATTTTCAGGATCTCCTCTACTGCATCATCAATTCTCTCATTTTTGACCTTATATTCGTAATGATCTATCTGATCAAGTTCTTTCTGTGCATATTTTAGTCTTTTCTCAATAATTTCCGGACTGTCTGTTCCTCTTATCTCCAGTCTTTTTCTCAGATCACCGATCGACGGAGGATAAATGAATATCATAACAGAGTCAAGAGGATATTCTTTCTTAATTTCCAAAGCACCCTGAACGTCCACATCAAATATTATATTTTTACCTTCCTTCAATGACCGGTCGACATAACTTTTTAGCGTTCCGTAATAATTTTCGTAAACATTCTTATATTCAACGAATTCTCCGGCCTTTATCTTTGACTGAAAATCTTCTTTTGTAAGAAAGAAATATTCAACTCCGTTCTGCTCTTTTCCTCGAGGTTCTCTTGTTGTGGCTGAAATTGAAAATTCCAACTGACTGATCTTTTTTCTCAATTCAGTGATAATGGTGGTCTTTCCTGTTCCCGAAGGAGCGGAAAATATTAGTAATTTACCTTTACTCAACGTTCTGAACCTGCTCTCTTATATTTTCTATCACTTCTTTCAGTTTAACTGATATATGTGAAATCTCTGTAAGATTTGTTTTAGCTGAAGTTGTACTTGCCTCCCTGTGCATCTCCTGAACGATATTGTTAAGTATTTTACCTAACGGTTTATCAGAATCCATTGTATTTTTGAAGAGCTCCACATGAGCTCTCAATCTTGTTATCTCCTCGGTAATATCCACTTTATCACTGATAAGGACAAGTTCGTGTTCAAGTCTCTCTTTGTTTATCGAGTTAACATCAACGAATTTATCGACTCTTTCTTTCAGTTTTTCATATTGGATCTTAACCGCTTCTTTGGAATGTTTCTCAACTTCATCTACAAATTGACCCAGTTCAAATAACCTTACATCAAAATCATTTTTTAATTCCTCTCCCTCATGGTCTCTGTATTTATTTACATCATCGATCGCATCTTTCAAAGCTTCCATTACAGCTTTTATCGTCTCTTCGTCACCTTCAGTTTTCTGATTCTGCTCGAAGATATCATTGAACTTCAACAGAATATCAAGAGTAACTTCACCATCAATATTCAATTTCTGCTTAAGCCCATTCAGCATTTCAACGTACATCCGGGCAACACTCTCATCAATAGATCTGATATTCTGAACACCGGGCTTTTTGGTCAGATTAACAAAAACTGTAACACTGCCTCTTGCAATTCCTGATTTGATAATATCTCTTAACTGCATTTCTATACCTGCTAAAAATGCCGGAAGTCTGAAATTAAGGTCTAAAAATCTGTGATTAACACTTTTTATCTCCACCTGAATATCATATAATTCCGTTTGTGCTGAACCTTTGCCGTATCCTGTCATTGATCTTATCAAATTATGTCTCCGTTTTTGCAAGTTATTTTATTGTTTGTTTTTTAGTCAACATCCTTCTCGTTTATCACTGCTTTCCCGCGGGGATTTTTCACTTCGTAGGATTCAAATTTATCATCAGTAGTGAATCCATTACCATATAACGTATCTTTTTCATTTTTTATCATCATCACAGGTGAATCTGTTGTAATCACTGCCTCTTTTCTAAGCCATGTAAGCGTGTCTGTGTACAGAACATAACCTGTAGTTGATTTAAATACAACGTTATCAATCGCTTTGAAGATACCTTTGAAGTCATTAACTGCTCCTCTTTCACTCACAAGTTCACCGGTCTGCTTCTCTTTCTCAAAAAAAAGCAATGTCATACCGGAGTCTATCTTACTTTCTGAATATTTTGAATTCCCGATATTATCCTTTTCAACGACTCCGCCTTTGAATTTTGCCTTAATAACCCCTGAGTTAGTAATAACAACATCCATATCCCATATCTTGTTCTCAGGTAGATTACCTATTTTAGATCCGGAATTTGACTGCTGATCATCCGGCCGGTTAGAACATGAAATGAACAGGATCAGAAGTGTTAGTGAGATAATTTTAGTCAAGGTATCTATCCTTCACTGTATCAAGTTTATTATCACGCTTGAGGATGTAATAAATAAATTCCCTTACAGCACCCTTACCACCTACAGCTTTTGTTACAAAATCCACCCTTTTTAATATCTCAGGGTCCGCATCAGAAGGAGCAGCCTTCAATCCGGCATGTTGCATTGCTGACCAGTCGAACCAGTCATCCCCAATATAAGCGATCTCTTCATCTTCCAGGTCCATACTGTTTTTGATCTCGTAATAAGCTGATTCTTTGTCAACATGACCAGCATATATTTTATCAATTCCCAGAACTTCCGCTCTTGTTCTCACGATCTCTCCAAATCCTCCAGTTATGATCGCAAAGTCTAGACCTGCTTCCGGGCCTACATGTTTAATAAAAAAACCGTCCCTTACGCAAAAAAGTTTTATAGATTCACCTGTTGAGCTGTAGAAAACTGTTCCGTTTGTCAGAACGCCGTCAACATCCATTATTATCAATTTAATTTTTTTAGCCATTTTTCCTACTTTATCACATTATTGATTGCCAAACACTTCTGGAGTACATTTTCAAGCTCATCCAGTTTCAACATTGACCGGCCGTCTGAAAGAGCTTTAGAAGGGTCTGTATGGGTTTCAATGAAAAGTCCGTCGATCACTCCTGTTGCAACAGCTGCACAAGCCATTTGTGAAACATATTCCGGTTGACCACCAGAAACTTTTCCCTCTCCTGCTGGTCTCTGCAAAGAATGAGTGACGTCATATATCACCGGATAACCAGTTTTATTCATTTCCATGAAATTTCGAAAATCCACTATAAGATTATTATAACCGAAAGTTGTTCCCCTTTCAGTAAGCATGATCTTATCATTTCCGGTTGATCTGACTTTTTCTGCTGCTAATCTCATCTCATTTGCAGACCCGAATTGACCTTTTTTTATATTTACTATCCTACCTGTAGTACCTGCACTGACTAAAAGATCAGTCTGCCTGAATAAAAAAGCAGGTATCTGTAATATATCAACGATCTCTGCAGCGATCTTAGCCTCAGACGGAACATGAATATCTGTTAATAAAGGTAATTCCAGATCATGCTTGACTTTATTGAGTATCGCAAGACCTTTTTCAATACCCGGACCATTGAAAGAATCAATACTGGACCTGTTAGCTTTAGAGTAGGAACTTTTAAATATCAGATCTATATTCAATTTCTCTGAAATTTTCTTCAGCTTTTCAGCGATCAACATAACGCTTCTTTCTGATTCGATCACACACGGACCGGCTATTAAAAAGAAATTGTGTGTCTCATTAGAGAATATATTTTTCAAATTCAAGGTGCTGTTCATTTTATACCCTTATCTATTATACCTACGTATCAAGGATTGAGAAAATAACTAATTTTTGCTAATAAAACAAGTAGAAAAAACAAACTAAAAACTTAATAACTTTTTAATATGATTATAAATCGTGACCAATTAATTTATATCCCTTGCCAGAAATATGTTTTATTCGTATTTTTCGCCATAATTGTGACTTACTGAAATATATAACGGTCTATTGAATGGATATTGAAGAACTTAAAAATATTGAAACTCTTGAAATAAAGGTAGCACCAAATCAATCCAAACAGAGAATTGATAAATTTTTATTTTCAAATATCAAGAGGATAAGCAGGAACAAGATACAGAATCTAATTGACTCAGGAAATATTCTTGTAAACGGTAAAGAGATCAAATCCAATTACAGTGTCCTTCCCAATGATGATATCGTTGTTAATATCCCCAGACCTGAGAAGTACGAGATCTTACCTGAAGATATAAAAATAGATTTTGTTTACGAAGATGAATATTTAGCTGTTATAAATAAGCAGATGGGACTTGTCGTTCATCCGACATATTCTGTAACGGGAGGAACACTTGTAAACGCCCTTATGTTCCATTTCAAAGACCAGCTGTCGTCAGTTAACGGTAAAGAGCGACCGGGGATCGTTCACCGTCTTGACAAGGATACAACAGGCCTGATGGTAGTTGCGAAAAATGACCTGGTCCATCAGCCTTTAGCTGAACAGTTCGCAAGTAAAACAGCCGGAAGAGAGTACATTGGTATATGTATAGGAAAATTCAGTGAAAAATCCGGTCGGATCGAAACATTGCTTACACGTTGGCAAAGAGACAGAAAGGTAATGATAGTATCTGAGTTTGAAGGAAAAAGAGCAGCTACAAATTATGAGGTTATAGAAGAGTTCAACAGGTTCACACTTGTTAAATTTGTACTAGAAACAGGCAGGACTCATCAGATAAGAGCTCACATGAAGCATATAAACAGACCTTTGTTCGGTGATCCTTTCTACGGTGGCACCAACTTAAAAATGATCGATCTTCCAAGAAATCAAATGAAAAGATTATCACATATGCTTGATATACTTCCTAGACAGGCATTACATGCAAGAAAATTGGAATTTTTTCATCCGGTATTAAAAAAACATATGTCATTTGAAGCGGAAATTCCCGAAGATATAAACAAAGTACTGGAACTGATCAGAAAATACGAGTATTAACACTGTCATTTGTTAAAAAAAAATTTCTTGCTAAATATTTCAGTAAACAATATATTAATTGCTCGAATTAAGTCGTAGCTGAATTGAAAAATTTGGATAGTTAAAATGCATAGAACTTTACTTAAAACAACCCTGCTAATCACGATCATATTTTCAATATTATCAGTGTATAACCCTGTATTTGCAAAAGAGATCGTAGATGAATTCAATCATTCTTACGAAAGTGATCCGGGTGATCCTGCATTGGTTAAATTTGTACGTATCAGGGGTAAGAAAGTTCCTATCTATGACGACATCACCAATCGTGAGATAATTCAATATTTAGATCATAAACAATTCGTGCAGTTTATAGAAAAAAGTGGTAAATACTGTAAAGTAAGGGTTTTTCATCCTGATGGTAATTATGAGGGCTGGATCAACAAGTTCAAGGTATTTAACACTAACGGTCTTATAAAATTCTTTTTCGGGAAACCATTTCTGATGATAAGTGATGAGAAAGAAATTGACCCTGCGGATGTTGAATTCGAAGTAAATAAAACATCTTGGGTAATAAAAGATAAGTCCCAGCTCCTTGAATTACCTAAGATCGACAGTTCTGTTAAATTCGACATCTATTTTGGCAAAGAACTGTTTGTCAAAAAGCAAAAAGGAGACTATTATCTCGTCGAGATCCCGAATACCATTAAAGAAGAAACTATCACAGGATGGGTAAGGGTCGCAGATGTGGGCAACAAGGAATTCTATTTTGAAAAATATGATAGATCAATGGCTGAATTTACCCGTGAGAATAATTCTCTCTCAACTGAGATATCAGAATTGGAAAAATACATAGTTGAACTTAATGAAGAAATGGAAGATCTTGAAAATGAGCATCAGATGCTGATCTTTCAAAAAGAGGCAAATGAAAAAATACTTGCAAATTCTATAGCTAAAAGAAAGAATTTTTTGATCGAAGAAAAGAAAATAGCCGAACAGATAGAAGAGCTGGTTAAGAATTCAAAAAGTGAATTGGCTGATCTCAGGACAAAAAACTTAAAACTTGATAAAGAAATTGAGAACGTCACCAATGACCTGTTTCAATTGAACGCTGAATACATAACTATGGGTAAAATGCTCGATCAGTGTAAAAATGAATTACCTTCAATACTACCAAAACTTAAAGAAGCATATGAACAGAAAAAGGTCTATTACTTAGCTAACAAAGAGGAAATTGATAAAAAACTTGCTGAAGAAGCTCAATTTGCTAAGGAGAAACTTGAAAGAGAGAGACAGGAAAAAGAAAAGAAAAAAGAACCAGAAAAAGATACTGATCAGGAACACTTAGAATGTCAGGAGTTCGAAAAACTATATAAAGATAAGATCGCGGAGTTTGAAAAAGTGAAGGATGAAATGTCTAAAGGTGATATTTCAAAAAGTAGATATGAAGAACTTTATGAGCAGTATACTCAATTATGGAATGAGGCTAGTCAGTGTAAGAAAAATCTCAAGGAATGTGAGTTTAATCTCAATTCAAAACATAAATCTTTATACAATGAGGCTATTGCTCTAAAAAAAGAAGATGAACTGGAGGATGCTCTTACAATACTGTTGGAAGCTGTTGAATTAAAAGATGATTTTGAGGAAGCTTATTTCCAGATAGTTCTGATCCTTATTGATCTTGACGAGGATACTCAGATAGACCAGTACTTAAATAGGATTTCTGATGAGGAGATGAGAGGAAAACTGATCAATCGTAGAGCTGGAAACATCAGGAACAATGATCCTCAGAGAGCGATCAAATACTATCAGGAAATGGCAAATTATTACAAACCTGAACTGGCTTATTACTATATCGGTCTTATCTATATCGAAAAATACTCTGACCAGAAAAATGCTATTAAATACTTTAAAAAATCATTGGCCAAAGACCCTAAAGATCCAAAAGTCTACGAAGCTTTAGGCGCTGCTGTAATGGAGACAAAAGCCCCGAAAGGTCAATCAAAAAATGATATAATTGAAGAAGCAATTGATTACTTTGAAAAAGGAATTAAGTACGGTGATGATTACAAAAATCTACATATTCTGTGTGCTCGTACAGCTCAGGCCTATAACGAACTTGGAAAATACAAGAGCGCTCTCAAATTTGCAGATATGTCAATAGAAAATGCAAATAACGATGATAACCCGACAGGTTTTCTTGAAAAAGGTAAAGCATTACTAAAAATAGGTAACAAGAAAGAAGCTGAAAAATATTTGAATAAAGCTAAAAATGATCTATTGACCAAAGATCAGGCGATTTTCTGGCTGAAAGAACTCAATAAATAGATTAGTTCTTACGTATTTTGATTCTGTTTCTACAAGTATGAAAACAATTTCAATTGATAAAATAAAAGAACCCGTCGTAATGACATTAGGTTCTTTTGACGGAATACATCTGGGACACAAATCCCTTTTAGAGCTTTTAGTTTCCAGCTCTAAACAATCAGGCTCAAGATCTTTGATCGTATCTTTTGAACCCCACCCGAAAAAAATTATTTATCCCGACATAAAAATAAATCTTCTTACAAATTTCAACGAGAGGAATGAAATATTTAACGATCTGGGTATTGATTATTTTTCAATTATAGATTTCAATAAAGATATCGCTTCTATGGCATTTTATGAATTTTATGAAAAGTTCATATTTTCAAATCTTAAGATCAAGCACATAGTTACGGGATTTAACCACGAATTCGGTAAAGGACGAAAAGGGAATTTTGAAAGTTTAAAGAAAATGTGTGATGAAAGAAATATAGAGATAACTTCTGTAGGGCCTATGTACTACAAAGGAAGGAATATCTCAAGCACAAGGATCAGAAAAGCCATTCTTGAGGGTTCTTTAACTGAGGCTAATGAAATGCTCGGGCATACATATTTTCTTATCGGTAAAGTTGTTCATGGTAAAGGGATCGGAAGAAATATAGGTTTCCCTACAGCCAATATTAAGATCATTCATCCTGATAAAGTAATTCCTTTGAATGGTGTATACTTCACCAAAACTTCGGTAGAAGGTATATCTTATTTCAGTATGACAAATATTGGAGTCAACCCTACTTTTGGGAACGGTCAGGAGAATATTGAGACCAATATTTTTGATTTTAATGACAACATCTATGATAAAGATATCAAGATCGAATTTATTTCTAGGATCAGAGAAGAGAAAAAATTCAAAGATCCTTCAGAGCTAGCAAATATGTTGGTAATAGACAGGAAAACCTGTTTAGAACTGGCTAAAGATCACCGTTAAATCATTATTGTAACACTTATGAAGATCATAATTTTATCAGATACTCATTTCAGAAAAGGTTATTCTTTGAGCAACAAATTCATTGAAGAGCTTTCCGATAGTGATACTATTATTCATTGTGGAGATTTTGTAAGTCTTGAATTTTATAATTTTTTAAATTCTTCGAAGCAGCTTATCGCTGTAAGAGGTAATAACGATTATTCACTTTCTTCAATTTTGTCTTATGAGGAAACTTTTGATATCGAAGGTTACAAAATATCAGTTACTCACGGGCATAGATACAGACTGGAGAACATACATTACGCATTCCCGGACAGTGACATTATTTTTTACGGGCATGAGCACCATCCATCAATCGAAAAATATGAAAATAAACTTATTCTCAGTCCAGGCAGTTTAACTTCAAATAGATATGTAGGTTACAATTCGTTCATGACTGTAGAATTAAATAAGAATACTGAACCAGTTGTAAAGTTACATCAGATATAATGTTACCGGAGGGATACATGGGATCTTTTAATTTCACAAATAAAGATATTACTTTGATCAAAGAGCACGGGATCTCAATGGATGAAATTCTATCCCAGTTGGAAAAATTCAGAAAGGGTTCAACTTATTCAATTCTGGTAAAACCTGCAGTTTTAGGTTCAGGGATCTTTGACATTAATAATTACGATAGAAGTGAACTTTTACAGTTATTCGATCAGGCATCGGAAAATGGAAGGATATCTAAATTCGTACCTGCTTCAGGAGCTGCTACAAGAATGTTCAAGGATCTGCTTTCTTATGTTAATTCAGATAATTCAGGAAGATCAGAACTCTCTGAAAAAGAACTTACATCAGTAGCTGAGACAATGACAAATATTCAAAATTTTCCTTTCTTTGATGATCTTAAATTATCCATTGAAAAATCAGGTTTAAAGATGGATGATCTTGTCAATACTGAAGATTGCGTTACTATCCTTGATTTTCTGCTGTTCGAAAAAGGTCTGAATTATTCTAAGCTTCCAAAAGCTTTACTGAAATTCCATAAGTATGATAACGGATCCAGAACATCACTCGAAGAACATTTCGTCGAAGGAATGAAATATGCTGCCGACTCTTCAGGAAATATTAACTTGCACTTCACTGTTTCACCCGAGCATATTGAACTTTTTGAAAGTCTTATCACTGAACTTAAGGGGAAATATCGATCAGGTTATAAATTCAATGTAACTCTTACAACCCAGAAACCCGAAACTGATACGATATCAGCAGATAAAAATAGTGATCCTTTCCGCGACAGAAACGGAAATATAGTTCTTCGGCCTGGAGGTCACGGTGCTCTGATACAGAACCTGAATTCTCTGAATGAGGACATAGTATTTGTTAAAAATATCGACAACGTTCAACCTGAATATAATGACCTGAGCATTAATAAAAAATTACTCGCCGGCATTCTGATAAAGCTCCAAAATAAAATATTTCAATATATCGAACTGCTTGAAAATTATGCTCTTGAATATCTTTTAGAGATCGAAAAATTCATTAATGACCTTCTGAATATTCAACTTAATGAAGATTATTTCATGAAAACTCAGGATGACAAAATAGCATATCTTCTTTCTTTGCTGATCAGACCTGTCAGAGTTTGCGGAATGGTAAAGAATACCGGTGCTCCCGGAGGAGGACCTTTTTATGTGATAAAAAATGAACAGATCTCTCTTCAGATAGTCGAATCTTCTCAGATAGATATGGCAAAAGAAGATCAGAAAAATATATTTTTATCATCAACGCATTTTAATCCGGTCGATCTTGTATGCGGAATAAAGGACAAAGAAGGTGATTCTTTCAATCTTTTAAACTACATTGATCATGATGCATATTTTATCTCTGAAAAATCCGTTGAAGGTAAGCCGTTAAAAGCACTTGAACTTCCAGGATTATGGAACGGTGCAATGGCTGACTGGATCACAGTCTTTGTTGAAGTTCCTCTTGAGACATTTACTCCGGTAAAAACTGTGAATGACCTGTTGAGGTAATAAGTTGTGAGTTGACATTACTTCTCCATTCTCCATTCAGCTACAATTCATCTTAAAACAATTGACTTTTCAATAATTCCTGCTATATTTGTTTCAATTCTACAAATGATAATAGGAACGTGATATAAAGATATTGACCATAATAATATTTCTTCTGGTATCAGGATTTTCTTTCGGTAAGGTAAACTTTATCGAGAAAGAGATTAAGACAGCTAAAGATATTTTACCGATTAAAGACTCCCTGGTCGTTCCTGTTCTTTACACAAAGACCATATCACTGAATCATTTACCTGTTGCTGAGAAAAAAAAGAAATTTTTTGAAATGATGCTTCCTGCTGTACTTGTTGCAAAGGCCAGGCTGGAGAAAACACTTGAACGAGTTATAGCGATTTCAAAAAAAGAGAAACTTACAAAAAGTGAATATGATTACCTTACTGAACTTTATGAAATTTACAAAACAACAGATACGGAAGTTTTGATAAAAAGACTTCATCCCTTTCCTGTAAGCATCGCGCTTGCTCAAGCTGCGATAGAAAGCGGATGGGGAACATCCAGATTTTTTTTAAAAGCTGATAATCCGTTCGGTCTGTGGTCCTTTGATAAAAATGAGGAAAGAATTGTTGCAAAGGGCAGCAGAGACAGTAAGAGTGTTTATTTAAAAAAATTCAGAAACCTCGGAGAATCTATTGATGCATATCTGAAAGTCATCGCAACTGGTCCGTATGCTACTTTTAGAGCACAGAATTTAAAGATTAAAGATTCTTTGAAACTTGTGAAACATCTTCATCAGTACTCTGAAAAAAGAGAAAAATATGTTAAAGAGCTTTCACAGATAATAAGATCTAATGACCTCAGAAAATATGATACATACAGGATCTCTCCTGAATACATTAAGTAACTCCCTCCATAATAGTGCATCAATTCTAAAATCCCAACTATCAATTGTCAACTATTTTTCATTTGATTTTAAAGAATTCAAGGAATATCTTTTAGTATACATTTTAATTAAAAGAACAAGGTGGTAAGTATGGGAATTTTCAGCAAATTAAAAGGCGAATTAATAGACATTATTGAATGGCTAGATCCATCTAATGACACAATGGTCTACAGATTTGAAAGATATCAGAATGAGATAAAGAACGGTGCAAAACTTACAGTCCGTGAAGGGCAAATTGCCGTATTTATAAATGAAGGCCAGATCGCTGATGTTTTCAATCCCGGAATGTATGAACTGAAAACAGAGAACTTACCTATATTATCCACTTTAAAAGGATGGAAATACGGATTCAACAGCCCTTTTAAAGCTGAAGTTTATTTTCTTAGCACAAGAAATATCACTGATCAAAAATGGGGAACAAAAACCCTATAACATTATCTGATAACAGATTTGGAATGATCGAGATAAGGGCATTTGGTACTTACGTTATGAGAGTGAAAGACGGTCCTGTATTTATCAAAGAGATCGTAGGTACAGATGGTCATTTCACTGCAGAAGAGATCGCTTCACAGCTCAGAAGTCTCATTGTAACAAGATTTACAGATGCAATAGGAGAAGCAGACATTCCTATAGAAAAATATGCTATGGATATGAATGAGATATCTGATGTAGTTCATGCTATAATTCAGCCTGAATTTGAAAAATACGGTATTGAGGTTACAAAATTCCTTATTGAAAATATTTCTATGCCTGAAGAGGTTAAAAAGGAGATCTTTGAGTTGAGCAGACTTGATAAAGTAGATCTAAATAAACTTGCACAGATGAAGGCTGCAAAAGCAATGGAAAAAGCCGCTGAGAACGAAAGCGGAGCCGCTGGAGCAGGTATCGGTATGGGGATGGGATTCGGAATGGCAAATCAGATGGCAAATACTTTCTCAGGTAATCAGCAACAACAACAAACACCACCTGCCGCACCTCCGCCTATCCCGCCGGCTATAAAATTTTTCATTGTTGTAAATGGTCAGCAGAACGGCCCGCACGATATTCAGTCATTAAAGAACCTTTTATCTCAGGGACAATTCACAAAAGAAACACTGGTCTGGAAAGAGGGAATGGCAAACTGGACTGCAGCCGGTCAGGTGACTGAACTCAATGCTGTATTCGGAAGTGTTCCACCACCTATACCTGGAGCTTAAAAAATGGAGAAAACTGAAAATACAATTGAAGAACAAAATATAGAATCATCCACTTTTGCCTGTACTAATTGCGGTGCTGATCTAAAGTATAAGCCCGGAACAGTTCATCTTAAATGTGAATACTGCGGGACAGAGAATGAAATACCTCAGCTGGAAGTTGATATTAAAGAACTCGATTTTTATTCTTACCTTGAAAATAATTCTTCAAAAGAAGCTCATATCTCTGTGCATGTTGTTAAATGTGAAAGTTGTGGAGCTTCATCAACTCTAGATCCGAATGTAACCTCAGCATCATGTCCATACTGCAACACTACTTTGATCACAGAGTCAGCATACGATGAAAGTATTCTTCAGCCAAAATCAATGTTACCTTTCAAGATAGAAAAAAAAGATGCTTTAAAAGAATTTTCTACATGGGTGAAAAAATTATGGTTCGCCCCCAATGATCTGAAAAAAGCTGCTTTGAACTTCGATCATTTCAAAGGAATTTATATCCCTTACTGGACTTACGATTCTGATACGAATTCCTACTATACCGGACAGAGAGGTATTTATTACTATGTTACAGAAACATATACAACTACCGAGAATGGAAAAAGTTTAACTAAGACAAGGCAAAAAAGAAAGACACGATGGTATCCTGTAAGCGGTCATGTAAAAAGATTCTTTGATGATGTTCTTACTGTTGCATCAAGATCTTTACCGGAAAAATATATCTATGCACTTGAACCGTGGGACCTTGAAAACCTGGTACCATTCGATAAAAAATATCTAAGCGGTTTTATTACTGAAAAATATCAGATAGATCTGAAAGAAGGATTTGATATTGCTAAAAAGATCATGGATGGAACTATTAGGTCGGATGTCAGACAGGATATTGGCGGAAATGAGCAGAGAATATTCCAGGTAAGTACGAGTTATAATGATATAACCTTTAAGCATATTCTTTTGCCTGTATATGTAAGTGCGTATGCATACAAGAACAAACTGTTCAGATTCTTTGTAAATGCCAGAACAGGAGAGGTTCAGGGTGAAAGACCTGTAAGCTGGTTAAAAATTACTTTTGCAGCATTAGTGGTAATAGCAATAGTTGCAACAATATTTTATTTAAAAAATAAGCAGTAAGATGTTTTACAGACAGGGTGGATTTTGTATATCTGCTCTGTTTGTGTTTCATAAGTATTATTCCACTTGACATTACAATTTAACATAAGTATATTGCACCGTAACATTTTTTAATTCTTTTGAAATAATTTTTACGTGTGGAAGCAATTTTAATGGTTTTATAATTCCACTTTGTTTCAGTAATTAAAATTTAAAGGTTCGAAAAGCTGTAATATTAAACACTACATTGATTTATTTTTAATAATTTTCTAAGGAAATTTCTATGAAAAAGCTTGTTACTGCCGAGATCATGAGGCAATTGGACAAAATGGTCATTGAAGAACATGGTATAAAAAGTTTCACATTGATGGAAAATGCCGCACAAAAATTCTTTGATAAAATGATCGAATATGAAGAAAATGTCAAAGGTAAAAAGATCACTGTTGTATGCGGAAAAGGAAATAATGGCGGTGATGGACTTCTTATAGCTCAGCACTTGAAAAATGCCGGAGCAGATATTGATGTATTTATTCTTGCAAAGAAAACAGAAATCTCCTCAGATTCAAAAAAAGCTTTAACTCAATTGGCAAAAGTATATAAAAAATCTGTTTTCGTTGAAAAAATTGAAGATTTTGAATTATCCGAACCTGAATTGATCGTCGATGCAATATTTGGAACAGGATTTAATTCAAACCCTGAAGGTATTTTTTACGATATCATAAAACAAATTAATGAATCAGAAGCTATAGTATATTCTGTTGACACTCCGTCAGGATTACATGGAACGACCGGTAATATTGAAGATATTGCTGTGAAGGCAAACCGAACTATCACAATGGCTTACGGGAAAGTAGGACTATATGTAAATGACGGTTATATCTATAGTGGAGATGTTGACGTGGTCGATATTGGTTTTCCAGCCATAATTGATGAGGAGATCCAGGATACCAGAATGCTTACAGAGGAAATTGATGCTACAGGCAGTTTTAAGAAAAGAGAATTGACCGTTGATAAAAAGGATTTTGGAAAAGTATTCAACTTCTCCGGATCGTTATCAATGCCGGGTGCGGCTGTCCTTTCATCCACTGCAGCATTAAGGTCCGGAACAGGTTTGCTAAAACTCGGAATTCCAATGAACATTTCTGCTTCAGTATCAACTCTTTTTCCCGAGATAATGTCAATACCATTAGGTTACGCACAACCAGGATTCACTTCCATAAATGCAGAGAAAGAAGTTCTGAAGGGATACAAGTGGTGCGATGCATGTCTCACAGGACCTGGATTATCCGTTCATCCTGAAACAAAAAAAGTTGTAAAAAAACTGATCCAGAAATCAAACGGTAAACCATTGGTACTAGATGCTGATGCTTTGAACATTATGGCAGAACAAATTGAACTGTTTGAGAAAATGGGTCCCAACGTCGTACTTACACCTCATAACAGTGAAATGGCAAGAATGTTAAATACCAGTAAAGAATTATTTTTACTCGAAAGAATTGAGATCGTAAGCCAAAAAGCAATTGACTGGAATTGTTATATAGTACTGAAAGGAACTCCAACTTTAATCGCTTTTCCCGACGGAAGAATGTATACACATATTAATAAAAATCCTGCTATGGCCGTTGGTGGTATCGGAGATACTCTTTCAGGTATAATTATCAGTCTGCTTGGTCAGAATATTCCAATGGAGAAAGCAATAATAACTTCTCTTTATATCCACAGTATCGCTGGTAGATTTGCAACAGAAAAATACGGGGAAGTTAGTATGTTACCATCTGATCTGATCAATGAGATACCAAATGCCATAAAGTACATCCGATCATTGGAAAAATAATAAGTTATTTGCATAAATATTCAAACACAAAGGCAGATCGTTGATCTGTCTTTTTTATTAAGAATTTAGCTTGGATATAACATTCGTCTAAATTATATTATACCGAACAGAAAAATTCCTTCAATTTGGAGTAATATAAATGCCATCCAGATATACAATCCAGATAGACAATATCATTAAGAGACTACAAGAGAACGGTAGTAACGTAAATGAGGATCTTATCAGAAAAGCATATGAGTTCGCTTTTGAAGCTCATAAAAATGTTTTTAGACGCAGTGGAAAACCATACATAGAACATCCTGTGATGGTATCTGAGATATTATCAGAACTGAATGTGGATGATATTACTATTGCTGCTGCATTATTGCATGACGTTGTCGAGGATACAGATATCTCCGGGCTTGAAATAAGAGAGAATTTTGGTGAAACTATTTATCAGATAGTAGACGGAGTTACAAAGATCGATGAGATAAATTTTGGTACTCTGGAAGAGAAACAGGCGGAGAACTTTAGAAAATTGATCATCTCGATGATCAAAGATATCAGGGTAATTATAATAAAGTTTGCAGACAGACTTCATAACATGCGCACTATAAAATTCATGAGCGTGGAGAAGCAGAAAAAAATAGCAAAAGAAACTTTAGAGATCTACGCACCGCTTGCTTACAGACTTGGTATGTATAAAATAAAAAGTGAACTGGAAGACCTGTCATTTGAACTTCTTGAACCTGAAAATTTCAAGATGATAAAAAATAAGATTGAACTATCCTATGATAAGATGGAATCTGTTATCAATAAGATACAACCATTAATAATTTCAAAACTAAGCAGTCAGAATATTGAGTCAACAGTGAATGGAAGGATCAAACATTTTTATTCAATATTCAAAAAGCTCAAGACAAGAAAAAGCAGCTTCGAAGAGATCATGGATATTATCGCGATCAGGATAATTATTCCAAAAGAGGAGGATTGCTATAAAGTACTGAGTATAGTACATGAAATGTTCTCCCCGGTCCATAAGATGTTCCATGATTATATTGCAGCTCCAAAAGAGAACGGATATCAGTCACTTCACACTAAAGTTATATTTGAAAATAAGATCATAGAGATACAGATCAGATCTACTAAAATGCATGAAATCGCCGAATGCGGTCTGGCAGCACACTGGAAATATAAACGTACTGATATGGAAAATGATCATCATGCACTAGATAAATACATTATCAGACTTAGAGGAATACTTCAGGAAAGCTTTGAGTCAAAAGATCCTAAAGAATTCCTGGAAGAATTGAAGATCAATCTGATCTCAGGAGAGATATTTGTATTTACACCAAAAAAAGATCTTATAACGCTCCCGGTGGGATCTACCCCAGTTGATTTTGCATACAAGATCCATGAAAATATCGGAAATCACTGTATCGCTGCAAAAGTTTCTGGACAGATCATTCCGCTGTATACCCCATTGGAAAATGGGAATGTTGTTGAAATAATAACTTCCAATAAGTTCACTCCAACATACAACTGGTTAAAATTCGCTAAAAGCCCCCGTGCAAGAACATCAATTAAACACTTCCTTAAAAAGATCGAGTTCAATAAAACTTTAAAACTGGGAAGAGAGACTTTTTATAATGAACTGGAGAAGTACAAGATCAAACCTGATCGTGATATAATCAGACAAACTTCTTCTGCTTTTGGCTATAAAACTATTGAAGAATTTTATAACTCAATAGGTAATGGAGTTATCAAACCTATACATTTTATGAGAAAAATAAGCAGTTTTAAGAAAGAGGGTATGTTTGAAAAACTTATTCATAAAATAAGGTTGAAGTCCAGGGATAAGAGAGAAATTTTCAATACTTCTGTCGAAAATGCAAAAATGATAAATGCTGACTGCTGTCATCCTCTACCCGGGGATTCTATAGTGGGCGAGATAGTTGATGAGATGATAATAATCCATATTGCGAACTGTTCAAAGATCGGTGCTGTTGAACCGCAAAATTTGATCAATATCAATTGGGAAACAGAGAAATATGAAAATTATGATGTTAAATTCAAGGTCGCAGCGGAAGATAGACAACAGCTGTTACTTGATATGATCAAAGCACTCAATTCCCTGAATATTAATTTATCCCACCTTGTCATAAAAGTTGAAGATTCTATCGCTGTTGCGGAATTTATTGCAAAAGTAAAAAACCTTAATCATTTTATTAAACTCAGAAAAAAACTTCTTGGTATAAAAAGTGTTCTAAGCGTAGAAAGATTTCTCGAGTAACTGAAATCAATTAATCCTTGATCATTTTGTACATTTTCTTAATTTGTTCTTTCCATTCTTCTCTAAGAGTAGCAGGTGAAAGAATCTCAGCATAACTACCATACCTCAAAACCCTTCCGATCAATTCTCCTGAAGCTTTAACTGGATAAGGCAGCTCAAACTGGGTATAAGCACCTTTGTTTTTGTCTGTCGAAACAGTAGTTTTCTGTTTTTCAAACCAGAGAATTTCACTCATACTTTTATTTACCGGATCGTAAAATCTTATAGTTGCAGTTTCAGTTTTACTGCTCATTATAATTCCGAAAGAATCTGAGTAGGATAATTTTTCGTATTTCTTTACTACGTATGGATACGATGTTTTAAAAATGTTACTGATCTGGGACAGATTGAACATTCTAGCTTTACTGGATTTTATAGATTCAGAACTCTCAATAACTATTCCTATCAAATACCACTTGGCTGTGTAATGTATTAGCTTTATAGGTTCAAACAAAAGATCTTTGTTATTATAAGTGAACTTAACGAGCATTTCATTTTCGAATGAATGGATGATAGTGTTTATCATGTTACCGAATTTTAATTTCTGCTCTATCTTGTAATGTTCAGACATATGATACTCTATCTTCTCTGAGATCTCCTTATCCTTATCAGAAAGTACACTTTCCATTATCCTCAAAATAGGTTGATAATCTGTAACTGTTTTACTTTGTGTTTTAGAATTTATCGGAGGAAAATAGAATTCACTGTTGATCATACTTTTAACAAAGCTGTAGAAAAACAATATGTCATTATGAGTATAAAGTTCATTATAGAATTCATTGAACTTATCAAATAAAGTTTCCTCGATCATATTTTTTTCACGATCTTTGTCGATCTTGTAAAGATGATCTTTCCTGTCGTAAAATAACGGGATATTAAATAATTCCTCAAGATCCTTTAATGATCTTTTAAAAGAACTCTCGCTGATCTCTCCGATGAAACTGTCCATAATTTCATTCTTGGACAATTTACCTTTTGAAATAAGAGTATTCAGCATTAAAGCAATTCTACCCAGGTTTTTTTTATCGGTCATTTTACCCTCTTAAATGTTATAGGCAAAACTTATAGTATTTTGTGAAGTTTTTCAATAAAAAAAGGCCGATAAAAATCGGCCTATATAACTAAAGAAAATTTAGTACTACTTGTTAAGCTCTTTTAATATTTCATCTGTTATTTCATACTCCGGTTTTGCAAATAATAAAGTTCCTGTATTAGCATCAAACACATAATCATATTTACCTTTTTCAGAAACAGATTTGATCACTTCGTTAATCTTATCAATTATAGGTTGCATCAAAGTCTGGTTCTTTTTGTAAAATTCACCTGTTTGACCCCAGGTCATCTCTTTAAACTGCTGATACTCCATTAACTTCTTTTGACCTTCCTGCATTTTTTCATTTTTCTTCTCTTCAGATATCATAACTGACATATTCTTGAATTCATCTTCAAGTTTTTTGATTTCCTGTTCCATTTGCATTGCTTTGTTTTCCTGCTCCTTATTCCATTTACCAAGCTCTTCTTTAGCTTTCTTTGCTTCAGAGTATTCTGCTAATACTTTGTCAGAATTGATGTAAGCAAATTTCATCTCTGCGAACATAGCGATCGAAATGATCAGAATGAAAAATGTTATTAGTCTTTTCATTATCCTTCTCCTGTCTATTTAAATTTATCTTTCGTAACTTCTAACTTCTGATTTCTAAATTCTGAATTATAAATTTGTCCCCATTCTGAAGTGAGTTCTTAAGTTATCTGTCCAGTCAGCTTTCTGACCAAACTCTTCAAAGTAATCAAATCCATATCCAAAATCAAGTCCCATCATTCCAAGCATCGGAACATTTATCCTTATACCAAGTCCTGCTCCCTTCTGAAGATCAAAGATATTAGCTTCTTTGAAATCTCTCCATAAGTTTCCCGCATCAAAAAATGCTAAACCGTATACAAGCATAGGATCGTCAGTAAATTTAAATCTCAGCTCAATTGATGATTTAAACATATTTCTACCACCGATATAGTAACCGTTATTATACGGACCAATAGAATTCTCATCATAGCCTCTCAAAGGTTCACCCCCTGAAAGTCCTCCTCCACCCATGTAAAAGTATTCTCTTGAGCTGATATATGATGACTCTCTTAGTTTGTCCATTACCCCAGCCACGTACTGGGTGTAGAGCACTAACCTGTCCTTGTATAAAGGTTGATACCATTTGATATCGAGTTTGTGCTTGTGGAACTCCTCATCACCACCAAAAATACCACCTGCCATTTTTGTCATTAGTGTCAGTGTCGATCCTCTCGAAGGAAAGTCAGCTCTGTCTCTGCTGTCCCTTATCAGATATTCTGTCATTGCGGAAGAAATTATAGTTTTACCCTCAAATAATTCATACTCAGGTGGTGAATCTTCCCTGACATTTGTATATTCCACCCTGTCAAGAGAATAATACCATAATCCTCTCATCCAGTTGTCACTCCATGCGAATCTTCTACCCAGTTTTAACAATCCCCCTACAATATGGGTATCAGAGTAAGAGTCACTCCTTTTTTGATAGTTGGCACTCATTCCTACAAGTGTAGGGGTATCATAAAGCCATGGTTCTTCAACACTTATTGAATATTTATAATACTCAGCACCGAATTCTATATTGGTTGATAATTTTTGTCCATCACCAACTGAGAACGGGTTACTAAAAGAAAAGTTATTAAATACAAGCCCCACTGATCCGACAAAACCGTCAGATTGAGAATATGCAATAGAAGTTTGAGCCTGTTCAGTGGCTTTTTCTTTTATCGTGAATACAAGATCGACTTCCTTTTCATTGACCGGGACCATGTCTGGCATAACCATTTCAAAGTAATTAAGTATCATTGCATTTCTCTGACTTCTCAAAATTTTTGTTTTGTTGAAAACATCACCTGGATAAATTGCCATTTCCCTTCTAAGAACTTTTTCGTTCGTTCTGGTATTACCAACAAAATTTACCTTCCTGATCCTTGCTCTGGTACCTTCAGTTATCCTGAACCTGTACGAAATAGTGTCTGTTCCAGTTAATTCCTCTTCCGGAACTATTTGTGCTCTCAGATAACCCTTATCCATATACATTGTTGAAAGGTTATTATACAAAGACATATCAAATTTTTCTCTGTTGTACTCCTCGCCCTTTTCAAAGTCCAGACCTCTTTGCAATTCATCAGCAGAGAATAAAGAATTCCCTTCAAATCTTGTATTTCCAAAGTAATATTTAGTTCCCTCAGAAATGTTGATGTCGATATATATCTCATCGTTCTTATCATTGTAATAAACACTGTCACTTACGATCTCAACATCTTTATATCCGTTATTCTGATAAAAGTATACAAGTCTTTCAAGATCCTGTTCGAAAAGATCTCTTTTGTATACACCGTCCCTCCACCATGCGTCTTCATGGGTTTCTTCGAAGTTATCCATAAGATCATCTTTGTCAAAAACTGAATTCCCTTTGAAAGTGATCTTTTCGATGAATATCTCTTTACCTTCTTCAATTGTAATTTTCAGATCAACTTCTCTTTGATTAATATGCTCAGTTTTAAACTCAACATCAGCCAGAAGAAAATTTTCTGATCTATAAAAATCTTTAATCCTGTTTTTTATATTTACCAGGTCATTTTTCTTAAGTATTTGTCCCTTCCTTAATTTTACCAGAGGCTCAATCTCTTCCTCTTTAAACTCATCAACACCTATTATCTTTACATTATTCAACCTTGGTGATTCTTCAACGATTATTTTTAAATATATCTTACCGTTATCCAGGGTTTTAGCTTCGATAATGATGTTCGAGAACAGATTAAGACCCCATAATTTCCTGATCGCATTCTGAATATCCTCACCGAAAACTTTTTCACCTTTTCCCAAACCTGATGAAAGTTTTATCACATCCTGTGAAACTGTTGTTCCCTCAACTACAAGATCGACTATTTCCATAGCCTCCTGAGTATTTCCAGAATTCTGCTGAGAGTTTAATAAAAACGTAGTCGCAAGTATGAATAATATAAAGATCTTATTGTTGAGCATTAACTTTCCTGTTATTAAAGTATTTAACTGTTGCACGTGCAGAATTTAACTTTTGGTTTAATAAATGTCAAGCTATTAAATTTATGTATGTACACTATGATCACCTGATTTTTTTATAATTCTCTTTTATACACGCTAAAACCCAGTTTGTTCTACCAGACCATTAATTTCATTTTTTGTTTTTATAAAATACGTGAGACCTGTTGATAGAAATAAATATTATGGTCTTTTAGTGTTGTTTTTGATCCTTCAAGTAGTTAAATTCGCTGTTATGAAAAATGTTAGAAATCACACTATGAAAAATAATTTCAAACTGGTG
Organism: Candidatus Delongbacteria bacterium; assembly: GCA_016937995.1. Taxonomy (GTDB): domain Bacteria; phylum UBA4055; class UBA4055; order UBA4055; family UBA4055; genus WTAK01. The sequence continues at coordinate 33,694 of JAFGVM010000083.1, forward strand.
TCCCCGTTTTCCCCTACTGGTGACCAGCCTGAAGCAATCGAGCAAATATACAATAATTTTATATCCGGAGTGGAAAAACAAACATTACTGGGAGTGACTGGTAGTGGTAAAACATTCACAATGGCAAATGTAATTAATAAATTGAACAAACCCACTTTGATAATATCTCATAATAAAACTCTGGCAGCTCAACTTTATGGAGAATTAAAAGAATTCTTCCCTGAAAATGCTGTTGAATATTTTATCAGCTATTACGATTATTATCAACCTGAGGCTTATTTACCCAGCAGAGACATTTATATTGAAAAAACTACATCCTCAAATGATGAGATAGAAAAGTTAAGACTACGGGCAACATCCTCCCTGATATCCAGGAATGACGTGATCATAGTAGCATCCGTAAGTTGTATTTATGGACTTGGATCTCCTGATGATTATAAAGAACTGTCAGTTGAAGTACATACCGGTGATACACTGAATAGAAATTCATTTTTTAAATCTCTTGTTGAAATGCAGTATGAGCGAAATAATTATGAGCTTTCTAATGGGAAATTCAGGATAAAAGGTGATATAATAGATATCCATCCTTCCTACGATGACACTGGTATAAGATTGCATACTTTCGGAGATGAGGTTGAACGTATCGAAATAATAAATCATGTGACCGGTAACGTAATCGAAGTATTGAATGAGATCAATATTTATCCTGCAAAACACTTTGTTGTGACCCAGCCCAAATTAAAAAAAGCAATAAATTTGATAGAAGAGGAACTTGAAACCAGAATTCCATTCTTTCAAAACAGAAATATGCTTGTAGAGGCTCAAAGGATCGAAAATAGAGTCAAAATGGATATTGAATTTCTCAAAGAAATGGGATTCTGTCCCGGTATAGAAAATTACTCCAGACATATTTCAGGAAGAAAAGAGGGTCAAAGACCGTATTGTTTAATTGATTTTTTTCCTGATGATTTTTTACTGATCATCGACGAATCTCATGCTACAGTTCCTCAGATAAGAGCTATGTATAAAGGTGACCGTTCCCGAAAGACCACACTGGTAGATTACGGCTTCAGATTACCTTCTGCTTTGGATAACAGACCGTTACAGTTCGAAGAGTTTGAACAGATCACTAACAAAACACTTTACCTTTCTGCAACTCCTGCAGATTATGAACTTGAAAAGTCGAAGGGATTGATCGTAGAGCAAATTGTAAGACCTACAGGAATATTGGACCCAATGATAGAGGTAAGATCTTCTAAAGGTCAGATCGATGATCTGATGGAGGAAATAAAGAAAACAACTGATAATAAAGAA
>JAFGVM010000084.1 GCA_016937995.1 Candidatus Delongbacteria bacterium
AGTCAGCTAAACATTATTTTTCCTGAAAGACTGGAAAAGTACATCAAATGAGAAAATGCCGTTTACACAAAATTCCTGACACTCCCTCCTTTGCCATTGAAATAGCAGTCGTAAACAGAATAATTGTCACAGTTAAGAAGCCATAAGCCGTTACCACAATTGTCAAAAGAAGTTCGTGTAAGATTTACATGAGCTCCCTGTGCATTTATACCCCAAAAAGCATTGTCAATTGTAGTAAAATATGTTGATACTGAACTACCGACTTCTGCTACTATTCCTTCCCAGCTTGAAGATGAAGTGAATGTAGTGTATTCACCAGCTCTTAGAGTTCCTCCGTTAAGTATTGTAATTTTTGATCCCATACCACAATCTGTAGAAGTTGAAGGATTATATACAACTTCAGCATCTGATTCTATAACCATTTCTGAATTATAGCCTAAAATCACAGAAGATAAAGGAATATATCTGAAATCAATGTTTGAACCTGTACCAAGAGACAATTTTGAATTGTCTAATATAATTATGTTACCAAGAATATTATTTAAATTACCTGTAATTTTTGCATTTCCTTCAACCTTTATAATTGAACCTTCTTCAAGTATAAAATTTGCACCAGTTTCTATTACTAACTCTGAACCTTCTTTTAAAGTAATTTCTGTCCCTGATTGTACATTAATAGATGCTCCAGACATTATATTAAATGTTGAACCATCATTTAGAGTTAATAAACTGCCTTCAATTAAATTAAAATCTGAATGATAAAAAGAAGATTGTCCTTCAATAGAAATATCATAATGGTCAAGCCTAAAATCATATATTCTTGTACCTTCATTGAAATTTAATTCAGAATTAAATAGTTCTATTTCACCATTCAGTGGTTGAAATTCAGAACCAGAATACATATTCAACTTAGCATTTTCTAATCTTAGACTTGCATTACTTAATAACTGGAGAAAAGCATTTTCCTCAACAAACATATTCGTATTAGAAACTAGAGTAGTTTTAGATGAAGGAAGATCGGGATCTCCAATAATTAATTCTAAATTTTTATCAACATAAAAATTCTCTCCAATGTAACCATCTCCACGAATTTGAAGACCATATTCACCATCTAATAATTTTCTAGAATTTGTATTTGTAATAGGATTTGAGTAGTAATTTCTATATATTGTTAAATCTGCATAATCTCCATATTGGTTATTATATATTTCATCAATATAAATTGCGATATTAGTTTCATTTTCTTTCCATGATCTTGTAGATGGTCTTGTTGTTGGAGTAAACATATTCCGATCAGTACCATTAAAAAAATCTGTTGGTAATGATTGATTAAAAAATTTGAACCCCATTTCTAATGCAATTTCCCACCATGCTTGTTTACCTCCTTCCATAAAATAGTATCTTTTAGAAGCATGGTCATCTAGCCAATCATTTACTTTTTTACCAAAAAACCATTTCCCGTTCTTTGTTTCATCATCGAAAGCTAAATTCGGATCTCTATAATACTCGTCACCTTCTTCAGCTTCTGGATAGGGAACAGCACATTCAATATCTATTATTGATACCATATTTGTGTACATCAACTTGCTGATTGCATGAGAAATTAAAATACCCTTACTCTCTCCATCTTGATACATTGGTGCAATATTATCAAATCCTTTCCCATTTCTAAACTCAATAACAAATTTTTGATTATTAACCATATCACCATTAATTTCATCTTCTTCTGGGATATCAATGTTATTAACGGGAATACTTATTACTTGTTTTATCCCATTCATTAAATCTACATTAAGGTAATCATCTCTTATTGCTTTTATTGTTATATTGGTTTTATTATTTGTATCATCTTCTTCAATTACTAAGTGCCTATTATTAAACACTAATTCATTTTTTAATAAATCTATTGTATGAAATGGTCTTAAACCATATAATGAATATTGGGATGACCACCCTAATGATCTACACATATTGTCATATGGTCCACTTGAACAAAATGTATTTCCTATGTTCACACCATCTATCTTACCATGATATTGTTCATCGTCCCAACCCGAATCATTAAATATTCTAATCATATGACCTAATTCATGAGATATCAATATTGTGGTTTCACTCAAATAGTCATGTCTGTAATTTGCATGACAAAGACTTTCACCTGACCAATGACCTCCTTCAGATAGCCCAGGTAACATCAGTAATACTCCATGTTTTTCTATTCCAGTTCTATCTGTCATCTCTGTCCATGTTTCCTCACCGACTGTTGAGATAATATCTTCTTTAAAAATAGTATATCCTGTGCCATCAGGTAATACCCAATATTCATCAGATTGTGATCCACTAGGTGGATTTTCAAAAATGATTTCTAGGTCTGAAATGTTATTTCTCGAATTATCTTTAAACATTGCTTTCCAAAATTCTTTCATCGCAATTGGAAGAAAATCACGATACAAATAATCACCGTTATTAATAATATAGTCATCTATCATTATAAGTGACGAGTTATAATCGGGATCTGGGACTTTGAACAATATAGGGAAGTTTGGATTTTGGTTGATATCAGTGTGTATCCTTTGAAATGCTAAATAAGGTTCTGGGTTAGAATTATAACTTCCTATAAAAGTGTGAATAACCCATTTTGGATCTGGATCAGGTGGTGGTGGATCTTCGTCCTTTAATTCTTGTCCTAATGTTAAATTAAATAACATTAAGTAGAGTGCGAAAATGATTATTTTTTTCATTTGATATTTCCTCATTAAATTTAATTTGTATTATTTAAGGTACAACATTTTTTTATTATTTATGAGAAATCCGTCTATTTTTAAATTGTAGTAATAAACTCCACTATTCAAATTGATTGCTTTGAATGTAGCTGAATGTATTCCTTTATTTACTACCCCATTAACTAAATTTTGTATAAATTGACCATTTGAATTATATATATTAATCTCGACATTTCCAATATTATCAAGTACATAATCTATGTTTGTTTCATTATTAAATGGATTAGGGTAATTCTGTTCTAACTCATTATTATTTATTGTCAATTGTTCGTTGTTCATGATCCCTGTTGTCCAATTAAATATTGGATATCCATTATTTATTATTTTTTCATCATCTTGCCAAATATTAATAAAATCCCAATCCATATACGTATTATCTGTATATGGAAATATCATTTCTGATGTTACTCTACCTTCTCCTGCAGCTGAATAGGCTTGCGTACTTGTTTCGGTATTCCAATATGAATTATAAACAAAGGGTATACTGATTGAATCAATATAACCAATAAAACCACCAACATTCGAATTGCCATTAACAGCACCATAAGAATAGCAATTTTTTATTTCTGTACTATCTGGTATGCCTCCTGTGTATTCAGATACAAAACCTGCAACTAAATCATTTCCTTCAACATTTACTGAAGAATAACAATTTTTAATCAAAACAAATTCAGGACTTTGATCAAGTAAACCAATTTGTGCAATAAAACCACCAACATTATTACCTGTAGATTGTATTGATCCGATTGTAAAACAATTTTCAACCACGGTATTTTTATTAACTTGTACATTTATTGAAAATAAACCCCCGATAAAATCATCGTTTGAACTTATATTAACAGATGCAGAACAGTTTTTTATCAACTCAATATCAATAGTTTCAGCCATTAATCCAGCAACAAATCTACCATTGCTTGTTATTGTTACCTCAGAGGTACAATTTTTTATAGATTGAGCCTGATATATTCCTCCCATACCTCCAATCATTGTTCCACCAGTACTTATAATTTCTCCCTTCACATGGCAATTTTCAATATAATAACCTTCAAAAAAATACATTAATAAACCTAAACCTCCAAAACCTTCTATAATTCCTTCTACAGTACAATCAGTTACTATATCATTATAGGATATAGCGACTATACCTCCAATACTTCCTTGTCCAGTAATGTTTATATTATTAAGATTGATATTTGTAAATATACAATCTAGGCTAGAGCCAAATAAACCTAAATCGCTTTCTTCAGGTCTATTTATAAACATATTTTTAATTTCAAAATCATTTCCATCATAATTCCCTCTGAATGATTTTGTAGAATCAAATGGATTATAATCTCCTATCGGATTCCAACCTTCTCCTTCATTCCATGGTGCAACTCCAAGGTCAATATTTGCTGTTTGAATAAAACTTGATTCTAAATAATTACGAATATTATCCAAGTCTTCAGCTGTTTCAACCTGATAAGGATCAAGCACTGTTCCCGAACCACCTGAAAATTGAGCATAGGTTATGATTTGAAATAGAATTATTGGAATTATTATAAGTTTTTTCATATTGTTTGGTCTCAAAATTATAAATTATCTTAAATTGCTTCGTTAATTTAATAATATTTATATGTTTATGAGAGTCTAATTTTCACATTCTCTTAATTCCTTTTTTACTTCAAGCTATCATGAACGACTTTACAAGTCTTTACATTTACTTCATTATTATTTCACATCTCTCAAAAAAAAACCGAGTAATCCTAATTACATATATAAAGAAAAAAAAATCATTTATCAAGCAAATAATTAATTATTTCCTGGAAAGAATTATACTAATTTGTGATTTTGCCAACAGCAACATCCTTATTTCACATGATTATTACTCAAATTATTCACTTTACATTAAACAAATTGAATAATAAATTGACACACAGGGTTTGTAGAACTAATTCTTAAAAGAAAAATAAACAAGGGCTAACATTGGCAAATATCAATGGTTACTTGGAGAGTTTACTAGGTTTATCACCACTACTTTTTGCCATGTCCGTTAGCGGACAAATGCTGTGCTTAGGGGATTGAGTAGTGATTTAGAGAACAAAAGCGTTGCAAAATTAGATTTTATGAATTATATTTCACTCAGAATACCCGCCAAGCCTCTTCATGAAAGCTTAATTCTGGCGGGTTTTATCATTTAATGGAGTAGTTATGAAGTATGAAAAAGAACCTTTAACATTTCAAGATCAAGCTGAATTATTACTATCCCGCGGATTGATAGCTGAAAAACCTGAGTTAGTTGAAAAGTTGAATTCAGTTAATTATTATCGTTTAAGCGGATACTTCTTTCCTTTTCAGGATAAATCAACTGACAAATTCTACAAGAATACAGAATTTTCAAAAATTTGGAACAGGTACATTTTTGATAGACAGCTCAGGCTTTTGGTTTTAGATGCCATTGAAAGATTAGAAGTATCGATTAAAACTAATTCTGCATATCACTTTAGCCACAGATTCGGTGCATTTGGACATCTTGATAACAATAACCTACCAAAAATGAGCGATTTCTACCACAAGGAATGGTTAAAGAAGATCGGAGAAGAAACAAATCGAAGTAAAGATATTTTTGTTTCTCATTTCTTCTCAAAGTATGGAGACAACCATGAAAGTCTTCCTTTGTGGATGCTAGTTGAAGTTATTCCATTTGGTTCTCTACTGAATTTCTATAAAGGAATGGATCCAAGTCTGAAAAGACTCGTAGCTCAAAATTATAAGATTCCATACCAAGTACTCAATTCTTGGCTGACTTCAATAAACAGTATCAGAAATATTTGTGCTCATCATTCAAGATTATGGAACAGAGTTATACCATATAAACCTCAAATTCTTTCTGCCCACAAGCATCCTGAATGGCATGAGAATTCTATTGATAATTCTAGGCTTTTCTCGATTTTGACTATATTGAAATATCTTATGAATGAAATAGCACCTCAAAGTGGCTGGAAATACCGATTACTTGACCTTCTAAAATCACCTAAGTATGACATTCCATTATTTCAAATGGGATTTCCGGATAATTGGGAGAGTATGAAATTATGGAAGGATGTCTTCGAAGGAGATCGATAAAAGCACAGCATTCAACTGCTAACATTGGCAAAATGGTTCTTGTCCCGACTTGTTACTTTAGATGTCACTTTTTGCCATGACCGTTGTGTACACTTCCACAACTATGGCAAAATGGCATTAACGTAATCATCTATGGGTCCGAATGCTTTAGCACCTTACTTCACTTCCCCAGACAACAATAAAAATAATATCATAATATAATACTTTCACAGTAGTAAAAATCTATTTTAATTTCTCATATACATCTGCTTTGGACTCTTCGGAGAATCAATCTTTTATTTCTTCTTCCTCAATCCGAGTATGATCAGCAACAACAAAGTTAATACACCAATAATACTCATTATCTTAGAAAAATTGTACGGTTTTGAAATATATTTAAAAATTATCTTATGCTTTCCTTTCGGGAGTTCTATTGCCCTGAAAGTAAGGTCTGCTTTAAATATCTCAAGTTCTTTTCCGGATTCATCATATGCATGCCAATACGGGAAATAGTTATCGGTCATAACTACTAATCCATTCTCCTGCATATCTGCTTCAAGATACACTTCATTACCAACATACTTGTAATTGGTTACAATTCCTGCTACAGTGGTGTCTATGTAACTTAAAGATGGTTTCTTTTCAAGGATAACAGTCTTTGATACATCAATATCACCTTTCAACCTCTGAACGATATTATTCTCTTCTTCAATGATCTCATAATCCGATACCACAAAAGCCCTTGGCAAATAGGACGGATTTTGAATTACTTCAGCTTTACCTTCTTTATCTTTATAAAGGATGAATCTTGCACCTGCAATACTAAGAAAGTTATTATTCTGGTAATTATTCAGATCTTTTGTGATATTTGAATCAATATTTACACCTTCTTTGTTTGTACCTCTGAATTTCCTGTACCACTTAAGTTCATTATCATGAAATCCTTTCACTGTCGTAACACCGTGAATAGGCAGCTGATTATCCCCGAACATATTCAAATTCAATACTCTAAAATAACCTTCTTTGGATTCCAGTTCCCTTAACTGTTGGGTCAGCTTAACATCTGTAAATTTAATACCGAGATCCTGAACAGGAACAGTCTTGATGAACTTTTTGTTTATCCTGTACGAATCAATGAATATAAGAACTGTGATGACAGTAAAGAACGTAATAAGATTGATGTTCTTCTTCAGATATAAATAGATAGATAGAGCTGATAATGAGATAAGGACACTTGAGAATATTATACCCTGTCGTATAATACCAAGATAATTTTCGTCCGGCATTTTTTCAGGTGAAAAAATACTTTTATATAACGACATCATACCTGATAATGAGAATGCGAATAACATACCTATCAATAATATAGCGGGAATAATATAGATCAGCTTCTTTGATGTTCTTGCAGAAAACTCTTCATTGTTCTCTGAGATCTGATCAATCAGGATCGAACTGACAATAGCTAAGACAAAAGACAGAATGAACAGGATCATTCCCTGTCCCCTGAAAAGATTCACTCCCGGAATTATTTTATACGCAAGCCAGAACAAAGGTGTGTGATCTACAAGAGAATATAGTAACGTAAAAACACCAAAGCTCATGAAGAAAATGATATCCTTCCTATGCTTACCTTTGTAAATAAAGATCGCCAGTATACTCAAAAACAGGATTATAACACCTGAATATTCACTGTTGAGCTTGAAAGGATTTCTACCCCAGTATGAATTTGCACCTGCTTCAGCTTCTTTTTTGTAAACTTCGTACTGTTCCTGAGTAGTCACATTCACAAAATGAGATAATCTGTTCTCACCACAAAATTCAGGTACTATCAATGAAAAAGCTTCTTCAGGATGAACTCCCCATGAACAGGCATGCTCAAAAGAGGTCTTTGATTCAGTACCTCTGATAGAGAACTGCTTGGAGTAAATATATGGAGGTATCAACTGAACTGCTCCAATGAATAGCGCAAGGACTATTCCCAGCCAGAAAAAAGAAAATTTCTTAGATACAGGTTTGATATCTTTATCGCTGACATATTCTGAGATCGATTTATAAACTGCATAGAAAAACAGGAACCACAGCGAAAAATAAGTTGTCTGAACATGGGATGACAATATCATAAATCCGACCGTTCCACCAAAGTAGATCATGTTCTTGAAATTATTTCCTGCCAATCCTTTGTGTAGGAAATTAAAAGCTAAAGGCAGTAAAGCTGCCACATACATCTTGGCATCATGCCCCGGATAGACCAGAGTAACTATCATCGGTGCTGACATGTAAGCTACTGAACCAAATATTGCCGAATATTTTTTTAGTCCATAGTTCCTTAATGCTATGAACATGAAAACACCTGACAGGAATACATGAATAACCAGCTTCAGACCAAGAGCTTTGTAAAGCGGAATGAAGAATTTCATGAATGCCGCAGGATAAAACGTATCCCCGTGAGTAGCATCTATGAATGGAATACCACCTGAAATAAATCTGTCCCACAAAGGGAATTCCCAGTATTCTCTGAAAAAATCAGCATATAGTTTTCTGAAGAAAATACCACTCTCCAGCTGATCTGAACTGAAAAGAACATTGTTGGTAAAAATAAATTCATGGAATAGTATTATTGTGACCAGCAGGAATAATAGATAAGGTAGATATTTCTTCATTTTTTCCATTTTTACTCTCAGTTGTGTTTATTATATCATCGTGCCCGGGCGTAATGAATTACGCCCCTACTTCTGACTTCTGATTTCTGCCCACTATTAATTCATCGCTCCGCTTGTCATTTCTTTGAAAAGATCTTCATTACTGTCTGTATGGTTCATTTTCTCTTTAACGAACTTTAAAGCTTCGGAATTTGACATTGGTGCTAAGATCTTTCTTAAAATCCAGACTTTATTCAATGTTGATTTGTCCATAAGAAGTTCTTCTTTTCTGGTACTTGATTTATTAATATCTATTGCAGGATATAGTCTCATTTCAGCAAGTCTTCTTTCAAGTGTAAGTTCAAGGTTACCTGTTCCTTTGAACTCCTCAAAGATCACCTCGTCCATTCTACTTCCTGTGTCAATAAGAGCTGTAGCTATAATAGTTAAACTTCCACCGTCTTCAAGGTTCCTTGCAGCTCCATAGAATCTCTTAGGCTCGTAAAGTGCGTTCGCATCAACACCACCGGAAAGGATCCTTCCACTGTGAGGAGCAACGGCATTATAAGCTCTTGCAAGCCTTGTAATACTGTCCAGAAGAATAACAACATCTTTACCATACTCTACATCTCTTTTCGCTTTCTCAAGGACCATACGAGCAACACTGATATGCTTTTCAGGTTTCTCATCGAAAGTTGAACTCACCACTTCTCCGTTGATAGTTCTCTGCATCTCAGTAACCTCTTCAGGTCTCTCATCGATCAGAAGCATAATAACTTTTGCATTTGGATTACTTTCCGCTATTGCATTAGCGACCTGACGCAGAATGGTTGTTTTACCGGCCTTAGGTGGAGAAACGACCAAAGCTCTCTGCCCCTTACCTATCGGACAGAAAAGATCAAGGATCCTTAAAGTCTCGTTATCCTGCTTGAATTTTTTATTCTCAAGAATGAATTTTTCATTAGGGTGTAATGGAGTAAGGTTCTCGAACATCAATCTTTGCTTTATCTCTTCAGGTGGTGCATCATTAACAGAATCGATCTTCAGCAGAGCAAAATATTTTTCCCCTTCTTTCGGTGATCTGATCTGACCGGAGATGTAATGACCGGTTCTAAGACCGAATTTTTTGATCTGGGCTGGAGAAACATAAATATCGTTCTTTCCCTGCTGGAAATTAGTGTTCGGTGACCTTAGAAATCCGTACTTGTTATCTTTGTCAAGATTCACTACTTCCAAAAGACCATCACCTTCCAGTGTGTCTTCATCTTCAGTATTACCCTCAAGGATCTTAAAAATAAGCTCCTGTTTAAGCATAGTGGCATAATCTTCTATACCGATCTTGATCGCTATTTCAGTAAGCTCACGCACTGTTTTACTCTTAAGAGTTTTCAAATCCAATTTTGAAACGTCATCCATGATTTTTCCCTTTTTTATATTATTTTTTTTATTCTGTCTTCATGCTCTTCCAGAAAATCACCGAGAATGAAATGCGATCCTGTAATAATTATCATATCGCCTTCTCTGTAATTACTCAAAGCTGATTTGTAGCCGTCAACTACATTTTCATAAAAGCTGACACCCTCATTTATATTAAATTTATTACAAACATGCTCAAGATCATCAATTTTTAGTATCCTGGGATTCTTTGATCCTACAAAATATTTATCGGTCCTGAAAGACAACATTTTTTTCACTGTCCCAACATGATCCTTGTCTTTTACTGTCCCTGATATCAAATGCACCTTATTTATTTTCAAATCCTTCAAATACCCTTTCAATTCGTTCAGACCCTGTATATTATGGGCTGCATCTATCATAACAAAAGGTTCTTTTGAAATTACTTCCATTCTGCCTTTGACAGTAAAATTCTCTATAGCTTTTACCGTTTTAATGCTTGTTACAGGAAGTACTGTTCTTATCGATTTTAAAGCTTTAACAACAGTCCTGAAATTCTCCTTCTGGTAATTTCCTATCATCCAGAAGACAGAATTAAAAATCTCGTTCCCATATGTGAATGTAACCTTACCATTCCTGAATCTGCAAGCTTTCCGATCTACCTCAATACACCTGGAATTCTTTTTCTTGGCATAGGATTTTATGATCTTCTTTGCAGAAAGTTTATCAACATTGAATACGACGGGGACCTTTTCCTTGATGATCCCTGCTTTCTCACGGGCGATCTCGACAATAGAATTCCCGAGATGAGCAGTGTGGTCAATATCAATTCCAGTTATAACCGAAAGGACCGGAGTAATGACATTGGTCGAATCCATCCTGCCTCCAAGTCCTGCCTCAATCACTGCTACATCCACGTTATTGTCAATAAAATACTTGAATGCTATTGCTGTTGAAGCCTCAAAGAATGTGCAATTATACTTTTCAATACCGGTCTTCAGAAATTTTATCAGTTCTGAAAGCTTTTCATTGGAGATCATCTCTCCATCGATCCTGAATCTTTCATTGAAGGAAACAAGATGAGGTGATGTGAACAGACCTGTTTTGTACCCGTTCGATGTTAATATCTGGGAGATCATGTTCGAAGTAGATCCTTTGCCATTTGTTCCCGCAATATGTATGGTCGCTAATTTGTCTATGTCAATATTCCCATGTTTTAAAAGGCTGTCTATGTTCTCTAAACCTAATTTCATGGCGAACATTCCCCTGTCGTAGAGGAATTGTATTTCTTTATCTATCATCTTAAATTACTTCTTGAAGTTGATAGCAGCTTTAACAAAGTCCTTGAACAGAGGATGAGGTTTTGTCAATCTTGATTTTAATTCCGGATGAAACTGAACTCCAACGAACCATGGGTGATCTGCCAGTTCAATAGTTTCAACTAAATTCAACTCCGGATTCTTTCCTGACAATATCAATCCGCAATCCTCTAAAGTATTTATATAATCGTTATTGACCTCAAATCTATGTCTGTGTCTTTCAGATATGACGTCTTTTTTATATGCTTTATAAAGATTTGTTCCCTTTTCTATCTGACAATCAAATGCTCCCAACCGCATTGTACCCCCTTTTTTCTTGATCTTCTTTTGTTCAGCCATAAGATCAATTACAGGATATTTCAATTTCCTGGCAAATTCAGTACTGTTGGCATTTTTCATTCCACCTACATTTCTTGCATATTCAATAACTGCACACTGCATACCGAGACATATCCCAAAGAAAGGGATATCATTCTCACGGGCATATTTTACCGCAAGTAATTTTCCTTCTATTCCACGGTCACCGAAACCACCCGGAACCAGTATTCCGTGAACTTCTGACAACATTTCATCAGGACCGCTGTGTTCAAGCTCTTCGCTGTTTATCCATACGAGTTCAACTTTAGATTTGTTTGCACTTCCAGCATGAATAAATGCCTCTATTATACTTTTATAAGAATCTTTCAGACCGATATATTTGCCTACAATACCTATCTTTACTCTATCCACCGGTGTTTTAATATATTTCACGTACTGTTCCCAGGCACTTAAATTGATCTCTTTTGTCTCTAGTCCTAATTTATCACAAATAATATCATCCAGTTTGTAGTTATGAAATTCAAGAGGTACCTGATATATCGTTGATTGATCTTTTGCTTCAATAACGCATCCTTTTTCTACGTTGCAAAATAATGCGATCTTCTCCTTTGCTTCTTTCGGTATGGTTTTTTCTGTTCTTGCTATCAGAATATCGGGCTGGATTCCCAGTTCCAGCAGATTTTTTACTGAGTGCTGGGTAGGTTTTGTCTTTAACTCTCCGGCTGCCGCGATGTAAGGCACATATGTCAAATGAACATATAAAGTATTTTGAACTCCAACATCATACTTGAACTGTCTTATAGATTCAATGAACGGTAAACCTTCAATATCACCAACTGTACCGCCGATCTCTATTATAAGAGCATCCAGATTACTTTCATTGGCAACAAAAAATATTCTTTCCTTTATCTCATTTGTAATATGAGGGACCACCTGAACCGTTCCTCCCAGATATTCACCTTTTCTTTCTTTGGTCAGAACTGTATCATAAATTTGTCCGGAAGTAGCGTTATTCATCTTCATCATATTAACATCAATAAATCTTTCATAATGACCAAGATCAAGATCGGTCTCGGCACCGTCCTCTGTCACAAATACTTCACCATGCTGAGTTGGTGACATTGTTCCGGGATCAAGATTCAGATAAGGATCAAGTTTCAGAATGGAAACTTTCAACCCTCTTTGTTTTAGTAATAGACCTATACTTGCTGCTGCAATACCTTTGCCCAACGCAGAAACCACTCCGCCTGTGACGAAGATGTATTTTGTTTTAGACTTTTTCACCATTTCAGATACCCCTCTATATTTGAAATATTATTATTTTAGTTTATAGTTTACAGTTGTTAGTTTTTATACCTCATAC
>JAFGVM010000085.1 GCA_016937995.1 Candidatus Delongbacteria bacterium
ACTCTGTTTTCCTGTTTGACATTTCCCCTCCATTTTAGCCTTATATTTGTAATATAACACTTCGTGAGGGGACATATGTCACTATTTAACAAAAACCATTTTGTTCGTCATAATCATATCATTAGCTTTTAAAGTGTAGTAGTAAACTCCTGCACTTAAGTTTGTTGCATCAAAATCAACTGAGTGGTATCCTGCATCCATTTTACCATTAACCAAAGAACTAACAAGCTCTCCAGTGTAATTATAAACATTAAGCTCGGCTATTCCTTCACTCTTCAGAGAGAAGTTTATAGTAGTAGTCGGGTTAAATGGATTTGGGTAGTTCTGTAAGAGTTCGAAACCGTTTGGAGTGCCTTGATTGTATTGAATCCCACTTGGTGAACCAGGTAGGACTACGGTAGAAGCATCAAGTGTAACTGCAGCGATCCTGGCTAGTAATCTTCCCTCGATCGTCGCAGCTGTCATCAATGAAATTGCTTGATCAGCCATAATAGTTCCTTTAAAGATAGAGTAAGAACCTAAAACCGCAGAAGCACCTACCTGCCAGAAAATATTCTCCGCTTTAGCTCCATTGATCAGAATAACCTGTGTTCCTGATGCAGTATTTAATTCACTGGTAACCATCATAATAAAAACAGCATTTGAATCATTTTGAGCATCAAAAGTAAGATTCCCTGCAGTTATTTCAGCCATTCCGGTAAACTTATAAAGACCGGGAGCAAGGATCTGATCTCCAAGGTTTCCTGAACCCGGATTTAAAAAATCACCCGTTGGAACCGGTGTTCGTTCAGCAGCATCATTATATGCTATGGTTAGATCACCCCGAGCTGTAGCTAACATTGATGCTGATGGCACAGAACCTGCCGGACCGGTAGCATCAACAGTATACATAATCCCGGTAACTTCATTTAAACCAAATCCAGTAATGTATGATCCTGCAGCGGGACTTAGACCAACATCTCCTGTAATAGCTGATGTTGGAATATTTGAGATCTGTGATGCTGCCAGAATTGCGAAACCGGATGTTGATCCCAGATCTACAGGGTCAATTGGTTGAGCTGTTATTGCGACAGGTACAATTAGGATCATCAAGAATGACATTCCTTTTAGAATTTTTTTCCAGCCACTTTTAAGAGCTGCTGTTCTGCATAAGTTGATCTTCATTATATTCCTCTCTGTTTTTGTTAATAAATTGATATTGATCACATGCTTACGGGTTAACCACTGTAGAAGCATCAATTGTTACCGCAGCACTAAAGGCTAACAATTTACCCACAATTGACGCACCTGTTTCTAAAGAAATTGATTGCTCGGCCATAATAATTCCTTTGAAAACAGATCCAGTTCCTAGAGTTGCCGATGTACCGACCTGCCAGAAAATGTTCCCTGCTTGTGCACCATCGCTCAAAATAACTTGTCTTCCAGATGTTGTTGTTAATGTCGACGCTATCTGAATAATAAAAACAGCAGCTGAGTTACCTTCGGCATCGAAAGTTAGATCTCCGGATGATATTTCAAGGGATCCGCTCGATTTATAAAGACCCGGTGTTAAAGTCAATCCACCGATATTTCCGGCAAGAAGTACCATATCTGTTGAAGTTCTTCCGGCAGCATCATTATATGCTATTGTTAAATCACCCTTGGCTGATGTAAGCCCTGCAACATCTACCACAGAACCTGCCGGACCTGTTGCATCAGTCGTATAAATTGTTCCGGTAACTTCTGTTGCGCCAAATCCTGAAATATATGAACCTGCGGCCGGACTTAATCCGATATTTCCTAAAATTACAGATGTAGGAATATTTGAGAGTAAAGAACCTGCCAGAATTACAAAATTATCATTTGAACTTAAAATCACTGTTTCCTGTATTGTAGTTTGATGAGGTATGGTTACATCGTCATTTGAATCCTCCTCCTCATCAGAGCATCCTGTAGCAACAAGAAACATTAGCATCATCATTGCAATTATAGCATTTTTTAGTGAAATACTTGTGAGATTTATCAGTCTTTTTTCCATAATAATTTCCCTCCTCATTAAGTTTTAAAAATATGTTTATTTAGTTTGTGTTTTTGTTTTCAGTTTTTTTATTTTCGTATCTGTTTTTGTTTTCAGTTTACTTAATTTATCATTTGCAGTTTTTAACAAATCAACTGTTTTGTTATACTTTGTGATCATTATCTTCGCATCTTCATGTGCTATACCCAGTTTCTCTTGAAGAGCACCCACAAGTTGCTGATATTTGCCAGCGATAGCGGCCAGCTCATCGTTCATCAAACTGCCCCAGTCATTCATCGCTTTTCCTCTTTGTTGTTTCCATTTGCCTTCTACACTATCCCAGTTCATCTTATGGACCTCTTATTTTAATTTTTTGTAAGGATATTTCCAGTGTGCAATAAATTTTAGAATTTGATAAAGATTTTATGCACTTAATTCAATGTACAGTTAATTGCATAGAAGAACAATCGCCCAAAGGGATGAAAAAGTAGTTAATCCTTTTATAAAGTATAAGTTGGTTATTTTTTAGGTGAAGAGTTAAAAATAGAATCTTAACCCAAGTGCAGCATCAATAGCAAAATTTGTCGAAGGTGTCAGTTCCAAAGATGGAGCAACTTCGAGAAAAATATCGATCGGTGTTTCATGAGGTAACCATAATATTCCGAATACACCACGAACCGCGATTGAGCCTTCATCCTTATGACTGTTAAAACGCCCGCCTATTCCATAATATAGTGGGAAGCGTTCTGTAGAGTTGATAGCATTAAAGGAATGCCACAAATAATCCATGTGAAAATGAATGTTGTCACCTGAATCATTTTTATCATTTTCAATAAACGACCATCCCAGAGCAAAATCCAATGCAGTTCTTTTAGATGTCCATAATTTCGCACTGATGCCTGTTGGTTCACCTATGATTATACCCAGACCAAATCCTTTTTCCTGAGCTTTTGCAAGGTTAATTATCGTCAGCAGTAAAATTACTGTGAATAGTATTTTGAATTGTTTCATTTTTCGATCCTTTTTATTTAAAAATTTAAAACTTTAGTGCATAAAGTCTTAGATATTTATTTAACACGCCTGTTATTTAACAACTACTTCAAAAAGTACTCTCATGTTTGCTTGTGCCTCTTCAGACTTGATATCTTCCGGTATTGGTTCATATAAAGCAGATCTATTTTCACCGTATCCTATCATTTCGAGTCTCTCAAGTTTTATTCCACCTTCTTCATAGATGTATGTCACGACTGTATTTGCTCTTCTTTCACTCAGTTCCTGGTTATATTCCTCTGTTCCGGAAGCTGATGTATAGCCTGCAATACGGACTTTAATATCCGGATTTTCTTTAAGGATCTTGATATTAACTTTCAGTGCTTTTTTTCCTTCATCGGTAAGCGTAGCATCATTGAACTTGAAATGTGTATCCTTTAGCATTACGAGTTTGTTAATTACTATCACCTGAGTATCAGTCACAATTTCAGGTATTGAGTCTGTCTTAAAACTCCAGTAGAAATTGTCAGCAAGAGTATTACCTGCGATATCCTTAACACCAGTAGAAATTTTACCAATATATTTAGTGTTCGGGATTAGATCACTAGCCTTAGTGAATGTGGCAGATGTACTTGTTGTTGCCAAAACATTCCCTGATATAAGTTCAAGAGATTCGCCCTGAAATACCTCGAATGTTTTAGAGTTTATAGTTTTCACATCAATAGGCTCGCTGAATGCAACACGTATTTTTGTGTGTAGCGGTACTCCCTGAGTAGCATGGTAAGGTACCATAAGAGTTACAAACGGTGGTGTAATGTCTTTGATCTGTCTTGTAGATGCACATGAACCAATAAAAGCTGTCAGTGCGATGATGGCAGATAATTTTAAAAACTTGATCATACGATACCTCCTAATTTAATATGTTTAAAATGCTTAAGACCGCATTAAAAACAATGTACAGTTAATTGCATAGAAGAACAATCGCCCAAAGGGATGAAAAAGTAGTTAATCCTTAAATATTTAATTGGTATATGTTAAATCAAGTGTCTGAAATGTTCTGTGCGTAATTTGAGATCTGAAGACGACTGGATAAAGCCAATTTCTCAAGAATGTTATGAACATGGCTTTTGACAGTGTATGTTGCAATATTTAGCTCATTGGCGATATCTTTATTGCTGCCACCTTCAACGATCAGGGCAATAATTTCTTTCTCACGCTTGGTCATTCGAACAGCTTCACTTATTTTAATTTCTCCTTTCATAATAACATTTTCTGCTACCTGAAAAAAGAGTGAGGCTGCCATTGGTGGGGGTAGTATAGTTTTACCTTCGCTTGTTGATCTTATAGTTCTGATCAGATCTTCAACAGATGCGGTTTTTAAGATAAAACCATCAGCACCACCCTGAACAAAAGATAGTATATCTGATTGTGTAGGTACAAGACCCATCCCGATGACTTTGATTTTTGGGATGTCATTTTTTAAGGATTTCAACACATCCAGACTGTTTTGATTCTGTAAACTGAAATCCAGAAGCACGATATCGGGTTTAGATCGAGTAGCTCTTTTAAGAGCAGTATCTCCATCTTGAACTGCACCAACAACGGAAATATCAGGTTTTTGTTTTAGCAACGAAGCTAGTCCTAAACGTAAAATCTTATTATCTTCTATTATGAGTACTTTGATCTTAGACATGCTGGCCAATCCTTAATGGTATGAATAGTATTTTGAGCAGTAAAAAATAACATAGTTTTAATCAAGAAAGGTATTTGAACTTCTTCTATAGTCACCTTACTCTGATCGATCTCTTACTATTTAACCACTCAATTATTTGGTTACTTTAAATCACCAAACGTTGTCAATATAGTCTATTATTACTATTTCTACAAGATATATTTGAACACGTTCCTGAAATGGTATCCATAGATCGAATATGTGATGGCCAAAGAGAAAAATTTTGGTTTCCTGAATATGGTCCAAATTAGTAATCTCCAATAATAAAACCTTGATCTATCAACTATTCCAATAAACCAAACTGACTTGAATAATGCCTTTATATGAGTAATATCTAAATTTAATTTGAATTTATTCTTAGGTTTAAACTCTCTGAAAAATTGCTTGACCCTTTCATTGTATGGTTTTGAAGAATATATTCCGTCAATGATCTTTTTATATCCTGCAATTAATTTATCGTAAGATAATTTAGGAATAAAGTTCATTGTCATATCAACATTGTCACCGGTGATCTCATTGAGCAGTCTGTTCTCTTCATTCATACGTTCATAGAGTTTTGATCCCTTGGGAGCGTTCAGCAATCCGACCATGGCAGTAATAATACCGCTTTTCTGAATGAGATCTGTCTGAGCTTTAAATATCGAGTTCGTGTCATTGTCAAAACCAACAATAAATCCACCTGTAACCTCAATCCCGAAATTCTGCATTTTATTTATGCAGGAGATCAGATCCCTATTTTTATTCTGTACTTTTTTGCACTCGTTCAGGCTGTCTTCATTCGGAGTTTCCACACCAACAAAAAGTGTATTCAATCCCATCTTTACCATTGCTCTCATAAGATCTTCATCATCTGCAATATCAAGTGATGCCTGAGTACTAAAAGAGAACGGGTATTTTTGAGCGATCATCCATTTTGTTATCGCAGGTATTATATTTTCTTTCAATTTCTTTTTATTACCAATGAAATTATCATCTGCAAAGAACAGATTTCCTCTCCATCCGCAAAGATACAGTCTGTCCAATTCAGCGATGAGCTGCTCTATCTTTTTTGTTCTGAATTTATGCCCGAACAAACTTGTAATATTACAGAATTCACAGTTATAAGGGCAACCTCTTGAATATTGAATGCTCATAGAAGCATATTTCTTCATGTTCAATAAATCCCATCTCGGGACTGGAGATCTTTCTATATCTGCAAATTCGTTAGTTGAATATAAATGTTTAGTTTGCCCTTTTTTCAGATCTTTTAAAAACTCAGGGAAAGTAATTTCAGCTTCATTCAGAATCAAATGGTCAACTTCATTAAAATCTTCAGGCTCTGAAGTGAACAATGGTCCTCCTGCAATTATCCTAATACCTCTTTTAATACATCTGCTTATAACGTCAAACACTGATTTTTTCTGAATTATCATTGCGCTTATAAGCACAATATCGATCCCGTCTAAATCGGAATCTTTTAAGGGTGTTACGTTCATATCAATCAACCTTGTCTTATAGTTAGCCGGTAACATTGCAGCTATGGTAACTAATCCCAACGGAGGATGAGTTGCTTTTTTAGATATGAATTTTAACGCAAATTTGAAACTCCAGAACGTATCCGGAAACTTTGGATAAATTAATAAGGTATTCATCGTAAACTGCCTTTACTTGGGAATTAAAGTTTAGAAGGGTTGATTATTATTCTGAGGTAGGATGGATTAGGCATGTTGAGTCAGGATCATAAGGAATCCTCTATACTGTAATATAATCATTTTTTTGTTATTTTCATAGATAAATAATTAATATTTTTGATAACATATGCGATTATTTCTATATATAGAACATGAAAAAGAGAGCATCTGTTCTCTTTTATATTTGTGTTTATTTTCCTGTATAATTAAAGTATCTTGTAGGGGAAGGCTGCTATGCCTTTCTACAAAGAAAAAAAGAAGATTGCCACTCCCGATAAATCGGGATCGCAATGACAACGTAAAGGAAATACAATGATAGAAATCGGAAAGATGATAAATATTAAAGCTATAAGAAAGTCTGAGAACGGTATGTATCTTGACGGGGGAGAATCGGGAGAGATCCTGTTGCCGAATAGATATGTTCCTGAAGGATTCGATGTTTACGATGAAATAGAAGTATTCATATATCACGACCACGAGAAGAGACTTACAGCTACCACAATTGTACCTAAAATCCAGGTGGGTGAATATGCTTATTTAAAAGTTGTGTCGGTCAGCAAGATAGGAGCATTTATGAACTGGGGTCTGCAAAAAGATCTATTTGTTCCTTATGCGGAGCAGAATGTGGATTTTAATGAAGGTGAATCTCATCTGATCTATGCTTTTATTGATGAAATGACCGGCAGAATAACAGGATCATCAAAGATAAATAAATATTTAGAAATGACACCAAAGGATTTTCTGGCAGGTAATGAAGTAGAAATTCTTATCTGTAATAAAACTGACATAGGCTACAATGTTATCGTTAATAACAGATGCTGGGGGTTGATCCATAAAACGGATGTATTGACAGATATCAAAACCGGTCTTAAAATGAAAGCTTATGTCAAAGATGTCAGAGAAGGCAGTAAAATAGATATTTCTATTCAGAAACCCGGATTCAAATATGTCTACGAATTGACAGATATGATACTTGACAAGATCAAAGAAAACAGCGGATCATTAACAATTACTGATAAAAGTTCACCTGAAGAGATCTTCGCAATGTTCAAGGTAAGTAAAAAGGTTTACAAGAAGTCTATTGGAGCTTTGTATAAGCAGAGGTTGATAAAATTTTCCGATGGAAAAATTTTATCAACAATTGACAATGCATAATCGAATAACCAATATCCAACAAGGAATGTCCAATCATGAAGTAGGGGCGTAACACTTTACGCCCATCAACACGTTTAAAAATGGATACCCGGATCAAGTCCGAGTATGTCAGTAGTGATGAACCCATGTGTTCATCTGACAGGGGAAATAAATGGGATACAAAGAAGTCGAGTTAAAGCTGCCGACAGATTATAATGAAGGTCAGCTGATCAGAAGGATCAGTAAAAAACTATCGATCAGGGAATTTTCATTTCAGATAGAGAATAAAAGTCTGGATGCAAGAAAGAAGGATAACATATACTGGCTTGTAAGATGCTCTGTTATCTCAGATGAACTCAAGGAAGAAGAGCACAGGCTTAGACCTGAGATGAATATACCATATAAGAAAAAAGAGCAGAACATTATAGTCGTTGGTAGTGGACCGGGTGGATTATTCTCTGCATTAACTCTGCAGAAAGCAGGTTTTAAAGTTACAATTCTTGAACGTGGAACAGATGTTAAAAAGAGAACAAGCGGAATAATTAATTTTGAAGCTACAAGAAATTTTGATCCAATCAGCAATTATGCTTTCGGTGAAGGTGGAGCAGGAACCTTTTCTGATGGAAAACTTACTTCAAGATCTAAGCATATAAATCTTGAAAGGCAGTTTATTATTTCAAATTATATCAGTGCAGGTGCACCTGAAGAGATATCTTACATGAAGCACCCTCATCTTGGTAGTGACAATCTTAAGGTAATTGTAAAGAACCTAAGAAAAAAATTTGAAGAACTTGGCGGTAAAGTCATGTTCGAGACTGAAGTGAAAGACATAAAAACAGTGAATGGTGCTGTCACTGAAGTAATAACAAATGCGGGGAATCTTGAAGCAGACCACTTTTTCTTTGCGATCGGTCATTCAGCATATGATACTTACAAAATGTTGATAAGTAACGGGATTCAATTCAGAACAAAGAATTTTGCGATCGGTTCGAGAGTGGAGCATCCACAAAAATTGATCAATCTTGCACAATGGGGAAGAGAAGAGCTTCCGGGTGTGAAAGCAGCGGAATACAGATTGACTTCAAAAGGTCCTAATGGAGAACCTGTCTTTACTTTCTGCATGTGTCCCGGTGGAGATATCGTACCTGCAGGAGCATTCAGTAATACAAATATAGTCAACGGGATGAGCAGGTATAAAAGAAATGGGGAATATGCCAATTCTGCGGTTGTAGTCGGAGTTGACCCGAACGTTCTTCTTAAAAAAGAAGCATCAGCTACAGAGATTTTGAACTATGTTGAATTACTTGAGAACAAATTTTATGACTTTTCTACAGAATATAAAGCTCCATTTTCAATGATAGAAGATTTTATGATCAGTAAAGAAACCGATCATATGCCATGCTCAAGCTATATTTTAGGGCTTAAGTCAGCGCCGCTCTGGGATATGTTGCCTTTTGAAATAATTGAATCTATGAGAGTAGGTCTTAAAGATTTTAGTAAGAAGCTAAAAGGTTTCGAGAAAGGTAAACTTATAGGCCTCGAGAGTAAGACATCTGCGCCTATCCAGGTTGTCAGAGAACAGAACGGTCTTTGTGCAGGATTCAGTAATCTTTATATGATCGGAGAAGGCAGTGGTTTCGCAGGCGGGATCATTTCATCTGCTGCAGACGGAATTAAAGCTGCTATGGGGTTGATGAAGAATTAAATTCTCTCACAGAGTCACAGAGATCACGGAGAAAAAATAGTATATATATTACTCACGATATCCTTTCGGGTTCATGCTCTGCCATTTCCAGGCGGAATTGACCATATCCTCAAGTCCATATTCAGCTTTCCAGCCGAGTTCGTTATTAGCCTTGGTAGGATCAGCTAGAACTTCAGCTATATCTCCTGCTCTTCTAGGACCGACTTCATAAGGAACTTCATGCCCACAGGCTTTGCTGAAAGCCTTTATCATTTCAAGGACAGTATAACCTCTTCCAGTCCCAATATTGTATATAAATGAACCTTTATCATTTGATAGTTTATCAACAGCTTTAACGTGAGCTTTTGCAAGGTCAACAATATGAATATAATCTCTGACACCTGTTCCATCAATTGTATCCCAGTCATCTCCAAAAACTATCACTTTTTCTCTGATACCGGCAGCAACCTGACTTACGAATGGTAAAAGATTTGCAGGATATTCAGGATCTTCACCGATACGACCTGATCCATGAGCTCCAACAGGATTGAAATATCTCAGGATAACAACATTCCAGTTATAAGCTTGGGCAGCATCAAGAAGTATCTGTTCCATCATAGCTTTTGTGTGACCGTAAGGATTTGTTGCACCGATTCTGGCATCTTCTTTCACAGGAGTTTCTTCAGGATCTCCGTAGACAGTTGCAGATGAACTGAAAACAAAATTCTTAACACCATATTTTTTCATAGCTTTATACAAATTTAAAGAACCTGCAATATTATTTTCGTAGTAATCCAGAGGTTTTTCAACTGATTCACCGACAGCTTTTAAAGCTGCAAAATGAATTACAGCATCAAAATACTTTTCCTCAGCGAACATTTTATCAAGTTTATCAACCTCTAATAGATCAATTTCGTAAAATTTTAATTTCTTTCCCGAAAGTTCTTCTACTCTCTTAACACTCTCAGGTACAGAATTGCAGAAGTTATCCAGAAGTATTAAATCATGGCCTTCTTTTAAAAGTTCTATGTTTGTATGTGAAGCTATATAACCTGCACCACCGGTGATAAGTATTTTCATTGTATGTCCTGATATTGTTTAATTTGACACTTTATACTGACTAAGCTAAGGAATCGTTCGAGAAAAATCAAATATAATCTCTCACGAGGAATACAAAGGCTTGGAGTATTGTAGAGTTTAAGTAAGGGTCGCAGATCTGCGACCCTTACTTAAATACACGTAAAAAAGCAAAAACAATATTGTAATATCCCGTACAAATCCTTATTTTTCTTATTCTAATGGAGGAGATCAAATGAGTTTCTATGATGAAGGTGTTGATTTTGAATGTAAAAGGTGCGGTAATTGCTGCACCCGATCAGGTTATGTATTTATTTTTCAAAGGGATCTGGACCTTATACTGGAGAAAACCAATTATTCAAGATCCGAACTTGAGAAAAGATATTTGTCTAAACTTGATGATTATGTAGTATTAAAAGACCAGGGTAACGGAGCATGTATATTCTGGGATGATTATATCAAAGGCTGTAAAATATATGAAGCCAGACCGACACAGTGCAGAACTTTTCCGTTCTGGAATGCTATTATGTCTGATGAGGAGAGCTGGATAAATGCTATGGAGGATTGTCCGGGAATTGGTCAGGGAAATCATTTTACATTTGAAGAGATCGAAAAACTGAGGAAGAAAATTTAAAACAGTTGACAATGGACAATTGACAATGGACAATTGACAATGGACAATGGAGAATGTCATCCTCGTGCTTGACACGGGGATCCACAAATAAATCGTTATGGATATCCGGATCAAGTCCGAATATGACAAATATTGACTTCTAAATTTAAACATGGAGATATATATGGCAAAGAAGATCGTAATTAAAGCAAATGTCCTTTACGATGGTAAAAAGAAAGACCTGAACAAATATATCGTTGTGGAAGGTAATAAGGTAGTTGAAGTTTCATCAAAGAAACAGAAATTTGACTTTGAAGGTTTCGTTACACCTGCATTTATCGATGCACACTCTCACATCGGTATGTTCAGAGATGGCGAACCTATGGGTGAATCTGAAGGTAATGATATCACAAGACAGTTTATGCCTATGAACGATCCTTTGAACAGTATCTATTTCGATGACAGAGCTTTCAAAGACGCAGTAGATTTTGGAGTTCTTTACAGCTGTGTCGTTCCGGGCAGCGGAAACTTATTGGGTGGTAGAGCAAAAGTGATCAGGCATTTCGTTGATAATGTAAAAGATGCAGAGATAAAGGATTACGGATACAAGATGGCTCTTGGTTTCAATCCAAGATCTACTACAGACTGGAAAGGGGATAGACCTAATACACGTATGGGTGTTTATTCTATGCTTGAAGAAAAATTTGATAAATTATTGATCAAGAAAGAAAAAGCTGAGATCACCAGAGATAAAAAGATATATGAGATAAATAAGAAGTCAAAATGCAAAGAGAAACTTTCAGCAAAAGAAATGGCATTTCAGAAGAAACAGGCAGAGAGAGAGTTTGTACTTGAGTTCGATCCGGAAGAGTTAGCTATATTAGATCTTCTTGCAGGAAAAAAGACAGCAAAGATACATGTTCACAAGGAAGATGACGTTCTTTATCTGATCAAATTAGTTAAAAAATATAAGTTAAAAGCAACTGCTGATCATACCTGTGATGTTTTTCATAAAGAGATCTATGATGAACTTGGGAAAGCAGGAATTCCGGTTATCTTCGGTCCTCTCGGTGGAGTTGGTGGTAAAATAGAACTTGCTCATGCTTATTATCAAAATGCTTCACTTCTGATGAAATCTAAAGCTACATTTGGATTGATGACAGATCATCCTGTTATATGGACACCGAACCTTAGAGAAAGTTTAAAATATTTCCTGATCCACGGAATGACAGATGAAGAAGCTATTTCTGTGATAACATATAAGAATGCAAAACTTCTTGAGATCGATGATATACTTGGAACAGTTGAAAAAGGGAAGACCGCAAGTATTATCGTCTGGGATAAAGAACCATTGAATCTGGCAGCGTTCCCAACAATGGTCATGGCAGAAGGGAAAGTGATAAGGAAAAGATAGAACATTCAATATTCAACACGGAATGTTCAATGTTCAACCGTAGAGGACGATTTCTTTTCGTCCCCAAAACGCAATAAAAATAATGGATCCCCGTGTCAAGCACGAGGATGACAACCGTAGGGGAAGGCTCCCATGCCTTCCCTCATGCGATTTAAACAAAGGAGCATATTATGCCAAAAGCAGAAGGAATGACATTTGAATTTCAGGATGAAAGTGCGATCAGACCTGAATTACTTGAAACTATAGATTATAATGGTAATAAGCAGGAAATTACTTACGATACTGATGAACTCAATGCAGTTTGCCCATTCTCCGGTCTTCCTGATTTTGGAGTTCTGAGAATTTTATATGTGCCTAAGAAAAAGCTTATTGAGCTTAAATCACTGAAGTATTATATAACTTCTTTCAGAAATGTTGGTATCTATCAGGAAGCTTTAACGAACAGGATATATAATGACCTGTTCAAGCTGCTTGATCCTGAGTATCTGAGGATCGAGACTGATTATAATACCAGAGGCGGGATCGATGCGAATTGTGTAATGGACAGTGAGATGGTGTAGGGGCGTATCACTATACGCCCGGAATATCCAATGTCCAACACGGAATATCTAATATTCAAGTGAGGGAACTACTTTTGTTCCCTTTTTTTTATTGTAAAAAGTAGTAAATATTTGTATATTTAAAGTACTATTTTGGTTCTATGGAAAATAATATGAAAATGAAAAGAAACATTACAAAACTATCAAATATTTCTGATTCCAAATTTGATGAAGAATTTGTAAAAGGTGATATGCCAACCTTATTTGAAATGGTTTGGGAGATTACTTGTGACCTTTGGACTTTTTCGGGAGAAAACAATGCTGAACAGCCTATGCGAAGGGATGTTGTAAATATAATTAGGAAAAAAGATATTCTTGATGTGAAAATGCTTAAGAAATTGAAAAGATAAATAATAATTCATAATTTATGATGTAGGGGACGATTCCCATTCGTCCCCAGA